>NZ_CAKRAH010000006.1 GCF_934294775.1 uncultured Dorea sp.
TCGGCTATATCCTTCCCACTACCGGGTGGATTCGGGACTTTAACCCGTTGGAAACGTGCGCCGCTAGGCGCACACAAAAAAAGACTACCGACTCACTCTCTAACAAACGAGTCGGTAATCTTTTTATCTCAGCAACATGAACGCTATCAGTCCAGCTACAACAATAATTGCAATCGCAAGAATGATGATTGGTGCTTTTGACATCTTTTCATCGTCTTCTTCAATGTCATCATAAAATTCATCATCTAATTCTTCTTTTGGCTGTGGCTTTGGAGCTGGCTCTTCTTTTTTCTTTCTTCCATCTCCTACAGCAAGGAGTTCATCATATGCATCTCGCATTTCCTGTTCGCGTTTTTCACGTACCTGTTTTGGTGGTATATTAGAATACTTCTGCTCTTCAGGTTCTGGTGTTTCTGTTGTTTCCGGCATTACCGGTGTTTCTGGTATTTCTGGCATTACTGCTGTCTCTGCCGTTAACGGTGTCTCCGCTTTTTTCTGTACTTTGTGAGCGCTCTGTGGTATTTTGAACTTCTTTTTACAATTATAGCACAACAAGTAATTTGGATCTTTTTTTCCTGGTCTTAATTCCTGACCGCATATTGGACACTTCATATGAATCTGTCCCTCCCCATAGTGTATTATTTCAAACTGTGCTTTTTTGCCTTCCGGCTTCTGCATACATTGACATTATACTACATAGATTTACAAATATCAATTTTTTCTCTAAATTATTCTGACTGTTTTCCCAAAGTCACTTTCACATCATTCTTTTGATATTCTCCATTCTTTCCCTGAGTCTGAACAGTCAGCGTTACTGTCTCTCCGGATTTATAGTATTGAAGCTGTTCCTGCAGTGCATCCATGCCATCAACCGTTGTTCCTTCAATTCCTGTTATCACTGCACCTTTTGTAATGCCAGCCTTATCTGCACCGCCACCTGAAATTACTTCTGATACATATACTCCTGTCGGCATATTATACATCTGTGCACTATCCGATGTGACATCGACACCTTTTATTCCGATATAACCTCTTTCGGACTCTGCTACTTTTGTCTTTGTTTTCTGATTCATAAGGTTAGTGATCAAATCACTTACATCGGATACCGGAATTGCATATCCAATACCTTCTACTGTTTCTGTTGCAATCTTAGCTGAATTGATGCCAATTACTTCTCCATTTGCATTTAATAGTGCTCCACCACTGTTACCAGGATTGATTGCCGCATCTGTCTGAAGCAATTTTCCATCATAGCTATCCATCGTACGATCTTTTGCCGAAATAATTCCAGATGTTACGGACTGTCCGTATCCAAGAGCATTTCCAATTGCAATTACCTGATCTCCTACCTGTGCCTGATCCGAATCTCCAAGTGTTGCTACTGCAATTTCATTCATCGTAGAATCTTTAATCTCACTTAATGGAACTGCTACAACCGCAAGGTCTTTATCTGCATCTGTTCCTTTGATATTGGCTTCTACACTTTCTTCATCAATGAAAGTAACTGTTAATGTACTGCTTCCTTCTACTACATGATTATTGGTTACGACCAGCAATTCTGAGTCATTCTGACCAATAATAATTCCGGATCCAGCACTTTCACTTTCCTGTTTTTGTGTGCCACCGAAAAAGTTCTGTACTTCCTGCACACTCATATTTGTAATAGATACAATGGATGGCATTGCATTTTTTGTAATCTCTGTCACATTTCCAGTAGTTGTTGAACTGCTGGAAGAGGTTGTAAGTTTTGCATTGCTTGCTGTTGTTGTCTTAGCCGTTTTTGTTGTTGTCGTTCCCGTTATCTTGGATCCCACTATATTACTTGCCTGGAATGCCGCGCTCGCAACCACTCCAAATACAAGTCCTGTACATACAACCTTTACCCACTTTGCACTGCCTTTTGTTTTCTTTTTTCCAGGTTTCTTTTCTGGTTCTTCATCCCAGTCATTCATTCCATAATGACTCTGTGTGTTTTCATCTTCTGATGTATAATAATTATATTGATTTTCCATATCTGATTGCCCCTTTCATATCTTATGCTTGTAGTTTACTGCCCAATTGTGTTTAATCTGTGATGAAAGTAAGGAGATTTATTGATATTCTTTCAATTTCTTTCCTACATCACTTTTAAACTGAACCCAGGCATCTTCATGCTCCACAAAATACTTTGGACAATTTTTCCCTGTTACATCATAATGTCTGATCACGTCTTCTTCATTTAGATCGAACTTCAGGCACAACCATGCACACAGCTCTACCATTGAATGATATGTCGCATCATTAAACTTCCCCGTTTCATCCGGATGACAGCATTCAATGGAAACAGTATCTGTATTCCTGCTATTGGAAGCATATGCCACTTCCCACGTTGGAACACATTGAATGATTTCCCCTTCCAGTCCTACCACAAAGTTACTGCTTGCTTTTGTAACATGACTATCTTTTAATCCTTCAAAATAATCCCTGTTATTCCTTGCACCCGCCCCTGGATTTGCAGTGTAATGAACCACAATCCCCGTAATCTTATCAGTTGCAATTCCAGGTCTTGAATATTCATTCGGCGTCAGGAGTTCTACATCTATATCTGGTCTTACAGAATCAATATAATCACTTTTATTTTCTGTATATTGTTTTGCGCGGTCGGACTGAATTTTTAAAACAATTCCTCCCGTTATTATTGCTACTATAATCAATATGAACCAGCTTCGTTTTAAATGTCTTTGTTTTCTTCTTTTTCTTTGCATCTATTATACAAACTTATATATTGTAGTTGTCTCATAACTTTCTCCGGCTCTCACAACCGGAGATTTGAAATTATCTTTATGAATTGCATCCGGGAAATATTGTGTTTCAAAGCAGATTCCATGTCCTTTATCGTACACTGCCCCATCTTTTCCTTTCGTTTCTACCAAAAAGTTTCCCGAATAGAACTGCATTCCCGGAAGATCTGTAGAGACTTCCATTTTAATTCCTGTCTTCTCAGAATAAGCGGCTGCTACTTTTCTGAATCCTTCTCCATTTAATACCCAGTTATGATCGTATCCATTTCCATATCTGAGTGCTATGTAATCTCCGCCAATTTCTTTTTCTACTGTTTTAGCATTTCTAAAGTCCATAGGGGTTCCTTCAACCGGAACGAAAATTCCTGTCGGAATGGATTCCTCATCCGCTTCCGTGAACATGTCCGCATTAATCCACACTTCTTCATCCAGTGCACTTCCGGATGCATGACCTGACAGATTGAAATAACTGTGATTTGTAAGATTGACAATCGTATCTTTATCCGGTACTGCATGATAATGTATTTTTAATTCATTATCATCTGTAACAGTATATGTTACTTCTATTTTTAATTCTCCCGGGAATCCCTGATCACCATCCGGACTAGTCAGTGTAAATGTCACCTGCTGATCGTCTTCGTTCTTTGCATTCCACATTCTTTTATTATAGAAGTCGCATCCACCGTGAAGTGTATTCTTACCGTTATCATTCTTTGTCAGAGAATAGACAGTTCCATTCAGTTCAAATTCTCCCGTTCCAATTCTATTGGCTACTCTTCCTACGGTTGCTCCGATTGAATCCCCGCCATTTTCGTAATCTTCTAATGTCTCATAGCCAAGTACTACATCACACAATTTTCCATTTTTGTCAGGTACCAGAAGTTTGAGTAATGCTGCGCCATAATCTGATACAACCGCCTCCATGCCATTCTTATTTTTCAATATATAGCAGCTTGCTTTCTCGCCTTTTTTTGTTGTTCCAAATTCAATTTTCATCTTTCTGCTCCTTTTTGTTTATTTTTTTTAATTTTTTCTGCTTGTTTATAACCGTTTGTTATATATTATTGGTTATATTAAAATTATCTTTCCTTTATATCATAACACTTTATATCATCTTATGCACTCAAATTATTTTTCGAGTCTATTTATTTTCAGACTTTTTATATTTTTCAAAAAACATATACCCGTAAAATCCTGCCTAAAAATCTTCCGAAAGGCACACTCTAAAATGGCGCATATAGGTTGTGCATTTTTTACAAAAAAACACCGAGAACTTGCCAATGGCAACTTCTCCTGCATACTTTAGGGTTTAAAAAAGACGCCGTAATATACGACGCCTTGAATCTCTTTATTCATCCACACTATAGTTCGGTGCTTCTTTTGTAATATGAATATCATGAGGATGGCTTTCTTTTAATGATGCCGAAGAAATCTTCACGAATTTTCCTGTCTGTTTCAGATCTTCGATTGTTGGTGCTCCGCAATATCCCATACCAGAACGAAGGCCACCCATTAACTGGAATACAGTGTCTTCAACACTTCCTTTATAAGCAACACGTCCTTCTACACCTTCCGGTACCAGCTTCTTAGCATCTGTCTGGAAATATCTGTCCTTGCTTCCATTTTCCATAGCCGAAATAGATCCCATACCACGATATACTTTATATTTTCTTCCTTGGAATAATTCGAATGTTCCCGGGCTTTCATCACAACCAGCAAAGATGCTTCCCATCATACATACATTCGCTCCGGCTGCAATTGCTTTTGTCATATCTCCTGAATACTTGATTCCTCCATCTGCGATAATCGGAATACCATATTTATCAGCTGCTTCATAGCAATCCATAACTGCTGAAATCTGTGGAACACCGATACCTGCAATAATACGGGTTGTACAAATTGATCCAGGTCCGATACCAACTTTAACTGCATCAACTCCGGCTTTGATCAAATCTTCTGTTGCAGCTCCTGTTGCAACATTACCTGCGATTACCTGCAGATCTGGGAATTTGTTCTTGATCATATCAACTGTATGAAGTACATTTGCCGAATGACCATGTGCAGAGTCAAGTACAACTACGTCTACTTTTGCATCTACCAGAGCTTGTGCTCTTTCCAGGCAGTTTGCTGTGATTCCGATCGCTGCTCCGCAGAGAAGTCTTCCCTGTGCATCCTTTGCAGACAATGGATATTTGATCTGTTTTTCAATGTCTTTGATTGTAATAAGACCTTTCAGATTAAAATCTTTGTCTACGATCGGAAGTTTTTCTTTTCTTGCTTTTGCGAGAATTTTTTTTGCATCTTCCAGTGTAATTCCTTCCGGTGCAGTAATCAGTCCTTCCGATGTCATGGACTCTCTGATCTTCTTTGTAAAATCTTCCTCGAATTTCAAATCACGGTTTGTGATAATACCGACTAATTTCTTTCCTTCTGTAATTGGCACACCTGAAATTCTGAATTTTGCCATCAGATTATTAGCATCTTCCAGTGTATTATCTGGTGATAAATAAAACGGATCTGTGATAACACCATTTTCAGAACGTTTTACCTTATCCACTTCTTCAGCCTGCTGCTCGATTGACATATTCTTGTGGATAATTCCGATTCCTCCCTGTCTGGCCATTGCAATTGCCATACGGTGTTCTGTAACGGTATCCATTCCCGCACTCATCATCGGAATATTTAACTTAATTTTCTTAGTCAGGTAAGTAGATAAATCCACCTGGTTCGGAATTACCTCTGAATATGATGGAACTAAAAGTACATCATCAAATGTAATACCTTCTCCAATTATCTTTCCCATGATTTCATCCTCTCTTTCTTTTGCATTATTCATATTTAACAGCTATCTTAGCGAATGTTGTATACTTTTGTCAACCGCTTTTGATATGTTTTTATTTTAATACAATTTTCTTCCTATTTTCTGATTACTTTTCTAGGTGCCTTTACAAAGAATCCTTCAACGATTGTTTCATTTGGCTCAAAGAGAATCTGTTTCACTTCTCCTTTGTCTGATATGATCAGTCCATACACCTGTACATTACCTGTTCCCGAAGTGTAGTCATATGTTTTTACTTTTTTATACTGCATCAGTTCAACGGCTCCAACCGGCGCAAGAAGTTCCATCTGATCTGCATCTACGGAAAACATTCTTTTTCTTCTGGATTTATTCATGATCTTATCGATATCCAGATCCCCATTCACAAACACATACTCATACTCTACATTAAGACTTTGAATTACCAGCACATCCACTATGATCAAAATGATCGGCAGGATAATACCAACCGGTGTAATAAATGCTAAAAATACCGACAAGACAGTTACTGCAATCAGTCCAACTTTCTTAAGTGTATCTTTTGTGTCTGTCTGCTTTTTTATCAGCTGTTCTGTGTAAAAATCATCCATTCTTTTCTTCCTCCAACTTTGCTGTACGCTATATCTATTGTAGCACACATAGAGGTAAAAAGAAAACTCCTCTGACGAGGAGTTCTCAAAAATTTTATATTCTGAATTACATCATGCCCATGCCTGGATTTCCTGCTGGCATAGCTGGTGTATCTTCCTTGATATCTGCTACTACAGACTCCGTTGTAAGAAGTGTAGAAGCTACAGATGTTGCATTCTGCAGCGCACTTCTTGTAACCTTAGCCGGATCCAGAATTCCATTTTCTACCATGTCTACATACTGCTCTGTCAGGGCATCAAACCCTGTTCCAACTTTTGATTCTCTTACTTTGTTGATGATTACAGCGCCTTCCAGTCCTGCGTTAGCAGAAATGTGGAACAACGGAGCTTCCAGTGCTTTTAATACTACTTTTGCACCAGTCTTTTCATCACCTTCAAGTTCTTCAATTGCTTCTGCAACGGCCTTGGATACATGAATATATGCAGATCCACCACCAGAGATAATTCCTTCTTCTACTGCTGCTCTTGTTGCATTCAAAGCATCTTCCATACGAAGTTTTGCTTCTTTCATTTCTGTCTCTGTTGCTGCACCAACACGGATTACAGCTACTCCACCTGCAAGTTTTGCAAGTCTTTCCTGAAGTTTTTCTCTGTCAAAATCAGATGTAGTTTCTTCAATCTGTCCTTTAATCTGAGCAACACGGTCTGCGATTGCATTCTTATCGCCCATACCGTCAACGATAACCGTATTTTCTTTCTGCACTTTTACAGATTTTGCACGTCCAAGCTGATCCATTGTTGTATCTTTCAGTTCCATACCAAGCTCTTCAGAGATCACCTGTCCGCCTGTCAGTGTTGCGATATCTTTTAACATTTCTTTTCTTCTGTCACCATATCCTGGTGCTTTAACCGCTACAACATTGAATGTTCCACGCAGTTTGTTAACGATTAATGTTGTAAGTGCTTCTCCTTCAATATCTTCTGCGATAATAAGAAGTCTTGCACCTGCCTGAACAACCTGCTCAAGGAGTGGAAGAATCTCCTGGATATTAGAAATCTTTTTGTCTGTGATCAAAATGTATGGATCATCCAGATTTGCTTCCATCTTATCCATATCTGTTGCCATATATGCAGATACATAACCACGGTCAAACTGCATACCTTCTACGAGATCCAGTTCTGTCTTCATTGTCTTAGACTCTTCAATTGTGATTACACCATCGTTAGATACTTTTTCCATAGCATCTGCTACCATCTGTCCAACTTCTGCATCTCCGGCTGAGATTGCTGCTACCTTGGCAATCTGGTCTTTATCTTTTACTTTGCTTGACATCTTTGCAATTGCTTCAACTGCCACATCTGTTGCTTTCTTCATTCCTTTACGGAGAATGATCGGGTTTGCTCCTGCTTCCAGGTTCTTCATACCTTCATGGACCATTGCCTGCGCAAGTACTGTAGCCGTTGTAGTACCGTCACCTGCTACATCATTTGTCTTAGAAGCAACTTCTTTGATAAGCTGTGCTCCCATGTTTTCAAATCTGTCTTCCAGTTCGATCTCTTTTGCGATTGTTACACCATCATTTGTGATAAGCGGTGCACCAAAAGATTTGTCCAGAACTACGTTACGTCCTTTTGGTCCAATTGTTACTCTTACTGTATCAGCCAGTTTATTTACACCAGCTTCCAAAGCTCTTCTTGCTTCTGCTCCATATTTAATTTCTTTTGCCATGGGTCTTTACCTCCTGAAATATATATTTTTCGCTGTCCAATTATTCGCAGATTGCTAATATATCATCCTGTTTTACAATGATGTATTCCTGCTCATCAATCTCAACATTTGTTCCTGCATACTTGGAGTAGATTACCTGCTGCCCTACTGAAACATGCATCTTAACTTCTTTTCCGTCTACTACTCCGCCTGGTCCTACAGCAATTACTTCTGCCTGCTGTGGTTTTTCTTTAGACTGTCCCGGAAGTACAATTCCTGACTTTGTAGTCTCCTCTGCTACACACTGTTTCAATACAACTCTGTCACCTAATGGTACTAACTTCATATCTATTCCTCCTTAAAATCATTTTCTGTATTATTAGCACTCAACAAAAGAGAGTGCTGAAAGATTCTAGATATAAAATAGCACTCTCTTTTTGGTTTGTCAACACACTTTCTATTTAGTTTAGAACTTTTTTATAAAATCCATTTTGTATTTTAAAACGAATCACTTTCCCGGCCTTATTCCAGTACCGTTCTTTTACCAGACCTTTACAGATCAGGGATTCTTTTTCATCATCAATTCCACATTCATAGATGCCATCCAGTGAAAATGATGTAAGATTGGCATCTTCTGCCGCAAGGTAAAGTGTTTCCCCCTCTTCATCATATGCAATCACCTTACACTGATATACCGTTTCATCCAAAAATGTCTCTTGCAAAACCCCTCTTTCCATCCGCAGTTGGGCTGCACATCCTTCATACATTCTATATCTGTCCTCCTTCAAAGTATCCATAAATCTGTCGATTAGCACGACCGGCTTTGCGCCGGCAAGTGCAGCCCGGCTTTACCGGACGCACTAAGTATGAAAAGGGTATCAGTTACCCGATACCCTTTTTACTTCTCACTATTTTGTACGTTCTGCTTTAATTCGGTCGAGTTCTGTGAATACATAATCATTAATTACTTTGATATACGTACCCTTCATGCCCGAAGACCGGGACTCAATTACACCCGCACTCTCAAATTTTCTCAATGCATTTACAATTACAGATCGTGTAATTCCTACTCTGTCTGCGATCTTGCTTGCAACAAGAATGCCCTCTGCGCCATCCAATTCATCAAAAATGTGGATAATCGCCTCTAGTTCTGAATAAGACAACGTACTGATCGCCGATTGTACAATATGCTCTTTTCTTGTTTCTTCTGCACTTTCTTCATTGACAGATCTCAACATCTCAAGTCCGACAACTGTCGTTCCGTATTCACTGAGAATAATATCATCAATCTCGTACACTTTATCTTTTTTATAAATAAACAGTGTTCCAAGTCTTTCTCCGGCGATGTCAATTGGCGTAATAATCGCCTGATAACCTTTGACAGCATCTTCCGAAAATCCCAGTGTCTGAAGATTTACATTTTCTTTTGTGGATAAAATGCTTAACAGTCTTTCATTGAGCATGTCATCTACATGCTTTCCAATCTCTCTCTCGATCAATTCTGTAATGTAAGGCACACCTTCACATTTGCTTCCGCCAAGCACTTTTCCTTTTTTACTGATTACCAATACGTTCGAATCCAATATCTCAGTCAGGACTTCACAGATATCATTGAATACAACTTTGCTCGAACTGTTGTTGTGCAGTAATTTGTTGATTTTTCTGGTTTTATCCAACAATTGTACGCCCATTTACATTCCTCCATCCTATGAATGTATATTATCATACAATTCTGAAATATTCAACGAATTTCACTAATTATCATCAGTATTTTCTTTATTTTCTACATATCCGCACTGCTCATCACTGCAGACAAGCTTATTGCCTTTTTCCAACATATATTTGCCACAACGAGGGCACTTCTTCGTTGACGGTTTCTGCCATGACATAAATTCACATTCTGGATTATCTTCACATCCATAGTATCTTCTGCCCTTCTTGGTCTTACGGATCACGATATCTTTTCCGCAAACCGGACATGGCACGCCGATTTTTTCCAGATATGGTTTGGTATTCCTACAATCCGGAAATCCAGGACATGCCAGGAATTTTCCATGAGGACCATATTTTACAACCATGTTGCGTCCGCACTGTTCGCAGATAACATCTGTAACTTCGTCTTCGATTTTTACCTGTTCCAGTTCATTTTCTGCCTTTTCTACTGCCGCTTCCAGATCCGGATAGAAGTTCTCTATGATCGTCTTCCATCTTACTTTTCCTTCTGCAACTCCATCCAGCAGGCTTTCCATATTAGCCGTAAAGTTTACATCTACGATACTTGGGAAGGACTGTTTCATGATATGATTCACCACTTCACCAATCTCTGTAATGTAAAGATTCTTATTCTCTTTTGCGACATAACGTCTGGCTATGATCGTTGAGATCGTTGGTGCATACGTACTTGGTCGTCCAATTCCCAGCTCTTCCAGTGTCTTTACCAGTGTTGCTTCTGTATAGTGTGCCGGTGGCTGTGTAAAGTGCTGCTTTGTCTCCAGACTTTCTTTGGTCAGTACCGAATCCATATCCAGTCCTTTTAATAAGACGTTATTCGCCTCTTTTGCTTCGCCTGCCTCTGTATATACACTTCGGAATCCCTCAAAAGCCACCCTAGAAGCTGCAACTGTAAAACGGTACTGTCCTGCTGCAATCTTTACTGATGTGGTCTCATATCTTGCCGGCTGCATCCTGCTTGCCACAAAACGTTTCCAAACCAGCTGGTACAGACGGAACTGATCTCTGCTTAAGAACTCTTTTACTGCTGCCGGTGTTCTGGTTACATCTGTCGGACGGATTGCCTCATGTGCATCCTGAATAATCTTTTTATCCGAATCTTTCTTCGCTTCTCCGTCAGCTACATATTCTTCGCCAAATCCTTCCCGGATATACTCTCTGACTGCTGCATCCGCTTCTTCTGATATACGTGTAGAGTCTGTACGAAGATACGTGATCAGACCAATCGTACCACTACCTTTGATATCTACACCTTCATATAACTGCTGCGCAATACGCATTGTCTTTGCAGTTGCAAAGTTCAACGCCTTTGATGCTTCCTGCTGCATCGTACTGGTGGTAAATGGTACCGGTGCCTTCTTTGTACGTACTCCTTTTTTAATATCTGCAATTGAATAATCTGCATCTTCTACTTCTTTCAGGATTGCATCCAGCTCTTCTTTTGACGATATTGTCATTTTTTCTTTTTCTGTTCCGTAGAATTTTGCCGTCAGAAGTTTCTTCTCGCCTTTTACTTTCAGATTGGCATCTAATGACCAGTATTCTTCCGGTATAAATGCATTAATCTCTTCTTCACGATCTGCAATAATGCGGAGCGCTACCGACTGTACACGTCCCGCACTCAGACCTCTCTTGACCTTCGCCCACAAAAGCGGACTGATCTTATAACCCACAATTCGGTCTAACACTCTTCGTGCCTGCTGTGCGTCTACCAGGTCCATATCAATCTCTCTTGGATTTTTCAGTGATGCTTTTACTGCATTCTTGGTAATCTCATTAAAACTGATTCGATAAACTTTCTTATCCTCTAACTTTAAAGCTTTACTAAGGTGCCAGGATATTGCTTCTCCTTCGCGGTCCGGGTCAGTTGCAAGATAGATCTTATCTGCCTTTTTTACTTCCTTACGGAGTTTTGCAAGAATTTCTCCTTTTCCACGAATTGTAATGTATTTTGGTTCGTAATCATTTTCAATATCTATTCCCATCTGGCTTTTGGGCATATCTCTTACGTGACCATTTGATGCAGTCACTACATAATTACTTCCTAAGAACTTTTTAATGGTCTTCACCTTTGCAGGCGACTCCACGATTACCAGATAACGTGCCATATATTTCCTCCATGTTATTGCTGACGGTCCTTTATCACCGTGCTTTTATATAATAATTTCTGGATACTTCTTTGGCGTATCCTTTCAACTCTAATGTAATCAATCTTTCCATAAGCTCCTGACCGGAAAGGTTCGTTTCATTCAGTAGTTGTTCTATCCCCTTTGGGAACAAATCGAGACAACTATACACCATAACTTCGGGACTTTCAAGCATTTTTTCATTTTTGTCAGATTTTTGCCCGTACCTGACCACCTTTATATTCCATTCTTCTATCAATTCTTCCGGTGTCAGTAAAATGCCTGCACCTTGTCTGATCAGTCTGTGGCACCCCTGACTTAGGACACTTGTCACCGGTCCGGGAAGGGCATATACATCCTTTCCTTGCTCCAGTCCCATGTCTGCTGTAATCAGCGAACCACTTTTTTCTTTTGCTTCCATCACCAGAATCCAGTCAGACAATCCACTGATAATCCTGTTTCTTCTTGGAAAATTCCACGACAGCGGTTCCGTCCCCGGCGGAAATTCCGATATGATACCTCCGTTTTTCTGGATATCCATATACAATCCTATATTTTCCCTTGGATAACAAATATCTACCCCGCAGCCAAGTACTGCATATGTTTCACCACCTCCATTTAACGCTCCTCTCTGTCCTGCTCCGTCAATTCCTCTGGCCATGCCACTTATAACCGGAATTCCTGCCCTTGCCAGTATATTTCCATATTCGAGAGCCATCTGTTCACCATATGGTGTACATCTTCTTGCACCCACGATTGCTACAGCTTTCTGATTATTCTCTGGGAGTTTTCCTAACACATATAATGCATAAGGTGGATCCTGGATATTCTTAAGTTTTTCTGGATATTCCGGCACATAATATGGTATAAATTGTATATGTTTTTCGTCTAGTTTTTTCCATTTGTCTTTCAAATCTTTTTTTCTTTTTGCTTTCAGCAGGATTTCTATATCCTTTTCACTAATACCTTCCGATGGTCGTAATGCTGTTTCTTCTATATAATATATGGCTTTTCCACTTCTATATGTCTCTCTTAATATCCTCTTTTTCCGGTCACTGATTTCTTTTATCCCGGCCAGCCAGTATTCGTATATCATATTCTTCCCCCTTTATCTTCCCCAGTATTTTTTATCCAGCGATCTATATCCGATTGCCTCTTTCAGATGTATACTCTTCACTTCAGTACTTTGTTCTAAATCAGCAATTGTTCTTGCCACCCGCAGTATCTTATGATAGGTTCTTGCTGTCAGTCCAAGCTTTTCAAACGCTTGTTCCATCAGCTCTTTTTCCTCTTTTCCAAGTCTTACATACGTCGCAATCTCCCGTGGTCCGAGTATTGCATTTGTATCCGCTTTTCCCATCTTATACCGTTCTTTTTGTATGTCTCTTGCAATTGACACACGTTTTCTTATCACTTCCGAAGTTTCTTCTTTTTTTGTTGCTTCCAGTTCCTGATACTGTACTCTTGGTGTTTCAATACACAGATCCATCCGGTCCAGAAATGGCTGACTGATTTTTCCCAGATATTGTTCGATCTGTCTTGGCGTACAGCTGCATTTTTGCATATCCGGATAATTTCCACATGGACATGGATTCATTGCAGCAACCAGCATAAATTCTGCCGGATACACAAAACTTCCGTGATTTCTTGCTATATGTACTTTCCGCTCTTCCAATGGCTGGCGCAGTACTTCCAGTACAGATCTTGGAAACTCTGCAAGCTCATCCAGAAACAAGACTCCTTTGTGCGCCATGCTGATTTCCCCGGGTCTTGGTGTGATTCCACCACCAAGCAGAGCTGTCTTCGTCACAGTATGATGTACACTTCGAAATGGCCGCCGCGTGATCAGCGGATGATCCGGGTCAACATTTCCCAATATACTGTATATTTTGGTAATCTCCAGACTTTCCTCTCTTGAAAGTTCCGGTAAGATTGTTGCTATACGCCGGGCAATCATCGACTTTCCTGCCCCAGGCGGTCCTACCATAAGAAGATTGTGGCCACCTGCCACCGCTATCTCTGCTGCCCTCTTCACTGCTTTCTGACCATGGATTTCTGAAAAATCATACTGCTCTTCGTCTTTTTCCTCCACTATTTCTGTCATATTATTCCAAACAGGAATCTCTGTCTTTCCATTCAGACACATACAGATTTCTTCCAGGCTTTTTGCTGGCAGGATTTGCATTTCTTTTACCAGCGCCCCTTCTTTTACATTCTCCGCTGGTAAGATACACTGCCGGTATCCACTCCTTTCCGCTTCCATTATCATAGGAAGGACTCCGGATATTCCATGTATCTTTCCATCCAGACTCAGTTCTCCTAATACGATTACATCTTTTAAGCTTTCTTTTGGGATATATTCCAGCGCTGCCAGGACAGACAGTGCAATTGGAAGATCAAATGATGCGCCCTTTTTTCTTACAGTCGCCGGCGCCAGATTCACGACTATTTTTTTTGCAGGCAGTTTTACACCTGAATTTCTAATGGCGGTCCGGACCCGTTCGGATGCCTCTTTTACTTCGGCTGACAGATATCCCACCATATGAAACATGGGAAGTCCGTTGCTTACATCCGCCTCTACCCGGATTTTCTCCACATCCAGTCCCCGGATTGCTAAAGATAATACAGTACAAAATGCCATCTGTACACTCCTTTCCATATCAATGTCTGATGCATAAATTGCCTGCACCTTACATGATACATCACTATAAAAACTGAAACTTGATACAATGACCGATCCGGTCAAAAGAAAAACCGAAGACAGAACAGAATCTATGATAATTCAGTCTTCGTAAATTTGAATTTATCTTATCCTATTCTTTCTTCGGTGTCAACATTTTTCAGAATACATTTCCATTGCTTTTCCAGAATGTTTTTTCCCGCGTCCCAGTAACACACCCAGTATCCCGCTCAGAACTAAAAGAAAATAAAAACTGATGCCACGGTTCACAAGTACAACAGCCGCAACCGGGGTCGTTTCAAATATTTTAGCGAATAATTTTACAAAGGAGAATTCACTGATTCCTTCTGCTCCCGGAAACGGCAGCAGGGCTGTCGTCATATATAATATAATCTGATGTAAAAAAATCACAATATATGAACTTCCAGACTCTCCCATAGCATGATACACCGCCCACGGAACACTGAACCAGCAGATAACCTGTATGAAGCTAATCACAATGACTCTTCCTGCCAGGCCTGGATCCTTCTTCAAAAAACTTTTGCAATCTTCAAAATCATGTAATACACCATTCAGTTTTCCGCATGCATTTTCTTTATTCTTTATTGGCAGACGGCGCAAGAGCCACTGTATTCCTCCAACAATTTTTTCCTTCAGTTTTTCTGACAGGATCACTACCATTAGTGCTGCTATAAATATAAAATTCATAACATATCCAAGCGCTCCTAATATCAGCATCATCCTGCTCAGATGAATCTTCCCCAGAAGTACTCCTGCCGCTGCAATATTTTCCAACACGAACGTTGCAAGCTGAAAGCTGGTAACTTCTACCAGTATAGCCAACGTTCCATGTGCCACATGAATGTCATCTTTATTCATTGCATACAACTGCAACGGCTGTCCACCTGTAGCAGATGGTGTAATTGAACTGAAAAAATATCCGATATATGCATATTTCATTCCCTGTGTAAAGGAAATCTTATATCCAAACGACTGTAAAACATGCATCAGATTCACGCCTTCTGCCACATTGAACGATGCCGCCAGGAGGATACCAACGAGCAGCCACTTGTGATCCGCCTGTCTCATAGCTTCCAGTACAGACTGTATATCCGTACCCTTTAATACAACAAAGATCACAACTGCTGCCAGTACCGGAAAGAATATGATATATTTTTTAAATGATTTTTTCTCCATATTTTTCCTCTACATTTCTAAATGCATATCCCTGCTTTTTTAAAAGCGGGATTGCTTTTTCAAGAGCTTCTATCGTTCTTCCCGGTGCACCATTTTCCCCTCTTCCGTCATGGAGACAGATAACAGCTCCCGGAAATACTCTTCGTAAAATCTTATTGCAGATACTGTCCGGTGTTTCATCCGCCGACCAGTCCTGCGCCATAACATCCCAGAATACCAGATTTAGATGTAATTTTTTTATCCAATATAAACTTGCCAGATTCAAATGTCCCCATGGCGGACGGTAACCTTTTATATCTACTCCAAGCTTTTCCATGATCTCCACTGATTTTTTCAGATCTCTTCCGGTCTTTCCAATTGGCTGAAGCATGGCACTTTCATGTTTTTGCGAATGTATTCCGATTGAATATCCATTCTTTTTCATCCGTTCTACGATTCCCGGATGCTGCTTTGCCGATTCTGCCACCATGAAAAATGTTGCCGGAACCTTCTGTTCATCCAAAAGATCAAGAAGTTTGTTCGTATACACCGTGTCTGGTCCATCATCAAATGTAAGATAAAGAATTTTCTCTGCATCTTCCGCCTGTCTTCTGTCTTTTAAGATCCAGCGGTACTTTAATATGTAAGTCGGAAACACACTATAGCATACCATTCCTGCTCCTACTGCCGTAGCTCTTTTTGTCCATTTCTTCCATTTCATTATGCAGTCATCCTTTCTTCCATAATTTCGACAGCTTTATCCAGATCCACATCGATCATGTCTGTTTTGGCACGTTTGACATTTGCTTTCATTCGTTTTAATTCATCTTCATCTTCCAGCAGCTTCTGAAGTTCCGGAATATAAGCTTCTCTTTTTCCCCATACTACTTTCGCAAATCCTTTTTCTGCTGCATATCCTGCGTTATTCATTTCCTGTTCCAGGAATGGATGAATGACAAATAACGGCACTTCACTGTGAATCAGCTCAAACAGTGTAATTCCACCAGCCTTCGTGATAACCAGATCCGCCCATCTCATGTATTTGCTGATGTTTTCCGTATATCCCAATACTTTTACATCATCATAGCGGTCTACCCATTCATCGTATACTTTCTTATTTTTTCCGGTAATTACGACTGTACGGACTCCGTGCATATGATGCAATTTTCCAAGAAGCTCTTTTAAATCCGGCATAAGTCCCAGACCGCCACCCATAATCAGGACATTTTTCGTATTCTCTTTTTTTCTTAATGAATCTTCCTGATATCTGCAACGCAGGAACTGCTGTCTTACCGGAATTCCTGTTACCAGAATGTTTTCTGACCTTGTTCCGCTTTGAATCAGGTGCTCTTTGATTTCCTGTGTCGGTGCAAGATAAATATCTGTCTGTAAAGCTGTCCACTCCGGATGCATACTGATATCTGTAATACATGTCACAAGTGGTGTCTTCAGCCCTGTTCTTCCTTTATAAGAAGCAATCGCTTTTACGCACATTGGATGTGTACAGACGATTACGTCTGGTTCTTCTGTTTCCAGTAATGCTCTTAGCTTTTTATAAATTGCTTCCCCTCTTGGCCGTACTTCTACTTTCATTTTACCTGACATCTTATATATGAAATTATAAATTCCATGACAATGTTCTACCATCATTCTAAATCCGCCAAAAATCAGTTTACTCAAATGCGGATACAGTTCTTCAAGCAGATCTTTTTTTACAATTTTGGTATTTTCATCTATCTTTTTAAATTCTTCACAGATTGCATTGGCTGCCATCTCATGGCCCATTCCGAATCTTCCACTTAACACCAGTACTTTCATAACTTCCACCCTTTCCCTTCTCATCTGCTGGGTCTCTTCTTTATGGTGTTAAGTATAGTAACTGATTCTTAAAAAAACAGACATATAAATCTAAAGATTTCTTAAAGACTTTCTTTACAGATACACGGAAAAACTACAAAATTACACAGTTTTTTACAAATACTCCGGCAGCTGAAAGCTTTTTTCATACTTACGTATCAAAAAAGAGCCTCAGCTTTTCAATTGCGCTTTTTTCAATTCTTGATACATATGATCTTGATATTCCAAGTTTTGCAGCAATTTCTTTTTGCGTATATTCCTCTTCATTATACAGACCATACCGCATCTTAAGCACTATCCGTTCTCTTGCCGACAGCTCTGATTCCACTTTCTGATAAAGTTTTCTTACATCTTCTTTTTGTTCCAGTTTGCGCTGCACATCCTCTTCTTTCATCTCGATCACATCAAAAAGCTGAATCTCATTTCCTTCCCTGTCCGTTCCTATGGGATCATATAGCGATACTTCTTTTGAAGTTTTTTTCTTTCCCCTAAGATGCATTAACACTTCATTTTCAATGCATCTTGCCGCATATGTTCCAAGTCTTACACTTTTATCCGGATCAAATGTGACAACCGCTTTCATAAGTCCAATTGTTCCTATAGACAGAAGATCTTCCACTTCTTCCGGTGGTGGCTGGTACTTTTTTACAATATGTGCTACAAGCCGCAGATTTCTCTCCACAAGAATATGTTTTGCCTCCAGATCACCCTCTGTATATTTTTGCATGTAATATCTTTCCTCTGCAGCTGTGAGGGGTTGTGGAAATGATTTCAAAGCAACGTACCTCTTGGCAGATTTATTATATTCTATGCAAACAGCGGTGCTTCTGTGCCTGGGCATCCTCAAAACCTGTCATTTGCACTCTTCTATGTGCATATCAGGAATGCTGATTGCAATTCCTGCAAGCGACAGATTCTGTGATATAAGGCAACGGAAACACCGCTGTTTTATCTGATTCTACTGATTGTATTAATTATTTTCGTGTTCAGCTTCTGATCTTCTTAAGATATCATAAACATCAGCTTCACCGTCAAGTGCTACATAGAGCACCTGTTTTGGATGTGGTGCACTTTCCTGTTCGTTTCCATCTTCATCTACAATCTTTTCTACTTTTACTTCTACATTTCTGCCATCTGGTTTCATAATCTCGATGGCTTCTCCTACAGAGAATTTATTTCTCTGTTCAATACGGTACATCCCGTCTTTGATTTCTCCGATGATTCCAAGGTAGGTGTACTCTTTAATATACGTATTACTGTCATAAATCTGGCTTTCTTCGCTTGGTTTTCCAAAGTAGAATCCCGTTGTAAACTGACGATAGGTACAGTTCGAAATCTGGTCTTTGTACCATGGCATATTTGCCTCATATTTTTTCGGATCTTCCAGATAATCATCAATTGCTTTTCTGTACGTTCTCGCTACTGTTGCTACGTAAAGTGCTGTTTTCATACGGCCTTCAATCTTGAAACTGTCAATTCCCGCATCGATCATCTCCGGAATATGCTCGATCATACAGAGATCCTTTGAGTTAAAAATATAAGTTCCTCTTTCATTTTCATATACCGGCATATACTCACCCGGTCTCGTCTCTTCTACTACAGAATATTTCCAGCGGCACGGATGTGTACAGGCACCCTGGTTAGCATCTCTTGCGGTAAAGAAATTACTCAGAAGACATCTTCCGGAATAAGAAATGCACATTGCTCCATGTATGAAACTTTCAATCTCCATATCCTCCGGAATGTGTGCACGGATTTCTTTGATCTCTTTTAAAGAAAGTTCTCTGGCTGTTACTACCCTTTTCGCGCCCAGATTCCACCAGAAATTAAACGTACCATAGTTGGTATTATTAGCCTGTGTACTGACATGTCTTTCTATCTCCGGACAGATTTCTTTGGCAAGCATGAAAATTGCCGGATCTGCGATGATCAACGCATCCGGGGCAATTTCTTTTAATTCTTTTAAATACTCTGCTGCACCTTGAAGATCGTCATTATGTGCAAGAATATTGACGGTTACATGTACTCTCGCCCCATGCTCATGTGCGAAACGCACACCTTCTTTCATATCCTCCATTGAGAAGTTCTTCGCCTTGGCTCTCAGTCCAAATGCCTCTCCTCCGATATATACTGCATCCGCACCAAACATAACGGCCGTCTTTAACACTTCCAGACTGCTCGCTGGTATTAATAATTCTGGATGTCTGTTTCTCATCACCTGTTCTCCTTTTCTATGTGTTTATTTTTTTGATTGCGTTGTTTGTTCTTTATACTTCTTTATACTTCTTTTTTCTTCTTTATACTAAGTGCCACACCATCTCCAAGTGGAATAATGGATGTCTCCAGCACATCACTATGTTTTAATTCATATAAATATTCCCGCATCCGGCTATGAATGGTCCTGTTTCTTCTTTCTACTGCAAATCTGGATTCTATGATATCTCCATCTTGCAGTACATTATCAGACATCAGTATTCCGCCTTCGGAAAGCAGTCTTACTGCTTCTGGCATATAATGAATATACTGCCCTTTTGCAGCATCCATAAATATAAAATCATACGGACCTTCCAGAGTTTTCATAACTTCCAGTGCATCACCTTCTATCAACGTTATCTTTTCTTCTTTTCCTGCACGTTTGAAATTATTTCTTGCGATTGGAATTCTCTTTTCATAATTTTCAATGGTTGTGATATGACTGTCTTCCGGCAGGTATTCACTCATTAAAATAGCGGAAAATCCGACTGCTGTTCCAACCTCCAGCACTCTGGCCGGTCTGTTCATCAGCATCATAACTTTCAGAAAGCTCTGCGTCTCCTTCCGGATGATCGGCACATAACTGTCCAGTGCTTCCTGTTCAATCTCTTCGATCACAGGATTCTCCGGTCTTTCCAGAGACCGGATGTATGTGACCATACGTTCATCTACAATCATACTATATATCTCCTCATGCTTAGCTGTCTTATAGAAAACCTTTTGCCCGGCAACTTCTCTTGCATGCTTTGGCATCTGCGGGATCTGCCACTGGCAGCTCCTTACGAATGCATGGCAATAAAAAGGAGCCACATATTGTACATCCCCGGCTCCGCTCATTACGTTCGAAGTCGCTTTTTGTACAATGTGCGGCTCATCATTCTCTGTCCGAAGCTTTTTACAACAGCTTCTCTTTTTTGCGGAACTGCATTGTAACAGTTTCCCTTATGCTATCTTTATACATCCATGATAATCGGAAGTATCATTGGTCTTCTCTTTGTACGTTTCCAAATGAAGTCATTCATCGTATCACGGATTACAAGCTTAATTTTACTCCAGTCAGCATTACGCTGATGTGTCAGGCAATCTTCCACTGCTTCTGTCAGTACTTTTCTTGCTTCTTCCATCAGACTCTCAGATTCTCTGACATAAACAAATCCACGGGATACAATATCCGGACCTGCAAGGAGCTGATTGCTTCCTTTTTCCAGTGTCAGTACTACGATCATAATACCATCTTCTGCCAGATGCTGTCTGTCGCGAAGTACGATATTTCCTACGTCCCCTACTCCAAGACCATCTACAAGGATTTCTCCTGTATGCACATTATCTACTACCTTCGCCTCTTTGTCGCTGAGTTCCAGTACGTTACCAGATTTCAAGATGAAGATATTCTCTTTTGGAATGCCAAGCATCTTGGCAATTCCCGCATTGGCCTTCAGATGACGATATTCACCATGCACCGGAATTGCATATTTCGGTTTTACCAGTGAATAGATCAGTTTCAGTTCTTCCTGACATGCATGACCGGATACGTGTGCATCCTGGAAGATTACATTCGCACCTTTTGCTGTCAGTTCATTGATTACTTTTGATACAGATTTTTCATTACCCGGAATTGGATTCGAGCTGAAGATAATCGTATCACCTGGCATGATTGTTACTTTTTTGTGCACATCCGCCGCCATACGTGACAGTGCTGCCATAGACTCTCCCTGACTTCCTGTTGTAATCAGGACAGTCTTCTCCGGCGGATAATTCTTAAGCTGATCAATCTCGATCAGTGTCTTATCTGGTACGTTCAGATATCCCAGTTCCTGTGCCACCTGGATAATATTTACCATACTGCGGCCTTCTACCACAACCTTACGGTCATATTTGCATGCAGTATTAATAATCTGCTGTACACGGTCCACATTTGATGCAAATGTAGCGATGATAATTCTGGTATCTTTATGTTCTGCAAATATGTGATCAAATGTGATACCTACCGTGCGTTCCGACTGCGTAAATCCCGGTCTTTCTGCATTGGTACTGTCTGACATAAGCGCCAGAACGCCTTTTTTACCAATCTCTGCAAATCTCTGCAGATCAATCGCATCTCCATATACCGGTGTATAATCTACTTTAAAGTCTCCCGTATGCACTACAATACCAGCTGGTGAATAGATTGCCAGTGCTGCTGCATCCTGGATACTATGGTTTGTCTTAATAAATTCGATACGGAACTGTCCAAGATTAATAGACTGACCGTGTCTTACCACTTTTCTTCTAGTACTGCGGAGTAAGTTATGCTCCGTCAGTTTCTTTTCGATGATCCCCATCGTAAGCTTTGTCGCATAGATAGGAAGGTTCAATTCCCTCAGAACATAAGGAAGTGCCCCGATGTGGTCTTCATGTCCGTGAGTAATAATGAATCCTTTTACTTTCTGGATATTATCTTTCAGATAAGTGACATCCGGAATAACAAGATCGATTCCAAGCATATCTTCCTCCGGGAAAGACAATCCACAGTCAACAACAATAATACTGTCTTCATACTCAAAAGCTGTGATGTTCATTCCGATCTTTTCCAGACCTCCGAGTGGAATGATACGCATTTTTCCATTGTTTTCTCTTTTCAAAATTACACCTCCACGTGCTTGCCGGTTACTGTTTGCACAATAACACTTACCGTACTATTTTTCTGCCTCTTTTTTGGCATTCTTTGCACTGTCCATAGAACTTTAATTCATGGTCCAACACGTGAAACCCCGTTGTCTCTTCGATCTTATTCTCCAAATCCTCCAGCAAATCATCCTTAAAAGGGATAATCTTTCCACACGTCCTGCATATCAAATGATGATGATGATGTCTTTCTTCTCCATCGAAAAATTCTCCAATCTCATAACGTGCACATCCATCATCAAGACTGATACGGTCCACCAATTGCATTTCCAGTAACAGCTGTACTGTCCGATAAATTGTTGCCAGTCCAATTTCCGGATAATCTTCTTTTACTAATTCATAAATATCTTCTGCAGTCAAATGCTTATCGCGATGATCTGCAAGGACCTCCAGTACTAATATACGCTGGTTCGTAACCTTCAATCCCTTTTCTCTCAGCATTTCTTTAAATTTCTCTTTACTGATAGACATTCTAAAACTACCTTTCAATATCTACATCTTCAAGCAGTTCTTCAAATACTTTTAAAATTACAGAAAGTTCTACATCATCTTCAACAATTTCATATACACTTTCTGTCTGACTTTCTCCTGATGTATCCTTTAAAATCAGACACTCTGCATCATCTTCTTCCGAATCTGTAACCAGAATATAAGACACACCATTTACTTTCGTCTGTTCAAGTACATAAAAATCTACTTCTTCATCCATCTCTTCGGACATGAATTTAATCTTTTCCATCTATTCCACCTCTGTTATCCCCGGCGAATTTGAAATCGAGTCCAGATACCCCTGCAGTATAAAAACAGCCGCAATCTTATCGATATACTTCTTGCGTTCTTCTCGCCTTACTTTATTCTCAATTAAAGTCCGTTCCGCTTCTATTGTAGTCAGACGCTCGTCCCACATCACGACCTCAAGGCCGGTCCGTCGTTTTAACATCTCTCCAAATGCAATTGATTTCTCCGCACGATCTCCGATATCATTATTCATATGCTTCGGAAGACCAAGAACAATTTTTGTCACTTCATACTCCGCAATCAGTGCCTCAATACGTGCACATGTTTTCCGGAGTTTGTTCTCGTCCTTTCTGCATATTGTCTCTACCGCCTGTGCAGTGATTCCCAACGGATCACTGACTGCGACTCCTACCGTCTTTGATCCATAATCGAGTCCCATGATTCTCATAATTATGATTCCCATCCATTATGCTCAATATACGTTTTGAGCATCTCTTCTACCAGTTCATCTCTTTCCATCTTCATGATCAGGCTTCTTGCACCATTATGGCTTGTAATATAAGTAGGATCTCCGGACATAATATATCCAACAATCTGGTTGACCGGATTATAACCTTTTTCGCTTAATGCTTTATATACAATCTCAAGAATGTCTCTTGCTTTAATCTGTGGCCCGCTTTCTACCTGAAAAAACTGGGTATTTGTCATATCCTTCATATTATTCACGTCCTCCAAAAATATTTCATTTTTATTCTACATGATTAAATCTTAAATTTCAATGCAATATTTGTAAATGGCTTTTAATTTCTACATTTACAAGCTGATTCGTAAGATTATCCGGATTTTTTACACCAATTTTCACATATTCTTTTGTATGTCCAACCTGGAATTCTTCCCCGTCTCTTATGATTTTTTCCTCGATCAGAACTTCCTGTGTGGTTCCAATAAGCTGCTCTTCATATGCAGCCTGTTTCTTGCGGTTCAGTTCTAAAAGGACCGCACTTCTCTCTGTTTTGACCGGATCCGGAACCTGGTTATCCATCGCGGCCGCTTTTGTTCCTTCACGTCTGGAATATTTAAAAATATGTGTTTCATAAAAATCAATTTTGTCTACAAACGCCCTGGATTCTTCAAATTCTTCTTCTGTCTCTCCCGGGAATCCAACAATCACGTCCGTAGTAAGCGCCGGGTTATGAAAATATTTACGAAGCAGCATACATTTTTCATAATATTCTTCCGCTGTATATCTGCGGTTCATTCTCTTCAGGGTTGCATTACATCCGCTCTGCAGGGACAGATGAAAATGCGGACACATCTTTGGAAGCGATGCGATTGTCTTTGCAAATTCTTCTGTGATAATTCTAGGCTCCAGCGATCCCAGACGGATTCTTTCGATTCCGTCTACTTCATGGATTGCAAGGATCAGTGACAATAAATCATCCCCGCTGTCTACACCATAAGAACTCAAATGAATTCCGGTCAGTACCACTTCTTTGTATCCGTTTCCTGCCAGCGTGCGCACTTCATCCAGCACACTGTCACGGCTTCTGCTTCTGACTCTTCCTCGTGCAAACGGAATAATGCAATAAGAACAGAACTGATTACATCCATCCTGCACTTTTATGTATGCACGGGTGTGTTCTGCTGCCGTACTCAGATGGAGATCTTCATAAGCTTTTTCATGGTTAATATCAATGATCTCCTGATATGCAGTGTCCTGTTCATCCTGTATACTTCCGGTCTGCATTCGTTCTCTTTCGTAATTTTCAAGAATCTCTACGATATTCTGTTTCTTATTATTACCTACCACAATATCGATTCCTTCCGGAAGATCGTCTTTTTTCGCCTGTACATAGCAGCCACAGGCTACAACGATAGAGTCCGGATTCATCTTTCTTGCACGGTGGAGCATCTGTCTGGACTTGCGGTCTGCCATATTCGTAACCGTGCAGGTATTGATAATGTAGACATCTGCGCCTTCCTGGAACGGCACGATCTCATAACCATGTCTTACCAGCAATTCCTGCATGGCTTCTGTCTCATACGCATTTACCTTGCAGCCAAGGTTATGCAATGCTACTTTTTTCATCTATCTATTCCTTTCTTTTTAACACTTTGTTGTAACTTCTAACGAAAATCTTCTGAATTCTTTGGCAATTTGTTTCTTGACTTTTCTTCGTCTGACTCTTAATATATCTATAGAACAAGAAATGAATCAAGGAGGGTATTCCAATGAAAACAGTAAAGATTTCTTTAAATTCTATCGACAAAGTAAAATCATTTGTAAATGACATTACAAAATTTGATTATGATTTTGATCTTGTATCTGGAAGATATGTAATCGATGCAAAATCAATCATGGGAATCTTCAGCTTAGATCTTTCTAAACCGATTGATCTTAACATCCACGCTGATGAAAACATGGATGAGATTCTCACAATGTTAAAACCATATCTTTGTGAGTAATTAATAGTTGTATTAACAACTCAGAAAAAGGGCTGGCCTTGTTAAGGGTTCAGCCCTCTTTTTTTATACCGAAGTATGCAGAAGAACCTGTCACCGGCAGGTTCTTCTGTATCTGTCCTGCTATTATTTTACTTCAATAATCTCTACTGTCTCGATTGCCTGCTTCATCAACTCATCAATTTTTTCATTCAGATTTTCTTCCGAGCGGCGGATCACATCGATATTTGGCTTTGTCACCGGATGTTTTGCAACGAATATTGTACAGCAGTCTTCGAACGGCTGGATCGATGTCTCATAAGTATCAATCTTTTCAGATACATCGACAATTTCCTGCTTGTCAAATCCAATCAACGGACGGTATACCGGCATCGTACATACATCATTGGTTGCTGCAAGACTCTGCATTGTCTGACTTGCCACCTGTCCGATACTTTCACCTGTGATCATTCCCAGACATCCGTCTTCTTTTGCAAAATGCTCTGCAATACGCATCATGTATCTTCTCATAATGATTGTAAGCTCATCATGTGGACACTGATCATAAATATACAGTTGGATATCTGTAAAGTTCACTACATGCAGCTTAATCGGTCCGGAATATTTTGCAACTTTTTTCGCAAGGTCTACAACCTTCTGTTTTGCACGCTCGCTTGTATACGGTGGTGCATGAAAATAGGTTGCCTCAAGACTTACTCCTCGTTTGGATACCATGTATCCTGCTACCGGACTGTCAATTCCACCGGATAACAGAAGCATTGCAGAACCATTGGTTCCAACCGGCATTCCACCTGCTCCTGGAATGATCTGTGAATATACGTAGATTTCATTTCTTACTTCTACATTGACCATTACGTCCGGGTGATGAACATCTACCTTAATTCCACTTTCCGGAAACGCATACAGGATTGCTTCTCCAAGATCACGGCTGATCTCCATAGAATTCAGCGGATAACTCTTCTTTGCACGTCTGGACTCAACCTTGAATGTAAAGTTCTTATCCGGATACATCTCATCCATGTATGCAACAACGTCTTTTTTCAGTTCTTCAAATCCTTTGTCCTCCATACGGACTACCGGACAGATTCCAACAAGACCGAATACCTTTTTCAGATGTTCTACAGTCTCATCGTAATCATAATCTCCTTCACAGTCCACATAGATTCTGGCCTGTGATTTGTGTACATCAAACTGGCCGTCTACATCTTTTAATGCATAGCGCACCTGTCTTACCAGTGCGTCTTCAAATAGATGGCGGTTCTTTCCCTTAATCCCAATCTCTCCATATTTTAATAAAAATGTATGAAATCTCATCTTTTGATTCCTTTCTTTATCCTTTTATCTAATGTCTGGTATATTTTCTAAGCATCGGTACTATATTATATAGTGCCTCCAGCGTATAGTCAATCTCTTCTAATGTAGTAAATTCTGACATACTGAATCTGAGTGTCGCATCCAGGAATTCCTGCTTTGCCCCGATTCCTTTTAACACCCCGCTGATCTGCGGATGGTTGGATGCACAAGCCGATCCGGAAGATACATAGATTCCTTTGTCTTCCAGTGCGTGTAACAATACTTCACTTCTTACTCCTGCGATACCGACACTGATGATATGCGGCGCGGAGGTCTCATCATATAACCCGTGGATTGTTGTATTTTCAATCTTCTGTACACCTTCGATAAAATGCTTCTTTAACGCACGCATCTTTTCAACTTTTTCATCCAGGTTATCATAAATTGTCTTCGCCGCCAGTGAAACTCCTGCAATTCCTGGCACATTTTCTGTTCCGGAACGCATATCATTCTGCTGTCCGCCTCCGTATACGATTGGGCGGATCTTTACATTCTCACCGATATATAATGCTCCTACTCCTTTTGGTCCATGAATCTTATGGCCACTGATGGAACACATATCTACTTTTAATTTTTTAGGATATATCTTATATTTTCCGAATCCCTGAACCGCATCTACATGGAATAAAATGTTCTTATTATAAGCCTTTACAATACTTGCAGCTTCCTGAATCGGCTGAACAGATCCAACTTCGTTATTTACATACATAACAGACACCAGAATGGTATCCTCACACAGCGCTTCTTTTAACGCATCCAGTTTGATTCTTCCATAACGGTCTACCGGAAGATATGTGACACGGAAGCCTTCCTCTTCTTCCAGAAAACGCATGGTATTGATAATGGCAGGATGCTCGATTGATGATGTGATCAGATGATTTCCCGCACGCTTGTTGGCTCTTGCCGCACCGATCAGTGCCATATTATCACTCTCTGTGCCTCCGGAAGTAAAATATACTTCCTTTTCCTGTACCTTCCAGAGTCTGGCAAATGTCTCCTTTGCTTCTTTTATATATTTTTCTGCTTCCACACCTTTATTGTGCATGGACGACGGATTTCCATAGTCTTCACACATGACTTTTTGTACCAGCTCACCGACACTTCGGTAAGCCATTGTGGTAGCTGAATTATCCAGATATACTTCTTTCATTTTTTCACTTCCTGTACTCTTCATTCTTAGTATTAGATTATGTGCCTACCCTTCCAGATGGAACATAAGAAGCGACAGTGTCGTAAGTCCTGCCGTCTCTGTTCTTAAGATTCTTCTTCCAAGTGTTACCGGCTTTGCCCCGGCTTCCATAGCAAGCTTTACCTCTTCTTCCTCGAATCCGCCTTCCGGACCGATGAATACACCAACAGACTGCCCCGGCCGAATTCCGGCTATGATCTTTTTCGTCTCTTCTATCCCTTCTGCCAGTTCATACGGGATCAGAACTACATCCAGTTCTTCCGCCATCTTAAGAGCCTGCGCATATGTACACACTTCGCCGACCGTTGGCACGATACCTCTGCCTGCCTGTTTTGCTGCGCTGACTGCGATCTGCTGCCAGCGTTCTACTTTTTTTCCAGCTTTCTTAGCGTCCAGTTTTACGACTGCCCGCTTTGTAGACACCGGAATTACCTGATATGCCCCAAGCTCTACTGCTTTTTGCACGATCAGTTCCATCTTATCCTGTTTCGGCAGCCCCTGAAACAGATAGATTCTGGATGCCAGTTCTGTCTCTGCTTTGCTTTTTTCTACAATGTGAAGTACTGCCATGTCTGCTTCGTACGATTCTACCTCACACAGATACTGCCATCCTTCTCCATCGTTCACCGTCAGTTTTTCACCAAGCTTCATACGAAGTACATTCTTTATGTGATTGACATCCGAACCTTCCACGTAGATCTTTTCTTCCTTCACCTGCTGTGGTGATACAAAAAAATGCTGCATATATGATCCTCTAATTCTTTCTTGCAGTTACAGATACCCATTCACCCTGATGGTTTACTTCCAGTACCTCTAAGCCTGCCTTCTTTACAGCTTCTACTACAACTTCTTCTTTATCTTCAATGATTCCACTCGTAATATAGATACCACCTTTTTTCAGCTGGTGTAAAATTACCGGTGTCAGTGGTACCAGAACATCTGCCAGAATATTAGCTGCTACGATATCATATTTTTCATATCCGACTTTATCCTGTACTTCTTTGTCATCGATAATATTTCCGATCATAACCTCATACTGGTCTCTGCTGATTCCGTTATTATCCATATTTTCATATGTTGCATCGATGGCACATGGATCAAGGTCTGTTCCTACAGAATATTTTGCTCCGAATTTTAATGCAAGCATGCCGAGGATTCCGCTTCCGCATCCTACATCCAGGATCAGTGTGTCATCTGTTACGTATTTTTTCAGCTGACGGATACAAAGCTGTGTTGTCTCATGCATACCAGTTCCAAATGCTGTACCCGGATCAATGTGGATCACCATCTTGTCACTGTCTTTTGCTTCTACATTTTCCCATGATGGGATTACAAGGATATCGTCAATATAGAACTGGTGGAAATATTGTTTCCAGTTATTCACCCAGTCTACATCCTCTGTCTGGGATTCTTCGATCGTGCATTCCCCTACATTCACATAGCTTCTCATCTCTTCTAATTCCTGTCTGACTTTCATCAGCATCTCTCTTTTATCCACATCTTCATCCAGATAGAATGTCAGATAAGCACATCCGTCATCTTCCGGCATGTCCGGCAGGATATCCACAAACATCTGCTCTTTGTCTGACTGGGTAAGAGGAATCTTATCCTCAATCTGTACTCCTTCGATTCCAAGATCAGCAAGCATGCTGCTGACAATATCTTCTGCTTCTGTCGTCGTTTTCAGACGAAACTGATTCCATTTCATATAATTTCTCCTTTATGTTATCTTTTTATCTTGTCTTTTATTTTCTCTGTGACAATCGTCGTTCTTTGTTCTGTTCTCACTTCAACGCTCTTTGCTGCATCCGACGATATTCCCTGCTTATTTTAACACCTGCCGTCTTTAAAGTAAATGTACTTCTTTTGCTAAAACTCTGTTAAGGAAATAACGATTTCTGTTCATGCCGTGTTAAGAAGTCTCTCATTCTCTTTATCTTCTCCTGTAAAATCCATACAATATATCCGGAAGCAAAATTCCATTCATATCATATATTTTAATGTATTTAATATGCTCTCGCAAAAGCAAATATAAAGCCATTGCAGGGCGCGAATCAACAAGGAGGACTTTTTGTTATGAATATTGGTATTTTAATTCTTATGATTATTGGTGGTGGTGTCGGGGTTTTATCTTCTTTATATATTGCACTCAGTTTCCCGGCCGTTATTCTGTGGAAAATCTATCGTAAAATCCGTCACGGATATAAGCTTACATATTAATCATTTCCCTGTCATGTATATTCTGACCGGTTTCTTAAATCGTCATCTATTTTAAAGCAGTATTCAGATCCTGTTCGATTTCATCCATTTCTGACAGGATCTCTTCCTGCTGTTTGTCAAACAGAAGTTTCTTATTATACTGATAGTACTTATCGCAATCATTTTCCTTTAAAAATTGAATACTGTAGTAATTCGTGTTCAGCTCTGTTACAAAGGATACCATCTCCTGACTGTCACCAAACGCTGCTTCCATGAATTCAAAAGCATGTTCCAGTGCGTTAAGTGTATGTTCTGTCAGTTCTTCCCGTGCTGCAACTTCTTTTCCAAACACTTCTTTGACACGTTCAAACGCCTCTTCTTTTTCCAGATGTTCTTCTTTTAACAGTTGTTCATAAGATTCCAGTGTATCCAGCACCTGCTTTCTTACATGGTCTTCCTGTTTTGTCATCTGTTCTTCTTTGCGCAGTTTTTCATAAGTATCTCTTGCTTCACAAACCACAAGATCAATCTGGAGACTGGATCTGTATACTTTCAGATAATCGTACAGTATCGTAACATATCTGTCCTTTAAGAAATAATCTTTAAAGCAGCTTCCCAGACGCCCGATCAACATATTTACAACACTGAGTCTTTCATCGAATGCTGCGTACTGCAGGCGTTCCAATGTATCTTTACTGTAAATACCTTCTATAATCTTTTCCAGACCATAATCCTTTTTATATTTTCTGTATAATTCCAGATAATTTGCGAAATCTTTTGCGATCTTCCAGTGCTGGATGTACTGATGGACAACTTCTCTGTCCGCCTGTTTTCCTAATTTTTCATATGTCTTCAGAAGCTGCGATAAATCTTCCCATCCTCTGGCTGTAGCAAACACCCGCCCGTCAACGGTCGTCTCCATACGGTAGAAATAGTCTTTCCGGATTTCTAAGTATGCAAGAATTGCCGGATGAATGTCTGCCTGATAAGCATATTCTTTCCATACATCGTAATTTACATCCACATCAATCTTCTTGATACGGTCCAGTGTTACTACATCAAAATCACGGACCGACTTATTATATTCCGGTGGATTTCCTGCTGCTACAATGATCCAGCCTTCCGGAATTTTCTGATTGCCAAAGGTCTTACACTGCAAAAATTGCAGCATCGTTGGTGCCAGTGTCTCTGATACACAGTTAATCTCATCGATGAACAGGATTCCTTCTTTTAATCCTGTCTCTTCCATTTTGTCATATACCGAAGCGATGATCTCACTCATCGTATATTCTGTAACTGCATATTCTTTTCCTCCATAGTTCTTTTTTTCTATGAATGGCAGACCAACCGCACTTTGTCTGGTATGATGGGTGATCGTATAGGCTACCAGTGCGATCTTACACTCCTTTGCGACCTGTTCCATAACCTGCGTCTTTCCAATCCCAGGAGGCCCCATCAGAAGAATCGGTCTTTGTCTGATAGATGGTATCATGTAATCTCCGTATTCATCTTTTGCAAGATATGCTTCAATGGAATCTCTGATTTCTTTTTTTGCCCGTTTTATGTCCATTTTATTTCCTCTTTCTTGTATCTCTGATTGTTTGTCAGTATTTCACATTTCCAATTGGCGAATTCTGTCATTCTGTTTCTTTTTCTAAAATAATCTTCATCGCCCACGGCGGTACATCTACATCTTCATACTCTTCTTCCATGAACACGAATGCTACCTCATATGCTGGTCGTTTCACCGGATAAATTCCTCGTCCATCCGTAAAGTAGATCATCCCCCGCAGATGTTCAAATGCATGCTGATGGATCAGCTCATCTACATAGGCAAATGCAGGGCGGAAGTCGGTTCCTCCTTCTCCTTTTAGTTCCAGATTTTCCATATAAGACTTTAGTTCTTCTTCACAGGTAATCTTCTGGTCTGTCTGTATCTGATCATCACACTGAATAATATGAATATTTACTTTTCGGAAGAAACTGTCATTTTCGCTTAACACACCATATGTTTCTTCCAGAAATTTTCTGACCAGCTCACCCGAACATGACATCGATGTATCAATCACGATCACGAATTCTTCCACCTTCTGGACTTCTTTCCATTCCTGTGGTTCGATCAGCGGCATATTCCCATACATAGATAATCCATAACTGTAAAATGTATAATCAAACGAATCCGGATCTACTGTCATCTCTTCTCTTAATACAGAAAATTTTCTTAAAAACTCTCTGTAATCCATCCGTTCTCTGTTTTCTACTTTAACCTGATCGATCAGACTTCCGGATGACTGGGATGCTTCTCTTGAAAATGTCTCCATCTCCGTCTCCATGTGTTCGCTGATATCCTGCCACTTGTTCTCTATCTGGCTCTGCTTCTTCTTATCTTCATCCTTTGGCCAGTAGCTATGATCATCCACTCTGAATTCAGTTTCTAATTGTAGTATTTTATTTTCTGACAGTTGTTCTTTCTTCAGGAATTCATACACCCGCTCCACAGTCAGTGTCTTCATCTCTTTTTTTAATTCCCGGTACATCTCTCTTCTTAACAACGGCCGGGATTTTAAAACGCATCGGTGCTGCATATCATCGATGATCGACTCTGTCACGATATCGCAGGCAAGATTATACAGTCTTTCCTCTCTTCCTTTTCTGCGGATCATATGCCGGAAGATACCATGTAATACCAGATGCAGGTAAATGCGGTTCACCGCTACCCGGTCCGTTCTGAAAAGCCCTCCCAGATATTTTGGATCATAATACAGATACATTCCGTCTGTTCCCATCCCTTCTGCGCCTGTATCTAACACAAATGGAAGACTTGAAAGTGCTACATCCAGAAAACGCATTTTCATATATAATTCATTTCTTGCTGTGATCAAGATCTTTCTTCCCAGATTTTCCATGCGCTCCTGCATATCAGATTCTATCGTATTTTTCATTTTTCCATACGCCTCTTACAAATCAAATGTCTTTTTCTTTTTCGGAAATAATTGTCTTCGAATATCCATAAGTATTCCCAATGTCTCTGTTTTCTGCAATTCTCCGGCTTGATTCATTCCCTCCTGAAGCGCTTCTTCCGTCCAGAATTTTCCACTTTCAAGGAAACGGATTCCTTCTATATCTTCTTTCTGAACCAGTAAGCCAGCTATTGTTTTTAAATGCGCTCTTATATACTCCGCATACACATTCTGGTTCTTCCCGGATAAGTCCACCGGATACCGAAGTCTGTTCAATGCCAGTTCTCCTGCCGTCTCTTCCGAATCTTCCGCAACTGTATGATAGAACATTTCATCATATTTTTTATAATCCAGCTCCCGGTTATAAAAGCACTGCCTGTAATAACCTCCCGCTCCATGATGATGGGTTTCTAGAATCCTGGCCGGAGTATTCTCAACCGCCTCCTCATAATGCTCCGGGAAAAGGAGCTCTGCCATTTCATATTCTCCGTTTGTCTTGTGATAATTCAGTTTAACACGGAGCTGATACCTCATTTCTTCTGCAATAGATTTCAGGCAGCTCTTTTTTCCATTTTCAAAATCGATTTCTATTTCCGACAGATGACATCCTGTCAATGCTCCGCCTCCCATATCTAAAAGACTGTTACCCAGCCTGATCTTTCTCAGATTTCTACAGCGGTAAAATGTATATCTTCCAACTTCTGTAAGATATTTGGGAAGCCAGACACTCTCAAGTGTGGTTCCCGCAATTCTTGGATATTCTTCTGATGTCTGGCTGTTGTTTCTGCTCAGATTCCCCGTCACTTGCGGATTGTACCATATCTCTTCGCCTTCATCCTCCCTGTTACTGGCAAATGTATAGGACGCCAGGGCAGTTACCGGCTTATCTTCTATCTCATCTGGCAGTACCACCATTCCGTCCCATCCATAACAGCCCGTAATCATGATTCCTGACGATATCTTTCTGTAATGAATCTCCGGGCATATCATACTTGCCGTTTTTTCTGTATTTTTTCTATTATTCATGAATCTTATCATCTCTCCTGCATTTTTCAGATAGGCTCTAGTTGTTTTTCTTTTCCTATACTACTATTAATCTATTTTGTTTGCAAGCTTCGTGCATTTCTTCTCTTATCTTTTCATATATATATGGCAACAATCCGTATTTTTCCCGGGAGGATTTATGGATACTTCTTCTCTTTCTTCATCTAGTCTCTGGCGCAAATATAAACCATTACTTTTACTTCTTTTCTTTAGCTTCTGCTTTTTTTCCGGAGGAATTCTTGCCAGATTTGTCTCTTCTGTCAATGTTTCTTCCACAAATATTCAAACTACACATGCTGCCTGTGAAAACTGGGGACTTGGTTTCCAGGAAGAAGGAAAAAGGCCCATCGGCAACACTTCTATCGATGACCTGAAAAAATATAATGCCTATTATGCACAGGATACTTCAAAAAAGATATTATACCTGACCTTCGACTGTGGATATGAAAACGGAAATACCCCGGCCATCTTAAAAGCCCTGAAAAAGCACCATGCTCCTGCCACTTTCTTTGTTGTTGGTAATTTTCTTCAGGACAATCCGGATCTTGTAAAACAGATGTTAAAAGAAGGGCATACCGTGGGTAATCACACGTTCCATCATCCTGATATGTCACAGATATCCACCCGCGAAAGTTTCGCCAGGGAACTTGACAGTGTTGCTGCTCTTTATAAAGAAATTACCGGAAAATCTATGTCCCGCTATTACCGCCCTCCACAGGGCAAATATAGCACTGACAATCTTCAGATGGCAAAAGATCTTGGATATCATACCTTTTTCTGGAGCCTCGCCTACGTCGACTGGCTGACTGATGCCCAGCCGTCACACGAAGAAGCCTTCGACAAATTACTTTCCCGTATTCATCCCGGTGCAATAGTTCTACTTCACAACACTTCTAAAACCAACGGTGAAATTCTGGATGAATTGCTCCGAAAATGGGAAGATATGGGCTATTCATTTTCGCCTCTTAGTAAAATTATTTCAAACAGTTAGTGACACGCAACAAAAAAGAACGATAAATTCTATCGTTCTTTTTTGTTCTAATATTCACTATTAAATGCTTATTCTGTAATTAATCCAGATCAATAACATCCATCTTGAATGTATCATCCATCTCTGCATGACTTCTGATCTTTTCCGGATGATTACTCAGAAGATCTGACGTCTCATCAAACATGTCATCGTCATCATAATCACTCTCTCCGAACATATCGTAATCATCGTCGTCATCTTCTCCATAATAACCTTCAAAGTTATCAAACTCTTCTTCATCAAGAGGCGCAAATACTTCAAAATCATCATCCTGGATACTAATGTTGTTCACTGGTTTTCTGATTGCCGGACCTGATTCATCCAGAGACTGTGCTGCCAGACGTCTTGTTTCTGACATTTTCTTCTTTGCCGGCTCTTCTTTCATCGCTTTAGCTATATTCTCTGTAGCCCATGGATCTTCATCATCAAAGTCATCGTCATTATAGCCTTCGAATTCATCTTCGTCAGCATTTTCCTTCTGTACTTTTTTAGGGGCTTTCTTTGCTTCTTCTTTTTGCACTTTCTTTGCCGCCTTTTTACCAGCTTTAGCCTCTTTTTTCTTTGCTTTTAATTCAGCCTCTTCTTCATCCATATCAATACCATATTCATCATACAGATCATCCAGCTCCAGATCTCTGTGATAAAGTTTTACGGATGTAACAATTAACACTAAAACAAGGATCAGAATCAGAGCAAGCGCTATGATTACTACGATATCAAGGAAGTTCTCTACGAAATTTAATACTTTTCCCCAGAGACCTTTTCCATTCTTTCCAGATATAGTCGAAGTTTCACTTGTCTCCGGTTCATATTTCTGATAAGTGCCATCTGATGTATCATAACGATATGTTGTCTTTTCCCCATTAGAATTGAGCGCATAGATAATATAATACTCAGCATTCTTCGTATCCTGCCATGTATCAAATTCTTTTCCATTTAATGTTAATGTAGTTTTCTGATATTGATTCGAAAGCTTAAGTTTGCCATCATTTAAAATAGGAATAATATAATGATCTTTTGAAATTTCTACTTCTTCAAATGGAGAAAATGATCCATCATCATTATTATACAAATAAAAATCCGCCACTCCACTTTCATTCTCTGTCAGATACATCGCATTTGTACCACTTGACTCCTGTGTAATCACCTGACAATTGGTCCCTTCAAAAGATATTTCATTTCTAGTAAACCCTTCCGGAATCAAAGCGTCTGAAAAATCATTGCTGACTGTATATTCTTTTTTTCCAATTTTTACAGTCACTGCACTTGCATTATCTGTTGTATCTGTTCCAACTGTCGAATCGCTTGCATTATCCTGAATAAGAGAAGGATCCCCCTCTCCAATTGTAATAGCCGAACTTCCTTCCGTAATATCTAAAGTTGTTCCATCTGTGCTTGTTCCTTTTGCACTTGCAACTTCAATATTAGTATTTCCTTCCTGTAACGCCTGAAATTTCAATCCAAATTCTGCAGTCGTTCCAGAACCAGTCCACATAAGTTTGATTGTACCATCATTTTCAGTTGCATTATCACCACTGATAAATTTTAACGAGCTTGTATCATACTCTAATGCTGCTTCCATAGATCTTATAGATGATGCAGAAGATAATTTCACTGTAACATCAACCTCAGCTCCAACCGTTGTTGAAGGATCCGAAAAGCGCAATTCAGCTTCTGCAGCTTCTGTAATCACTGATATGCATGGACACATTAAGCATATCATTAAGACTGTTACTAATATTTTTTTTAGTCTCTTCATGTAACTTACCCCTTTTTTCTTTTATTATAAAACTATGAAAATTTATTCTGCTTCCTCTGTTGTTCCTCCTGTTTCACCTGCTCCGCTCTCTGAGCTTCCACCAGCTGATCCAGATATTTCTCCAGATGTTGTTCCGGAAGATGTAGTTCCAGACGTTGTCGTTCCGGAAGATGTAGTTCCAGATGTCGTTGTTCCACCTGACGTTGTAGTACCAGATGTCGTTGTCCCACCTGACGATGCCGTACCACCCGATGTTGTTGCACCGCCTCCGTAAGACCTTGTAGTTCCGGATGTCGTTGTTCCACTTTCATAATTTCTGGTCATTGCCTCAGTTGTTCCTGCAGTACTATTTCCAGCAGTTCCATTCGCCGAATAACCTGCTGATCCAGGCGTCTCATCATCCTCTATAGTTGTTCCATCCTGTGCACGTTCCGATGCCTTATCTGCAATACCATTTTCAATATCCTGCACAGTTCCTGACACTTCATACCCATCATTTCCAAACAGAAATTGATGTACCTCCATAAGATTAGATGAAAGTGTCTTCGGAATTACTACACTTCCTACTTTATTTAATAAATCCGTTGTGTTCTCAGAAGGAAATCCAATAGAATCTTCAAAACTATATTTGGTAAGATCTTTTGCATATGAAATCATCTCCGTTAAAGTAAAATTGGTAGATATCTGTGGAAATACACTATCAATAATTTTATTCACAGTTCCCACACTCATATTCTGTGCTTTATCAGCGATTTTTTTCAATACAAGTCTCTGCCTTTGCGCCCGTTTAAAATCACCACCTTCTGTATAACGGATTCTTGCATAAGACACTGCCTGTACTCCATTCAAATGATATGTTCCTGCAACTTCTGGCTCTATTCTTTCATAATCTTTCCCTGTTACTTTCGAAGTTTCTACACAATAATTATTCATATGTACCACTTCATCATCTGTCAGATCAATATCCAGTCCTCCAACAGCATCTATAACATCTACTAAAGCATTAAAGTTTACTGTCACATATTTTTCAATATTCAGATCCATATTTCTATTAATCATAGAAACTGCACCTTCTGCGCCACCATATGAATATGCCGCATTTGCTTTATTATAACTTCCATCATCCAATTGAAGTAAGGTATCACGATAGACTGATACTATTTTTATTTCTTTTGTCTCATTATTCAAACTTGCTATCATAATAGTATCACTACGATTTCCTTTTCCAAGATCATTTTCTCTTGAATCCAATCCAAATAGTGCTACATTCGTATATCCCTCGTCAAGTTTTACCTCGTCAGATATATTCAATTTCTCTGTATTCAATTTCTCTGTATTTAATTTATTCATCTTACTTGCCACAATTACTACACCAAGTAAAGCAACTGCAAGGAATGTTCCACCTAAAGTTAATCCTATTTTCTTTCCCAGGGACCACGATGCAATACCATTTTTGTTTCTTCGCCCTCTACGCCTTACTTTCTTCCGACCGTCTCTCGCCATTTTTCATATCCTTTCTGTATTTCAATATCACCTTTCATCCTTTATTAATACGAAATCTTTTTTCATCTTACCCCATTTATAAGCAAATTTCAACATTTTCCGATGTGTTTTTGCCTTCAGTTCCAATACCTTGGATTCATTGTACATTTCAGCAACAATTTTTTAGGTAATTTTCTATACCTTTTCCCCAAAAAATATCCTGTATATTTCGCAATACAATCAACAAAAAATTTTACAATCAATAAAGGTTGCTTATTTTTAATTAGATATTTCACTGTGTTTTTTACCAGTTTCATTCCTTCTTTTTCTGAACTTACATTTGCAAAAATCTCTGGATGTTGCGCTTGCGAAACTGCCATATCAAAATTTCTCGTCAATTGTTGTTTGAAATTATAATTATGAGAATGAATTACTTTTGCTTCTGCATTATAATAAATCTTTTTTCCTCGTTTTATAACACCTGCTGCATAAATCATATCTTCATTAAATATCGTTTTCTTTTCAAATCCGCCATTTTCTATATATGCTTTCCTGTCATATGCAGCACACACATCCGAACAAAAAAATGTTTTTATTCCGAGTTGCCTCAAATCTTCCTGTGATTTGATACAACTCTCTTTGGGATAATTAAATTGACGTGTATATTGTTCTAAAATCGACGCCTCAGGTCTCGGTAGTTGCCTTGCATATGCCACTTCCACATCCGGTTCTTTCATCGCCCAGACCAGCTCCGCAATCAATTCATCATCTGCCGGACATGCATCCTGTGTCATGCACACAATAATATCCGCTTCTGAACTGCGTATTCCCTTATCTCTGGTTCCACCATGATCGAACTCTTCTTTTTCTACTTCTACTATTATGATATTCTTATATTTTTCTACATATTGATCCAAGTTTCTTCCATCTATTGTATGCATCACTATAATTCGATGTATGGGATAATTTTGTGTTTCCAGTCGTTCCAGCATACTCTCAAATTCTTTTCCCGGACAGTAAACAGGAATCAGTACATCTATTTTCTGCTCATTCATCTTATGTTTCATCACTTCCATCATCACTTGACGGATATATTTCCGTCATATCCATCAGGGTATTACTGATTTCCTGTAATTTATCTGTTGGCGTATAACTTTCATCCACGAAAAGGAATTTATGCAATTTTATCACATTCTCTTCCAATCCTTTTGGCACAATATATGAACCGATATATCCAGGAATCTTCTCCGGAGTTTCCAAATCGGTCGGAAATCCCTGTGTATCTTCCAATGTATAATCAAAGATTCCTGTTGCCAGCTGAAGAATTTCTTTTGTCGAAAAACTCGTTGATACCTCCGGCATCACTTTATCGATAATCTTGTTTATTGTTACCAGATCCTGCTTTTTTAATTTATTCATTACTTTTTCAAGTACCAGTCGCTGTCTTTCTGTTCTTTTATAATCTCCGCCTTCTGTATAACGTATTCTTGCATAAGACACTGCCTGCACTCCATTCAACCGATAATTTCCGGCTTCTTCTGGAACTATTTTTTTGTATTTCTTTCCAGTTACCTTTGAAGTTTCTACACAATAGTTATTCATGTGTACCACCTCATCATGAGTCATATCAATATTAATTCCATCAATCATATCCACAACATCTGCGAGTGCAAGGAAATTTACAGCCACGTAATCTTCAATATCTAAGTCCAGATTCTCGTTCAACATATTAACCGCAGTCTCCGGACCCCCAACAGAATAGGCAGCATTTGCTTTATCATAATGTTCTCTATTTTGTTTTAAAAGTGTATCTCTGTAAACCGATACCAATTTTACTTCTTTTGTTTCATTATTGATACTTGCAATCATAATAGTATCGCTCCGGTTACCTTTTCCAAGATCACTTCCCCTGGAATCCAGGCCAAACAACGCTACATTTGTATACCCAGTCTGCTTTAATCCATTGTTTTTTACATTGGAAATGCTTGTATGATTCAATTTTCCCAACTTAAACAGCGCAAACACCGTCACGCTGAGCAGACATAAAATAATAATTTCGACCACCATTACCGTCACTCTGCGTCTTCTTCGCCTTTTCAGTCTTTGTCTTTGTATTTCTCTCTGTCTTCTAGTTAACTTCTTCTTTTTTTGTTGTTTACTCATGACTTCTCCTTAAAAGCTAATAGGCATTCTTATTGATAAATCCTTTAAAAAATGTTAAAAATATAATTTTAAAATCAAATCCTAGTGTCCAGTTTTCGATATAATATAAATCATGTTCTATTCTCTTTTTAATCGATGTGTCACCCCTGTATCCATTTACCTGCGCCCATCCTGTAAGTCCCGGACGCACTTGATGTTTGATCATGTATCGCGGAATTTCTTCTTTAAATTTTTCGACAAACTGTGGACGTTCCGGTCTCGGTCCTACCAGACTCATATCACCTCTTAATACGTTAAAAAGTTGTGGCAATTCATCAATACTTGTTTTTCTTATAAATCGGCCAACTGTTGTTACACGCGGATCATCTTTTGTTGTCCAGCCTTTTTTCTCTTTCTTTTCATCTTGGACGATCATAGAACGAAACTTATACATTTTAAACGGTTTATTCTGTAATCCTACTCTCTCCTGCGAAAAAATCAACGGCCCCGGTGATGTTTTTTTTATCATGACGGCTGTGACCACCATAACCGGCGAAAATAAAATAATGGCAACAACCGCACCAAATATATCAACTCCTCGTTTCATCCACTTATTAAGCGGATCACTTAATGGAACCCGTCTTATATTTATAACAGGAAGTCCTTGCAGATCCTCTGTATATGGTTTTGTCGGTATGACATTATTATAATCCGGTATGAACTTTGTATGCACCCCGGACTTTTCGCACATTTTTACAATTCTTTCAAGTTTGTGATATTCCGCAAGTCCCAGCGTAATAACAATTTCATCTAATTTGTTCTCTGGAAGTACAATCTCCAAATTGTCAATTCTTCCAAGCACTTTTATTCCTTTATATTCCGTTCCTCTCGGTACATTATCCGCCAGAATTCCTCTGACACTATATCCCCAATCAGGATTAACAAGAATTCTATCTATATATTGTTCTGCCGCCCGGCTGTAACCTATCAGAAGAATATGTTTTTGATTAAATCCCTGACTTCGGATTTTCCGAAGTCCCAGCCTTATCAGATTTCTTTCTACAATTTCCAGAAAAATATTAATACAGTAAAATACAAATATCATTGTTCTGGAAAAATCTGCCTGATGTTTGAAATACAACACCAGAATAAATACCATGAAGCCAATCGTATTAGCCTGTAAGATATTCCATGCTTCCAGTCTTCTTCCTTTTACACGTTTAGGTGTATATAATTGAAAAATGTAATATAGGATTAGATATCCCGGCACAATGAATACCAATACACTCATATAAACTTGCAAAGACAGATACCACGGATCCATCTCAAATATCCCACTTCTGAAACGTAGATACCAAGACAGGATATACGATATTACAATCACAAAAGCATCCAGAACCACATGCATTTTATTTAAAAAGTTTTGATTTTCCTTAATCAACTTATTTCACCAACTTTATCTTTTTATTTACCAAAAACGTCTAAGTACATTTACCCACAGCTCAATTTGTATCTTTATATAATTTTTCAGAGTTCCTTTTACATAATGTACTTTATCTTTTCTTTCGCACATCAAAATTCCCTCTTTTAATCCTTTCAGATAAATTTTCCCAAATCCTTTTTTCAAGAAGAAGATATACTTAATCAAAAATCCCATCAATAAAAATGGTAAATTAATAACAATTTGCACCACCGGCATATTTTTATAAATCAAATACACGTTATTTCTTGAAGATAAGCGTATCTTAAATCCATTATATCTTGCACCACTTGCCGCGCTTCCTACATGTATAACCTGTGCTTTGGGTTCATATGCGTTCGTGAACCCTTTAATCCTCGCCCGGTATCCAATATCTACATCTTCCAGATAAGCAAAATGCTTTTCATCAAACATTCCTATCTTTTCAAACACTGATCTTTTATAGATAGATGCCCCTCCGCAGGCAGCAAATATTTTTCTGCAAGAATTATATAACTCTTTATCTTTATCTTTTCCGTATGCATATGCCCACCCCAGAGCATTATAATAAGTACCTGCACTATCTATTTTTGTCTGATCATGATATTGAATCATCTTCGGCTCTACCGAAAACAAGTTTGGATCTTTTTTGATTGCATGCAAAAGATGGAACACAAAATCCTTTTTAATAATAGTATCGTTATTTAAAAGAATTACATATGGCGTTTCCGTTTTTTCTATCCCTATATTCACTGCCTTGCAAAATCCACAATTCTTATCTAGCATTATAAACTCTACATCTGGATAAAACTTCTGAACCTCTTCTACACTTCCATCTGCCGATGCATTATCTACAATCAGAATCTTTTTATCTGTATCATCATTTTCATGCAAACTTCTGACACAATGTAGTAAATATTCTTTTCCTTTATAATTTGGTATTACAATTGTTACTTCGCACATATTTTCTCCGTTAGTTTACCTTTAAAGAATAATCCCATTTTTTCAATGTAAGATTCGGATTATATGCCGGATCACCATTTTTCAGAATTGAAATCCAATGACTTCGCATATATTCAATCTCACTTTGAAACCTTCTTACTTTTTCTTTTGTATCTTCCGGTCCTCTTGTCTTTGATTCATAATGATATAATTCTACATATGGGTCATATACAATTAAATATCCTTTTTTGCGAATTCGCAGGCACAAATCCACATCATTAAACGCTATTTGCAGTTTTTCTTCCAACCCGCCAACTTCTTCAAACACAGACCTCTTAATCAACATACATGCCGCCGTAACCGCACTAAGATCCTGTTGTATAGAAGCTCTATGCATATAACCAGTATATCCCCTTTTCATTCCAACAAATACACTGCCGGCAACACCACCAATTCCGATTATAATTCCTGCATGTTGAACTGTATCATCTGGGTAATAGAGCCTTGCACCTACTGCACCTACTTCTTCTCTCTGGCAGTGTGATAGCATTTCTTGCAGCCAGTCTCCGTTTATTACTTCCATATCATTATTTAAAAGTAACAAATAATCGCCCCTTGCATGTCCTGCTCCGAAATTATTAATTGCAGAATAATTAAATTCTCCTTGCCAATATATTACCCTGATTTTTTCTTTCTTACTTATCTCATTATAATATTCAAAAGTTTCTTTTTCCGTACTGTTATTTTCTATAATAATTATTTCATAATTGTCGTAATCCGTCAATTTTTCAATTGACCTTAAGCACTTATCCAATGTTTCCTTCTGATCCTTATTTGGAATCAGAATAGATATCAACGGATTTCCCGATATTTTATATTTCACTCTATAAAAACCAAGATTATCAGTAAGCGACACCTCTCCTTCTGTCTGACAACGCTTCAGGTGTTCTTCAATTGCCTCCTTGCCAGCATCATAAGCGTACATTTTACTCAACGGATTGTCCGCCGTTGATTCTTGATGAATTCTCCAATGATACAAAATTTTCGCAATATGCTCAATATGTTCTGCTTTTTCCACACAGCGCAAAATCAGATCATAATCCTGGGCTCCATTATACACTGCCCGAAACCTTCCCACCTCTTCTACCAGTTCTTTTTTAGCAACAAAAAAATGACAGATGTAATTATTCGATCTCAGCATGTCCAAATTAAAATCCGGCTTAAAATTGGGTGCAAAATACTCTTCCAGATTGGTGGTTACTTTATCCTCATCTGAATATAATACATCTGTCTTTTCATTTTCATTTATGCGTTTTACAATTTCATATAACGCAGATTCTTCTAACAAATCATCATGATCCAACAGTCCCACATATTCCCCCGTTGCAATATCCAATGCTCTGTTCGTATTCTGCGCAATTCCTTCATTTTCCACCACATCTACAACTTTGATTCTGGAATCTTTTCTTGTACAAATATCAAGGATTCTTCTTACATTATCATTGGCAGGATTCGCATTGGCAATACAAAGTTCCCAGTTTGGATAAGTCTGTACTCTCACAGATTGAATCATCTGTTTCAGGAACTCTTCCGGTGTATTATATACTGGTACAAGTACACTGATCTTTGGCGCATATGCAAACACCTGATTTTTTTGCTTTTCTAATTCTTTTTCAGATGGTTTGTGCTCCTGTAGCCATTCTTTATAATCAATATCTGTCTTCTGAAACCGTTCAGTAAGTTTAATCCAAAAGCCTTTGGGTCCATAATGACGCAAATAAAGTATCCCCTTCTTTAAATTGTAAGGGGATACTTTTTTTATTATATTTATATAATCTAATCCATTGCTCATAGAGAATATCCTCTCATATAATTACATAATCTTCCTTTTTATCTGAATCATTGTAACATACGGTTAACATTTCGGCAATATTTATATTCTTAATATTATATGAATTAGCACTATATAAACATACTTTATAAACCTTTCAAGCATTAACAATTATCTTATTTTCGTTATATTTAATGTCTAGAAATGGAATGTATCTTTCAATCCCACCCACAGCTGGTCTTTATCACTTAAGTTCAGTGGAGTTCCATCTTCCAGTGCATAGCCTTCGCCGGAAGCAGTTCCTTTATATTCTCCTGTCAATGTCGGCCATTCAATACCGATCTCAGGATCATTCCATGCCAGTCCGCCTTCATCTCCCGGATGATAGAAGTCTGTACATTTGTAGCAGAACTCAGCAAGATCACTTAATACCAGGAATCCGTGTGCGAATCCTTCCGGAATATAGAACTGTTTTTTATTTTCTTCTGTCAGTTCTACGCCGAACCATTTACCATATGTCTCGCTGTCACTTCTTAAGTCAACCGCAACATCGAATACAGATCCTTTTACGACACGGACCAGTTTTCCCTGTGGGAACTCTTTCTGGAAGTGAAGTCCTCTTAACACACCTTTTGTAGAGCTTGACTGGTTATCCTGTACAAACTGCATGGTAAGACCTGCTTCTTCCATATCTTTCTGGTTGTATGTTTCCATAAAATATCCTCTTGCATCTCCATGAACAGTTGGTTCAATTACACAGAGTCCCTGGATTCCGCCTGCATTTTTTTCTACTTTAATCTGTCCCATTTTATCTGTCTCCTTATTTAAATGTGATTTAATCCCAGCCACAAACAGTGGCTGAGATTAGTTTTAAGATATATATAATTAAAATTCAATTTCTTTCAGATATCTTCCAAGTGCATCCTGCCATGTCGGAAGTGGAGTAAATCCATTTTCTACAAGTTTGCTCTTATCCAGGCGGCTATTGAAAGGTCTTGCCGCTTTGGATACACCATACTCTTCTGTAGTCACAGGAAGAACTGTTACTTTATCTTCGCTGTATTCTTCATGGCCAAGCTCCGTTGCCTGACGAAAGATTTCTTTTGTGAAGTCATACCAGCTGATATATCCGCCTTCGTTTGTTGCATGATAATAACCATATTTTTCTGTTTCAATCATGTCTACAAGAAGTCTTGCAAGGTCAAATGTATAAGTTGGTGTTCCAATCTGGTCGTTTACAACTTTCAATGTATCGTGTGTCTTTGCAACATTTAACATTGTCTTGATGAAGTTCTTACCATTTTTACCAAATACCCACGCAATACGTACGATAAAGTATTTCTCCAGTGTCTCTGAAACTGCCAGTTCTCCGGCAAGTTTTGTTTCACCGTATACATTCAGAGGCTTGTAATCTTTGCAGTCTGGCTCCCAGGCTTTCTCGCCCTGTCCGTCGAATACATAATCTGTGCTGATATATACCATCTTGCAATCCAGTTTTTTACATACATCTGCAATGTTCTTTGTTCCTGTTGCATTAACAGCTTTTACGATTTCTTTCTTGTCATCGTCTTCTGCAAGATCTACGGCTGTCCATGCTGCACAGTGTACAACAACATCCGGTTTTGCTTCTGTCAGGACCTTTTCTACAGATCCTGCATCTGTAATATCCATTGGCACATATGGCATAGTTGTTACCGCTGTTCCGTCCTGGATCCCACTGTATGTTTCTTTAATGTCAGAACCAATTCCCTCGTATCCACGAGCTGCAAGTTCGTTCATTACATCATGACCAAGCTGTCCGCCAACACCTGTCACTAATACTTTCATTATTTGATCTCCTCTCGATGAGCATACATTTTTTCATAGTAGTTCTGGTATTCTCCGGAAATGATTGTCTCCCACCATTCTTTGTTATCCAGATACCATTTGATTGTCTTTTTGATACCATCTTCGAATTTTGTCTCTGGAAGCCATCCAAGTTCGTTGTGGATCTTAGTTGGGTCGATTGCGTAACGCATATCGTGTCCTTTACGGTCTTCTACATGTGTGATCAGACTTTCTGGTTTTCCAAGTTCTTTACAGATAATCTTAACGATCTCGATGTTTGTCTTTTCGTTGTGTCCACCTACGTTATATACTTCTCCGACTCTTCCGTTATGAATGATCAGATCGATTGCTTTGCAGTGATCTTCTACGTATAACCAGTCACGTACATTTAAACCTTCTCCGTATACCGGAAGCGGTTTGTCATTTAATGCATTTGCGATCATAAGCGGGATCAGCTTCTCTGGGAAGTGATATGGTCCGTAGTTGTTAGAGCATCTACTGATTGTTACAGGCAGTCCGTATGTTCTGTGATAAGCAAGAACTAACAGGTCTGCTGCAGCTTTTGATGAGCTGTATGGGCTGCTTGTATGAATTGGTGTCTCCTCTGTGAAGAACAGGTCTGGTCTGTCAAGTGGCAGATCTCCGTATACTTCATCTGTAGATACCTGGTGGTAACGTTTGATACCATATTTTCTACATGCATCCATAAGTACTGCTGTACCTTTGATATTTGTATCCAGGAATACTTCCGGGTTCTCGATAGAACGGTCTACGTGGCTTTCTGCTGCGAAGTTTACAACCATGTCTGGTTTTTCTTCTTCAAATAATTTGTAAACTGCTTCACGGTCTGTGATGCTTTCTTTTACAAAACGGAAATTCGGGTTGTCCATAACTGGTTCCAGTGTAGATAAGTTTCCTGCATATGTCAGGCAGTCCAGACAAACGATACGATAATCTGGGTATTTATTTAACATATGAAATACAAAGTTACTTCCAATGAATCCGGCTCCTCCGGTTACGATAATTGTCATTTTCTTATTTCCTCTTTTCTTTTTATTGTATACAGGATTCTTTCTACAAGAATCCTGTCCGCTATCTTAAATTCTCGATTTCAGCTGAAATTCTAATACAGATTTTCTCTGTATTTTCCATCCAGGACGTCTTTTAAGTACTGTCCGTACTGGTTTTTCTTCAGTACTTCATATACTTCCATGATCTCATCCTTGCTGATCCATCCATTCAGGTATGCAATCTCTTCCAGACATGCGATCTTACGATGCTGATGTGTCTCAACTGTCTTAACAAAGTTTGTTGCATCAACAAGGCTTTCATGTGTACCTGTATCAAGCCATGTGAATCCCTGACCAAGAAGTTCTACATTCAGGTTGCCTTTTTCAAGATATACGCGGTTAAGATCTGTGATCTCCAGCTCTCCACGTGCACTTGGTTTTAATTCTTTGGCATATTTTACAACGTTGTTGTCGTAGAAATAAAGTCCTGTTACACAATAATTACTCTTTGGCTGCGCCGGTTTTTCTTCGATGGAAATAGCTTTTCCGTCATGATCGAATTCTACGATACCAAAACGCTCCGGATCATCTACGTAGTATCCGAATACTGTAGCACCTTTTCCTGATTCTGCATTTTCAACAGCTGCTTTCAGACGTTTATTCAGTCCGTGTCCTGCAAAGATATTGTCTCCAAGAACCATGGCTACTGTATCATCTCCGATAAATTCTTCACCGATGATGAAAGCCTGCGCAAGTCCGTCCGGACTTGACTGTACTGCATAAGACAGATTTACACCAAACTGATGTCCATCTCCGAGCAGTTCTTTAAATCTTGGTGTATCCTGTGGTGTTGAGATGATCAGGATATCACGGATTCCGGCGTTCATAAGTACTGACATCGGATAATAGATCATTGGCTTGTCATAGATTGGCAGTAACTGTTTTGAAGTTACCATTGTTAATGGGTACAGACGTGTGCCTGAACCACCTGCTAAAATAATTCCTTTCATTTCAGGAACCTCCTCTTATAATAAATAGGTTTTCAAGTTCTTCTTCAGTTATTCAAGTCTTTTTCTTCTAGTCTTTTTTCTTACTTTATTTGCATTATAAAAGATGACCTTAGGTTACCTTCAAGTATTTTTTTCAAAAATTGTAACTTTTTTGTAATATTTAAGAACATCTTAAGATTTTTTGCAGCTAAAAACACCTGCATCCTTCGTAATCCTAAAGCCTCCAGCTGTTTTTTTTCTCACATAAGACTGAAATTCTTTATAACGGTCCAGGATATACTGTCCCTGATTGCCATGACAGGAAAGAATATAGGAAATCAACGGTTCTGGTTCTGATACCAGCAGATAATCTTCATACTCTTTCCACTCCACACATTCAAAAAATGGTTTTAAGATTTCTTCCCCATTTTCTCTTCCAAATCGTTCATACAATTTTTCTGCTGCCAGAACGATTCTGTCATCAAATTTTCCAACCAGTTCACTTACTTCTTTCATATGCTCATTCCCATATGTGCTACAGATAAGTATCCCTCCTGGCTTTAATACACGTCTGATCTCCTGGCATGCTTTTTCCACATCTTCGCAGTAAAACAATACATGATCTGCAACCACAAGGTCAAACTCATTCTCTCCGTACGGTATCTTCTGTGCCGGAAATACCCGAAAGTGGAATCTCTCATCTGTTGTCCCGATGGTACGTCTGGCATCCCTTAACATTCCATCCGAAATATCTGACAGCACTACCTCTACATGAGCAGGAAGTTTTCCCTTATCCTTTGCCCACAACGTTCCGTCTCCACATCCAATTTCCAGAATTTTCTGTCCTTCTTTTATATTCAACTGTTCATAAACCCAGGAAAACCAGCCTTGTTTATTCTTAGAATACAAGCTATGAAGATTAATTCTTGCAGATATATTGGATGCATCCTGATACTGGTTCTTCATACTCTTTTCCATTCCCGTCAGGTGAATCAGATTCAGCATCTGGCTCCAATCAATAGAATGTTCTTTTTGTATCATCTCCGAAGTATCCTGAATCGCTTTTTCCACCAGCTGCATCTGTTCAATTCTGTCTCTTACTAGCTTCAGCTGGATATTCAGAGAGTTCAGCATGAAATGATAATCCGCATCATCAATGGTCATATCTCTGATATCATCCAGCGAAAATCCCAGATATTTCAACAGTAGGATCTGCTGCAGCCTTGCAAAATCCTCATCTGTATAAAATCTTGCACCAGCCTCCGTTACATAAGATGGTTTTAATATATTCTGTTTATCATAATAACGAATTGTCCGCAAAGTCACATGCGCCATACGTGCAAATTCACCGGATGAGTAATAACCTTCTTTTTTCATGAATGCTCTATCTCCTTTTTCACGCATATTTAACAGCAAGACGGCCAGCAGAAATATCTGCTGGCCATTTTTTCTGCTATTTTTTTACAAATGGTTTTGTTGTATTTCCAGGAGCTGCATCTCCTTTATTTACAATTACAATGCGAACTGCTTCCAGTCGCTTTGACAAACCTTCCGTTCCGGCGGCTTCTCCATTTTTTGCCCAGCCAAGCCAGCCGTAATCCTGTGCATGTACCTGATAATAAATATCATATTGATCCGCTTCTTTTCCAGAAAGTCTGATTTTGATTGCTTCCAGTCGCTTGGACTGTCCTTCCGTTCCCGCAAGCTGTCCATTTTTCTTTTCTTTCTGCCAGCCAATGTCCTGTATATGTGCACTGTAATTTACATTTACATTCAGAAGAGATGGCAACAGAATACTGATAGCTTCCATTCTCTTAGATTTTCCAACACTTCCTGCCAGTTCTCCATCATATACCCAGCCGCTGTTTCCAATGTCCTGTACATGTGTCTGATATTTTACCATTCTCTGTTCCATTGGTGTATCTGTTTTTCCAGGTGTCTCGCCGCCTTTTTTCACAAGCCGGATCTCAATTGCTTCCAGACGGTATCCATATCCGGCAGTTCCTGCTTTTTCACCATTTTTTGCCCAGTCAAGCCAGCCGAAATTTTGCGCATGTACACGATAGTAAATATCATATTTCTCCGCAATCTCTCCCGTTAATTTTAACTGAACAGCTTCCATTCTAAGAGATTCGCCACTGGTTCCGGAAAGTTCTCCGTCTTTTACCCAGTCAAGCCAGCCTTTGTTTTCCACATGGGTACGATATTCCACAGAGCCCTCGCAATTGGCATCTTCCAGTTTTACTTTCAACGCTTCCATTCTCTTAGACTCTCCGGTTATACCTGCTGTCTCTCCGTCTTTTACTTCATCCATCCACCCTTTGTCCTGCATATGGGTCTGATATGTAACGGATGCCGGGGTAATGGTAATACCGGAAATTTCATCTGTATAAGACTTATAATCTCCATTCACCGTTCCTACTGCACGAATTTCATTTTCATTTTCTGCATCCAGCGTCACATCATTCCATACAAACACTCCGGACTGCTGTTTTTCACCATAGCCAACGGATTTGTTATTTACAAAAAGTTCTACTTTGTCACAGTTAGAATAAACCTTTAACTGTTCTATACGTTTCTTTCTTTCCGTATAGCGTCTGCTTGTCAGATATACAAACTTATCTTTCTGATTCCAGTTTGCTTTATAAAAATAAAATGCATCCTTCTTGGTTCCATGATCGTAACAGACGAGTCCTTTTGTATTTGTTCTTGGAAGTCCTCCCTCATTTCTGTAACACGAGAAATCGAACATGTTCCATACAAAACTCACCGGAATATCTCCTCTGTCCTGAATCATTTTATAATATGTTTCCAATAGATAAGACTGATACTCTTCGTAATGTTTATCTCCTGATGCATCTTTTCCGCTCCATGAGAAATCCTCATCTACAGTTGCATGCTGATTGATATTGGCTCCAGCTCCATATTCCGTAAGCATAATCGAAGTTGGCGTATCTTCTGTGCCATAATTTTTTTTATATTTATCAATCTTCTTATTTAATGTATCTGTAATTTTTTTTCTTCCTTCTTCGCCAGCACTGGATACATCGCTTTTGAATCCTACGTAGAGATTTAATCCTGTAAAATCTACTCTTCCGTCTCTTGACCATTCAGCCGCCGTTTCATTCGCATCTGTTCCGTCAATTTCAGCCTGCACGATATATCTGCTTTCATCTTCACTTTGCGCCAGTTCCGCAAGACTTTTATTGAATGCGATCAATGTTTCTTTATCTACTTTAAAGTCATCGCCAAACTGTGCAAATTTATCTGACTGATATACTTCATTCTGGATTCCCCACATCATAATCGATGGATGATTATATCCCTGACGGATCATTTCTTTTAATTGCGCTCTTACGGAATCCTGATAAGATTCTGCATTGGAAAGCAGTAGATAATATGGAATCTCTGCGTACACAATGATACCTCTTTCGTCAGCCTGATCGTATACGTACTGATCATGTGGATAATGAGATGTACGAATTGCATTTACTCCCATCTCCTGCATCAGATCCAGATCCTGTTTCTTAAGTTCATCCGGTACAGCATTTCCATATCCTTCACGGTCCTGATGAAGTCCCACACCGTGGATTTCGTATTCATTGCCATTCAGATAAAATTTTCCATCTTTGATCTCATAGGTTCTGACACCAAATTCCTTAGATACGGTATCCAGAAGATTTTCTCCTGATTCATCGTATACTTCTACTTTCATCGTATAAAGATACGGATCTTCTGTTCCATTCCACAAATGGACAGACGGAATACGGTAATTTGTTTCAAAAGACTCAGCCGTTGTATCGGCATCTACCATTACCGTCCTTTCATCCGTACTCACTGGATTGCCGTCTGCATCCTGAATTTCGGTAACCAGTTTCAGATTCTTAGCTTCTTCTGCTTTGTTTGACAGTTCTGTTCTAAGTTTTACTGCTGCCATATTTCCCTGAAGACTATAATCCACATAGATACCATCATTTCCATAATCTTCTGTTGCAATATACTGATCCTCTGTAGAAATCAGTTCCACATCTCTGTAAATTCCACCCCACTGTGTATAATCTACATTAATCGGAATAGATGTTGTATCCATATTGGTTACATTCGCAGTGATTGTAATCTGATCTTTTTCCTTTACATAATCGGAAATATCAAATACAAACGCTGAATACCCTCCAACATGTGTTCCTACTTTTTCACCATCAATCAGCACTTCTGTATTACGTGCTGATCCGTAAAATTTCAAAAACATATGATTGTTCTTTATCTCCGAAACATCCACCGTTTTGGTATAAGTCACGGTTTTCTGGTTAAACTGTGGAATATATGATTTTGATGGATGTACATATTCCCAGCAATGTGGCAGATCTACGGTTCCGGATGCTCCTCCGTTTGGGAAACTCCAACCTTCCGTCGTTGTATCATTGGCTGTAAATTCCCATCCCTTGTCAATATTCACTACCTGACGGCTCTTTGCCTGATCTTCTTCCGGGGTTTCAGGATCATCCTTATCGGCAGGATCAATCGGTAATTCATTATCATCCTCTGCAGTCACACTTTCTGTCTGATTTTCCACGACTGCTTCTTCTGTACCTGTTTCTTCCTGATTTTCGGCATCTTTTTGTACTTCTTCATTCGTTTCCGGGTCTGGTATGGTTTCTTCAACCGTTTGTTCTTCTACTCCGGTTTGCGTTCCATTTACTGCCTGCGCATTTACAAACGGAACACCGGAGAAAACCATACTTCCGACGAGTAATATTGCTATTTTCCTTTTCATCTCTCTCCTTTTAGAATGGCACTTGAACCACCCGTTCCTCCTCTTTTGTTCAATCATAACATATTGACATAATATTTTCCTCATTTTCGACAAAAAATGTGCTTTTTTCAGTGAATAAATTTTAATTCTCTACACGATTTACGCATTCTTCTAAAAATGCCACATAGTTTTCAAAATTCAGGCCCTGAACGTAGCGTCTGGCTTTCGCTGTCATATGTTTCTTTTTCAGGTTTTTCCCATCCAAGATTTTACAGGTTTTTTCCACAACCTGTTTCAAATCAAAATGATCCACCAAAATTCCTCTTCCCTCAGAAAGCATCACATGAATTCCTCCTGTACAGGCAAAACCTATGACAGGCACTTCGTTATTCATCGCTTCCAGCACCGTAGACGGAAATGGATCCTCTCTTGACAATCCCCAGAATGCTTTTGCATTTTTCAGAATCTGACCATATTCTTCACTGTCTTTTACAAATCGAACAAAATGAAAATTCTCCTCAAATCCGCTTCTGCGTATCTGGTCTTTCATCCAGCATTCCAATTCTTTATTCTGAAACTCCCCCGTCCACACAAAATGTATGTCCGCTTTTTTATTCAGAAGAACAATTGCTGCATCGACAAACAGATCCACTCCTTTTCGAAGCTCCGCCGTTCCAGAACTCATAACATATTCTTTTTCATCAAGCTGATATTTTTTTAATACTTCCGGCCGTTCTTCCTCACACTTTTTCAGATATACCCCCTGTGGATGGATAAATGGTTTCCCACTTATCTTTCCAAAAACGTTCTTAAAGTCATTTCTTACAAATTCATTTGGAAATACTACGTAATCCGCATATTTGGCCACATTTTTTCCAGGTTTTACAAATCCATAATACTCAATTGTCGTCTTCATCTCATGAATTAATGAAATGATTTTAAATCCACATTCCTTTAATTTTTTCATACAAATACCTGATACGACCGTGTTTGCAATGACTGTATGATATCCGTTTTTTTGAAGTTTTTTGATTTCCTGAGCAAAATGCTCTTCTGACGTAAGTTCTTTTTGCTCACCTTTTTGATCTATCCTGATCCATTTCTGTTCTACATGCGGATGACTGCTCAAACAGATCAATGGAATCTTACTCTCTCTATATCTGCTTTCCAGATAACCGTTTCCCGGGAAAAGTGACAGTACGGTTACTCCTTTTCCATTTTCTTTCATCTTTCTGGCAATATTACAGGCAAGTATCGGCGCGCCTGTTTCGGATAATTCGTGGGTTAAAACAATTACTTTTTCCTTTTCATTCTGGTCTTCTAAATCTGCAAGTGCTTCCAAAGTAAAATATCGGAACTTACATTTACCTGTACACTCTACCGGATCCAGTCTGATCGAACGAACCGGAGTTTCCCACTGTATATCCAGTTGTACCCCCTTATCAGACTGTACCCAGCTTTTTACGGTTCTGTCTTCTGAATAATCCTCCCCATCCTTGCTGTAGTAAACAGTCATATGTTCATCTGATACGTCCATCATTGCTTCTTCCATTTCATAAGCAATTCTGATCTTACATACTGGTACATCAAGTCTGATATATAAATGTGGGTCTGGCTGCTGATATTCCCAACAACCATCATCTTCTATATTCATACCATCCATCTGTGTTATTTTTCCACCAAAAATCATTTCCGTCTTTTCTTTCAATTTTGGTCCTCCTTTATGTTCCAGCTTCAAGATTTTTCTATCCGTATCCGAAAGTCACTTGTTTTCAATGACAGATTTTTATTATAATTGGGATCTCCGTTTTTTATCTTTTTATCCCAGCGTAGCTTAAAATATTCCTTCTCTGTCTTTTCCGGATTTTTTTCTTTCTTTTCATGATAGATTCTGGCATAAGGCGTATATACACTTAATTTTCCACTTTCTCCGGCTCGAAGACAGAAATCAATCATCCCCAACGCCCCGGTAAATTTTTCATCAAATCCACCTAATTCTTCCAGAACAGATTTTTTTACCATAATCCCGGCTCCTGCCACAGCACTATACTCCATCTGTGTATTCATTCTGGAAAAATAATTATGATCTCCGTCTAACACTCCATAAAAAGCATATCCAGCCGCATCCTCCAGTCCAAGCACAACTCCTGCATGCTCCACAAGATTTTTTGAAAAACAAATCTTTGCCCCGACACATGCCACTTCCTTTCGCATACATATTCCTGTCAGTTCAAGGATGCTGTCACCATCTTCGAGTTCTGCATCTCCGTACAAATATAAAAGATAAGATCCTGCAGTTTCTTTGGCCGTTTTATTTCTTATTTCTGCTTCTGTTTTATCGGCCGAATTATAAATTACTTCAATCCTTCCTTCTTCTTTCAAGGCTTCAAGATATGCTTTTAATCCATCTATTTTTGTGTCTTCTTCAAGGTTTGCTGCCACCAAAATTTCATAATTTTCCCAATTAGATAATTCTATTGATTTTATACATCGTTCCAGTTTTTCTTTGCTTTCTCTGTATTCTATGATTACAGATACCTTTGGTTCTTCTTTTATCTGATATCTGGTACGGTACAGACCCGGATTTTCCGTCTCCTCCACGATTGCATTTTTTCTGCCAATCCGTTCATAATGCGCCTGTACTGCTCTTTTTCCGGCCTCGAATGCATATCGTTTACTCTCTGGATTCTCCGCTGTGGAATCCATATGTGCCCGCCAGTGATATAAAATATCCGGTATATGATAGATATTTCCGGTATTTTCTGTACATCTAAGGACAAAGTCATAATCCTGTGCTCCGTTAAACTGAGGATCCAGTCCTTTTACTCTTTCCATTAATCTTTTACTTACCACCACCAGATGACAGAAATAATTTACCGAACACAAAAGATCCGGATTGTAATCTGGTTTAAAATGTGGCTCAAAAAGCTGCTGCCCATCCATGGAAATTTTGTCTTCATCCGAATATATCATCTCTATTTCTGGATACTGTTCAAAAACAGCTGCACATTCATATAGCGCATTTGGTGCCAGTAAGTCATCATGATCTGCAAACACAATATAATCTCCGGATGCAATTGCAATCCCTTCATTGGTATTCTGGGAAATCTGCATCTGACACTCTTTGTCAGTCACATGGATTCTTTTATCCATCTTCTCAAATTCGCACAGCATCTGTTTTAGCGGTGAATTTTTTCCACTTCCATCCGACAGACACAATTCCCAGTTGCTATAGGTCTGTTTCCTAACCGAATCAATCAGTTCCTGCAGATATCGTTCATTGGTTTTATATAATGGTACCACAATACTGAATTTCGGCTCCCACACAAATTTGTGATTTCTCTGCTTTTCCAAAACTTCTTCTGACATCTCGTGGTTCTTCCGCCACAGATCATAACGCTTCTTGTTCTCTTTTGTAAGCTTTTGATATATGATGCCCAGTGTTTTTCCGATTCCATATGATTCTATATATTTACTAATTCGATTTTGCACAATTCCACCTACTTTACCTCTCTGGAACAGTTTTCGTTCCATACTCTGTCGTAATACAAAAAGAAGGCAGATAATTATCTGCCCTGCCTTTTATTTAAACAATTTATAAAGCCATCTCATAAACAGAATGATATAAGCAGCAAAACATAATGTCACAATATATGTTTCGAGATCGAAACGATGTGTCAGCGAACGCATAACCCCCACTCCGTCAATTGCATTTCCATCATAAGTTAATGTTGCGGTATTATCTGCTCCCGGTGTATAGAATACCTGCACAGTACCCATTGCACTGTTTTTCACGATCAGATTGAATGTATAATTCTTTCCCTTTGTGTTTACAACAGTATCAAACTTAAGCTTAAAGAATTTTCCGCTGCGCAATTTCCCAAGGTTTTCTTCTCCTTGTGCAACACAATCTCCAGATTCCTGATCCACTACTTCATAGGAAATCACAGCCTGACTCTTATCCTGGATGTTATCTGCAGACAGCTTGATTGCCATTCCGTCCAGTTTTTCTTCTTTACACTGAAAATTCTGCGAAATCTGTTTTCCTTCTTCCAGAGGGATCGATAAAAATTTACTAGTATCACAGCTTGTATCATAAAAAGATACCGGCTTATCTATAACCGCATAAACTCCGGCCAATGCTAAAATAACTAAAATTAAAATAATTGTTTTTATTTTTGATTTCATTGTTTCGATATACTCCTATCCTATGAAGCACTGTATATTTCTGCAATATTCTTAGAATCTCCAAACATCTTTACGGTTCCTTTGTCTAACCATACGACTTTATTACACAGTTCTTCTACCTGTTCAATACTATGGGAAACAAACAACAGTGTTGTTCCCTGATCCAACATATGTTTAATACGGTTTTTACATTTTTCCTGAAATCTGAAATCGCCTACAGACAATACTTCATCGACAATCAAAATATCCGGAATTCCAATTGTTGCAATCGAGAATGCCAGTCTGGATATCATTCCGGAAGAAAAATTCTTTACTGGAACATTCATAAAATCCTTCAGTTCCGAGAATTCTACAATATCCTCATAGTGTTTCTGCATCTCCTGTCTTGAGTATCCAAGAAGTGCGCCATTCAGATATACATTTTCTTCCGCCGTCAGATCATAGTCAAATCCTGCCCCAAGCTCAATCAGTGGTGCTACCGAACCACCGATCTGTACACTGCCCTTTGTCGGCTTTAACACACCGGCAATTACTTTTAACATTGTACTTTTTCCACTTCCGTTCAGTCCGATCAATCCCAGTGCATCTCCTTTATTGATACTGAAGCTTACATCCTTCAATGCCCAGAACTCTCCATATGAAAGCTGCTTTTTTGCAGTTTTGATCACATATTCTTTAAAACTGGTTACTTTTTCTGATACGAGGCTAAACCGCATCGATACATGCTCTACCTTGATGATTTCTTGATTTTCCATAATGTTCTCCTTATATATCCAAAATAAAGCTATCCTGTCTCTTGTAGAAGACATATAAACCGATTACCAGCATAACTCCGCATTCAATTAATGCAATTGCGATTGAACTCAGACTCGGAAGTGTATTATACATCATAACATTCCTGAACATCTGTAAAATATTCGTAATCGGATTCAGCAATACAATTGGCTTTAACCATTCCGGAAGTATGGACATCGGATAAATAACCGGTGTCAGATACATCAATGCAGTAACAAATACTGAATACAAATGCATGATATCACGGAATTTTACAGTAATTGCCGATAATAACAATCCTACCCCCAGTGAAAATGCCACGATAAAAAACAGCGGGATTGGTACAAGTAATACTGTATAATGCAGTTCCACACGCATCGCTACCATTACGCAGATCAATGCTGTGAAAGATGCAAGCAGGTTAATTGTACTTGAAAAGGTTCTTGCTAGAATAAACAAATATTTTGGCACATAAACTTTTTTAATCAATGGTCCATTATCTATGATTGCTGACATTGATGTAGTCGTTACTTCTGAGTAAAAATTAAATATCAGCTGACCACTCAGCAAATATACCGGAAAATACTCTACGTCAAATTTAAACAGGTTCGAAAATACCACAGACAATACAATCATCATAAAGAGCGGATTCAGTAATGTCCATAAAACACCCAGCACGGATTTTCTGTATTTTACTTTGATATCTCGTGCGATCAGCTCACTTAACAGTGGCTGAAACTTTTTAAAATTTTGTATATACCTCGTCACAATTATTCCTCCAACTTTATCTGTTATAATTGAACAATCTTTTTTAGTATAGCATTTCTTTCTCTATTAAACAAGTATCGGTTTATTTTACCTGATACATTCTAAGAATCTCACCTTCAACATTCTTCCAGTCTCTTTCAGCTGCCACAGACAGCCCGTTCTGATAAAGCTTCTCCTGAAGCTTCTCGTCACGTATCAGTTCCTCCAGTTTTTCCCTTGCCTGTGCAATATTCCCTGCATCATATAACAGGCAGTTTTCATGATCTTTCAGATATTCTACATTTCCCCCGTTTGGAACGGCCAGAACATACCCTCCGGTAGCCATCATTTCAAGTGGTGGGTATGAAAAGCTTTCCAGAAGACTGGTTTTCAACAAAATGTCACACTGCTCATATATTTCCGGGACCTTCTCATACGGTACTTTGTGGAAGAAACGATCTACACGGTAAGTTTCTTTTGGCTGTGCATTATAGGACATGTACCAGATTTCAAATCTGTCTTTATCAAGTCCGTTTGTCACTCCAAAAGATTCATCTACATTTTTGTAGTCTACCGCACAGTCTCCCTCGATCAATATACGGATTTTTCCATTCAGATTTCTCCGCCTGACAGGGAATCGTTCTGTTTCCAGTCCATTTGGTGCATAGGCACACCGATGACCATAATCTTCTAACAGCCACTCCTGGCACCATCTTGATATCGTCAAAAATTCCACATCATCTGCTGGCATATACGACTGATTTGCCAGCTTTCTAAGCGGATGGTTTTCTTCATAAAAATCCGTTTCAAAATTCTGAACCAGGTAATATTTATGACTGGCCCTTGTGTAGTTTTCAATCTTTTCTACCGTTGTCCACATCGTCGCGATCATGTAATCGGCTTTTCCAGAACATCTGGTATCTTCAAGACTGATTACCGGGAATCTACATCCGTCAAACTCACACCATTTTTCCTCTGTGCTAAGCGCAAAGAGCATAACATCTTTTCCTGCTCTTTGCAACATAGCCGCATGTTTCAACGCAACTTTAATTCCACCACTGATCTCCAGCCCGGGAAGTACAAAAATGTAATTTTCTGTAAGTTCTTCCTCCATGATCTTCCATATATTCCGTCCAGTTTTAAATGTTGCATGTCCTTTCACACATTCCTGATATGCATTTTCAGCTATTCTTCTTCGTTCCTGAGGACATTCAATCATTTTCTCCAAAGCTTTTTTCCACTCATCTTTGCTGTTACAAAGCAGTCCTGTTCTTCCGTCTTCCATGCAATCATGAAATGCTCCCACATCACTTGCAATTGTTACCACTTTTACAAGTGCGGCCTCTGTCCATTTATTCTCAGATTTCGCTTCATTAAAAATTGTCTCTTCCAATGGTGCAAGGTTTATATCCATCTGTGCGATTATTTCAGGAAGTTTTCTCCAATCTCCAAACGGTACCTTCTTGATGCGTTCCTGATATTTTTTTAATTCTTCCGGAAGGTCCAGTTCTCCGGCCAGATATAATTCTACGTCTGTATGTACTTCCAGCACCTCTTCCAGCACCGGCAGAATCATTTCAAAATCTGCATTATGCGTAATACTTCCACTAAAATATCCGATTCTGGTAATTCCGTCCTCTTTTTTCACATTTTTCCATGCCTGTTTCGACAATGCCACCATTTCTTCCGACGCTACATTTCGATTCAGATAAACCTTTGGAACATAGTTTCGCAGTTCCATTTCCAGACGCCCCGTTGTTGTGATTGCAAAATCTGATGCTTTTAAAAGCTTTTGCATGTCCATTACATTTGCATCATAGGCTTTTTTATCTTCTGCTTTCATCGCTGCCACAAACGGTATCTGATCCGTATACGCCGTATCAACAACAAGGTCATCAATATCGTAAATCACTTTCTTATTCAGTTCTTTTGCCACCGCGACAAACTCCCGGATTACTTCTGTTTCCGGGCAGCGAAAGAACACAAATGCACGGTAATAACGTACCATGTCCAGTTCAAGTTCTCTGAAGTAAACTTCATCCGTTGCATACCGGTACGCCTCAAGCTGTTCTCTTTGATGCTTTACCCGGTATCTCCATGGATGAGGAAGGTCTTCCCCACATCCGCTGATAAAAAGTATATCTTTATATTCTTTTTCTACTTTTTTTCTCTTTTTTATCTGCTTTTCTATATAACCCTTTGTTTTTTTTGTGCATCCGGTTACACCTTCATCATGGACTGTAACAAATGCTTTTTTAATCAAACGAGCTGCTCCCATCCTATCACCTACATTTTCTTCAGCTGTTTCAGCAGTGGATGATAGTATTCATCTACCTGCTCTATCTGTTTTTTCCATTTTTCCTGCCAGTTTTTATTCTCATTCCAGAAATCATCTATACTATTTTTTCCTGTATAATACATTTCAGCAAAGCAATCCCATACATTCCACAGACCTTTTTCTTTACTGCGCATACAAAGATCTGCGTCTGCACAGCCATCCATCGCTTCCTCAAAATCTTCCAGTTCATCCATATGTTTCTCCGATACCATCATACAAATTCCTGTTAGTATGGACGTATTTCTCACATGTCTCATATTGGCCTCATATCCCTGTTCTCGGTCCGGCAATCCAGCGTTTACCACGTGTATTCTATTTGCAGAATCTCTATCCAGTACGGCGCCGCCAAAGCAGATATTTTCTTTGTTATCCATAATCTTCGCGCCTACTACTCCCACATCATTTCTCATGGCATACATAAGCATCTCTTCGATCCAGTCTGTACTCTTTGGATAACACCAGTGGTTCAGACAGATTCTGTAATCTCCAGATCCTTTTTCCCCTGCTCTTTTCATCCATCCATACCAGTTTTCTTTCTGATTTTTTTCACATGTAATCAGCTTCACCTGTTCTTTTAACATCTTTTCGCATGGGATTGTTTCTGGTGTCTTTTCTAACGGAAGGATTATTTCCAATGGTCTGTAACTGGTCTTTTTCAGAAGAAGTTCCATTTGTTCTTTCATCTTCTCCCAGTTTTCAGCCGCCTTCTCTTCTCCCCATAGATAAATACTGACTACTGGTTTTTCTTTTATATCATATCTAATTCTGTATATTGTCTCATATGGAAAGTTACACTCAACTGTTCCTGTTTCTCCGGATCTTTCCAGTTGTCCGGTAATTGCACTCTTTGCCGCATCCACCGCATATTGCTTTACGGACAAATCCATTGCAACAGAACCTGCATGCACTCTCCAGTAATAAAGAATCTTTGGAATGTGCGATACTTTTTTTGCGCGTTCTGTAAGCCTTAGGACCATATCATAGTCCTGACTGCCTTCACATTCTTTCCGATACAATTCCTTCATGCCATCCAGAAGATTTTTTTTGAAGACAACAAAATGACAGATATAATTGTGAGATCTCAGTTCATCTTTCCCAAATCCTGACTTACATACAATATCTGTAGACATACTAGGATCTTCTGAAAATTTCATTTCATCCGTATATATGAAATCCGCACCTTTTTGTATCTCTTTTACACATTCATACAGTGCTGATTCATGCAGCAGATCATCATGATCCAGCATGCCACAATACGCTCCTGAGGCCATCCTGACAGCCTGATTCGTATTTCCTACAATTCCATCGTTCTTTTCAAGTTTTTTGTATTTAATTCTTACATCTTTTGCAGCATATTCCCGACATATCTTCCCAACCAGTGTATGTTCTTCGTCACTTCCATCTGCCAGACAGAATTCCCAGTTCTCATATGTCTGGTTCTGAACTGATTTTAGCAACTCCTCCAAGAAACTAATCGGGGTATTATATAAAGGCGTAATAATACTGATACACGGTGCATCAGCAAATACGCTACGTTTCTGCTCTTCTCGTTCTGATTCACTGATCATATGATATTTGCGGACTGTATCCAGCAATATCTTTTGTGTCTCTTTTTTTTCATTGTAGTTTTTTATCGTCCCATACAGTCCGTTTTTCCAGATTTTCTTCATTCCACGAACAATTTTATTATTCAACCTTGTTTCCTCCCGTTGGGTCTTTAAAAGAAATGAGCAGTGAATACTGCTCATTTAACTCTTTTATTCCGTGAAAAATTTTAAAACTTCTGGTTCCAGCGTATAAGTTGTATATCGTTCCAATACACGTTCATGTGCGCATTCTGCCAGATCTTTTCGCAGTTTTTCATCACTGATTAAGTTCTGTAATTTATCATTCCATTCCTGCATATCTTTACAGAGATATCCATTCACCCCGTCTTCAATGGCTCCTGCAAGCTCACTGTTCCAAGACGCAATTGTCGGAACATGTACCAATGCAGCTTCCATCCATTTATTTTCGGATTTGCATGCATGGAAAAATGTATCTTCAAGCGGCATCAGATTAATATCAGCTTTGGCAATCAGATTTGGTAATTTTTTCCATGAAACGAAATCAAATTTTTCAATACGGTCTTTTACGGAATTGAATTCCAGTGGCAGTTCAATCTGACCACCAATTAGCAGATATACATTCGGATTCTTCTCCATTAATGAAATCAATACATCTTTGATGCTTTCAAAATCTTCATTATGAGTCTTTGAACCACTAAAATATCCAAGGCGTATCTTCTCTGATTTTTCTTTTTTCGTGCATAAGGAAAGTGTCAGCATCTCCATACTTGCAACATTGCGATTAATTAACACTTCCTTATCCGGAAATTTCTTTTCTATTGCATGTTTCAGATTTACCGTTGACACCATAAAACCATCCATCAGGCACATGGTGCGGTAAATATTTTTGGAATATTTTTCAAAGCCTTCATAATCTTCCCCTTCCAGAAATTTCAGATTACGAATTGCCGGATAATCGAAGATATAATCATCAATATCGTAATATACTCTTACGCCCTTACGATGTGCTTTTTCCACTAGCTTTCGAATAATTTCTGTCTTAGAGCTTCTATACACAACTACATCCGTATAGCTATCCATCTTACATCTTTCAATTTTTGCAAGTGTAATGCACTCAGAATCTATTCCTTTCTGCCATAGCTGTTCTCTCAAATGGTCCACTCTGTATCTTGAAGAAAACGTTACTTCTTCTACAACAAATAATACTTTTCTCTTAATATGTTTCTTCCTTAACAACTCCTGTATCTTTTTGTTGTTCTTCACTGTATCCAGAACAGCTTCTGCAGACATTTCCGGAATGATAGTTCCCTGTTCATACTTCTTCACACGTTCCGCCGGCGCTCCTATATCAAAACACATCACTGGCATCTTCATTGTCATAATCTCTTCTGTTGTGTAAGAGAATGTCTCTGGCCAGATAGACGGAATCAGGAAAACATCGATATCATTTTCTAAAACTAATCTTGGAATGCTATCTCTTGTATACGTTCCCGTCTGCTTAAACACAGGACTTTTTATCTCTTTTGAAGAGCTTCCGATCAGAATAATCCGAATGTTCAGATTCTCCTGTTCAATATGTTTTACCATCTCTGCAACAATCCGTCTTCCTTTATGTTTGGTCAGGATTCCCAACAAACCAATATTCAATGTCTTTGTTGTTTTGTGAGTTTTATTTAGTACCGGTATAAAGTCAATCTGATGAGGTATAACTTCTATATTCTCCAGTTTTCCAAAAGCTTTTTCCACAATGTTTTTTGAATCATTCGAAAATACAACAACTTCATTACATGCAACCAGGAATTCTTTCCACTCTTTTCTCCATGTCTCCATAGATTCATATTCCAATGATTGTATAGAATGTACGCGCTTCAGACATTCATTACACGTCTCGCATGACGGCAATGCACAATATTCTTCTTTATAATCCAACAGGTTAATGGTCGGACATACTGCAAAGAAATCATGAATCAACATTTTGATCCTGACATTATACATTTGGGCAAACCCACGAATATCTTTCAATACTTCATAAAGATCTGGATACGTAACCAGTTCATTGATCCATATTTCATCAATTTCAAAATACACAAGTACATCCATCAATTCTTTACGAGATTTTACATGTAACTTCACTTCATAATTCTCATAACAATAATTGATAACATAGGATGACTTAATATAATCAAATCTAACCGTAATGAATCTCTTTCCTTCTTTAAGACAGATATTCTTCTTTCCAATCAGATATTTGGTCGCTCCTCCACCAAGGCTATGATCAAATGCCAGAATTGTCTCGCAATCTGTATAGCGTTTGATCAATTTAAGCTTTATAAATTCCCGAATCTCTTTATTCGGATCCAGAGTACAATATTTATCGATATCTTTTTTATAATATGGATGCTTTTTTAGAAGAATCTTCTCATGTTCTTCCAGAAAACGTTTTTTATCCTCACTTAAAAAGCTTCCACCGTGATTATGGAAGACGAAAAGATTTTCCACCTGCACATTCTTATATCCTGCTTCAATAGCTCTCTGACACCAGTCATTTTCCTCAGCATAGCCTTTTCCAAAAATTGTATCAAACTTTCCAATCTCTTTTAATACTTTTCGGTTCATTCCCATACAATATCCAACACCAGTCGGCATTTCTGTATATTTTGGAGGAACATTGATAAATTCCTCATCGATTTGCTGTACATCCAATCCAAGGAATAATTTATTATCCTTTCCAAATTCAGGGAAACTACACACAGTACCGCATGTTGTATATGGTGTCGTTGAAGCAACCTGTTCGTTCTGGAAAATCGGAAGCATCAAACGTTCCAGCCAAAATTTCGGAAGTTCAACGTCTGTATTTACCAGTGCTATATGATGTTCGCTAAGATCAAATCCACGATTTACAGTCTGTAAAAAACCAAGATTTTCTTCATTATTTAATAAAATAACATTGTCTTTATCTTTTGCATATTCTTCGAGTTTAACTAGTACACGTTCATCCGGACTCTTGTCATTAATCAAAACCAGTCTGTATCTCATCTTTGTAAGCGAAATGGTACTTAACAATTTGTCCAGGAAACGATATCCATTATATACCGGAACAATAATATCCACACATTCTGAATAAAGTTCTTCCGGGAATTCAAACTTATAATCCTTCTGCTTTTTCAACATTGAAGTAATATCAATTCCTTCATCTGTCATCTCAATCTCTGTAATTCTCGGCGGAAGATTTTTAGACTTTTTCATACAATCTGTGATTTTTCCCAAGTAAAAACGATACTCTTTTTTCTTTGCTTCAAACGCAATCCACGCATCATAGCCTTCCGAATTTTCTACAAGTGCCATTGCATAAAATCCACTTTTCTTTGCGCGGTCCGCTTTAAAAACCTGATACACATCATTTCTGCGGATTTTATATCTTCCTTTGATTTGAAATTCTTTTCCGGTCTGATCTTTAATGACAAAATGTACATTTCCTATCTTGTATTTTTCAGAAAATATCCATCCTTTTATTGTCAACATGTCACCGTCTTGTTCAAAAACATCCAAATTGTATTTTATCCCCAGCAACTTCTGTCGTATTCTTGATAGCATAGCTACCTCCCTTTAAGTATATAAAATTTACATCCAGTATCTTCTCAATAATAGTGCTATAGAATATCCATATATAAATATCTGAAATACACTAATGATTACAATCATACTACTTCTCTTTACCTGTTTCACCTGTGGAACTGGCAGGAACATCAATGGAATAAACGGAATAAAATACCTTCCCTGAAGTCCCCCTATATATGGTATCTGATACAAAGCTTCCCTGATATGATAAGTCTTGTTCAGATTCTCAGCGCCAAATAAGATTACCATAATCGTATGATTTACCATCGACAACATAATAAGCAGCGTCATAACCAAAAATGTTCCCCATACGATAACTGCTCCACCTATAGAAAAACTCTTTTTCTTCTCCTTATCCGAATTGATAAATGCAAACACAAGAAAAAGTATATACACCGCAATTACAACACTATAGCGCATCGGTGTATCCAGCCATCCAAAATTTCCAACTGTGGAAATTATAATATATTGATGCCACGTTGCAATAGTCTCCTTCAGCAGATACAGACCTCTTCTCGGTTCTGCTACCATACCGTATATAATCTGTATCCATACATTATGTCTGAACACATATACCCCTGCAACAAATACCACCGTACCTGCTGGAATTATGATTTTTCTCCATTTTACAATAAATGCTTCATTAATCTCCAAACGGCCTATCTGTATCTTTATTTTTCCAAGTGGCAGTGTCAGACACATAATCGCCAGAAAGAAATATGGTACTTTCAAGTATGTGATAAATCCAAGCATTATAAGCAATGCTGCCATATTTTTCAGTTCTATCTTCTCACTGCTAAAATCCAGATACATCACATACGAAATGAACAGAAAACAAAGTGGAAGAAGTACTGCATCATATCCAAGGCTTCCAGCTTGCTGAATCGCCACCGGAGACATCATGATCAGAAACATCACTTCTTTTTTCACCGGCATATACCGCAATACCCTGTAACATATATACAAATAAAACAATAACGCAAATACTTCTCCAAGCTGTAACACCCAGTATGACGGCAGTCCAATCATCAATCCAAGATAAATACCAACGGTTGCTGGCAAATGTTTCACAATACTTACCGATATCCCCTTTGGCATCATTTCCGTTCTTGTATATTCCGGACTTTTCGTCATTGCCTTTTTGAATTTCGATTTATTTACTTTTTCTCCAAACTTAACAAATTGTAGTTCTCCATCATTACTGCCAATCTCTTTTTCTATATTCTCAGACAACTTCTCGTTATGAACCGACTGTGCAATCATAAGAAGATGCGCCGGTTCATCCGGCGTCTGCCAGGTTGGAATCAGAAATGATATCAGAAGACCTATCACAATCATCACTGTACAGGCCATTTTATCTAGTTTTAATGACTTATCCATTTTATCTTCCTCTTTTTAGCTCTTTTTTCTATGTCTGATAAAGACCGGAATTAATTTATCCATAATTTTAAACCGTAAATATGGGAACGGCTTCATCATCAAATTAAACAGATTAAATGCTTTAAAATATCTTTCCCAGCCATATTCCAGTTCACTTTCTTTCCATGGCGTCTTATTCCAGTATTTCATATACTCTTTCGTATATGTATGCTTATTTCCAACTCTCCATGGTCTTTCCTCTCCCAGGAAGTGTATGATCATTGGATTCTTTTTCATAGCTTCATATTCCTGATGTGTACAGAATTTTGCAGGACTTGTCATCTTCACCAAAGTCTTATACGGATAGAATCTGTATGTATTGCAGAAATTATAACTTACCGGTATCTGCAAAATATAGTTCTTCAATGCCCCATTAATCGCACACTGATCATTTGCAAATAATTTTCCATTATGCATCTGATAAAAATCCAGAACCATCTTACCTGCATTCATCTCTCTCCACTTTTTCATATTGATGAAAAGGACACCCGCATTGTAATACGGTTCATCCGAACGAAGACCAATCGCATGCTTTCTCTCTTCATTTGCAGTTGGTTCAATCGCTGCCCCCAATACATAATCACTGAGATCTGTCTGCCACAATTTATGAAGATTTCCTCTTACCATCGTATCTCCATCCAGATACAAAACCTTTTCTACCGTTTCTGGAAGGAGGCGGTCAAAGACAAGCCTTGCCAGTACAATATCGTTCCAACTGCTTGTATCGAATTCAAACTCTATATAATTCTTTACATCACCAAGCTCTATAATGGAAATTTTTTGTCCATAGCTCTCTACATAACTTTCAAGCCTTGCTTTATTTCCTTTACTGATTCCCTTTGAAACTACATAAAATATAATCTCTTCTTTTTTATTATTCTCACATACAGAACAGATACAGGTCACAAGCTGCGGCACAAACTTGTTATCCACCGTATATACAATATTCATATCCTATCTCCCTTAACATTTTCCAATCAAAAACAATACTCTAAGTGCAGCTTCCCCTCCCAGTGTCGGACGCAGCCGCTTTCTATAAAAAACCTTTTTCAGACGAATACCCATTGTCTTTTTATTATTTGCAAATATCTGTAACGTCTTCTTTTCCTGTTCTTTTACATTTTTATAATATTCCTTAGTAAAACAGCACAGACTCCGCTTCCATTTTATCATTTCATCTCCAAGAATTTCTTTTTCAAGCCATCTTTTTACTGATGCCGCAACACTTGCATTTGCAGATGTCACCGCACTACTGTGCCGTCTGTATTTTGCAAGTATCTGCTTTTCTGGAATAATCATTCCCATAGATGTTGCAATCCACTGACACCAGATATCGTGTGCAAGCCCTTTTCCAAAGATATAGTCTATATCCAAAGTCTGAATGAGTGCTCTGTTTACAACCTGTGTAAATCCCGGTGCAAATGTATAATACATTCCTTTTTCAAAACTTAGCTGTCCGTCGTAGTTGTCCCCTTTTCTTATGAACTTCATATTCTGATCATAATAATCAAATGCACAATATGTCATTGCCGGTTTTCCTTCCGGAACTTTTTCCAGACTTTTTACCGCCAGCTCAATTTTTCTCGGATCCCACCAGTCATCCTGATCACCAAAAGAATAATAATCTGCATCATCTGCGCTCCTCACCAGTTCCCAAAAGCAATCCGGATATCCAAGATTCTTCCCATTGGAATCTACTTTTATAAAACGTATTCCTTCATATTCCTTCGCACAATATTCATCTATAATCTGTATTGTGTTATCTGTTGATCCATCATCTCTGATATAAATATCAATATTTTTATATGTCTGCGCCAGAATACTGTCAAGCTGACATCTTAAATATTTTTCTCCATTATATGTCGGCATCAGTATATTTACTTTTTTCATTCCAAGACTCTCCTTATATTTTCTAACAGCCTTTTGCCATCTTCCTATATTCGATTGCATAATATATCCAATACAACAGTCCATGAAGCATCATCGTAACCACGTATCCTGCCGTTGCCCCGTGAATTCCCCATACAGATATCAGAGCGTAACATACAATGACGCCTGCAACAGAATCTGCCAGATAAATTGCCAGCTGCATATTATTTTTTCTCATGGTGATGAGTGCCGTTGAATATACACCAGCAACTGCATATAAAATTGCCCCAAAAATAATACACAACAGATCAAGCTTATACGCCTTCAGATCAATTGCATATACCAGACTTAAAACCGGAATTCCAAGTAACGCAGCACCAATCTCTACAATCACACCTAGCGCCAGCAGGATCATAACAATTTTATTTATAATTTTTTTAAATTTTCCATAATTTTTCAAATTATAACATTCCACGATCTCCGTTAGCATCGGCGCAAGAATATACTGTCCACACAGACTCATAACCGTTCCCGGCATTACTATGATTCCAAAAATGGTCTGAAAGGAATCTGATAAGAGTACATCGATTACATATTTCGGTATATTTACAATGTACACTGCCAAAAACGAAAAAGCAAACACGGAAAAACCGGTTTTAAACAATCTCAATACTCTATCCTTTTGTACCGTTCCATTCTGAATATATCCAAAAGATTTCCTGATATCGTAAAAAATTACAAAAACCAGGCTGTTCAGTGTCAGTATAACACATGCAATCACTATATTATGCGTCAGGTAATCACTGATTCCAAATAAAACGATACCTACAATTGATTTAAAGAATAATGATTTTCCCACAATATGTAACTCATTGTGTTTCTGAAGATATGCATAGAGTGTCTCATCAAACGCTTCCAGACATTTATACAGACATAAAATAATAATGATTAGGTTCTTTTCCATGGAATATCCACGTATAACCACAAAAAGAACACACAAAATCATCATCATTGCACATGTTATGCATTTGTGTGTCAGATATTCTTTGTCATTTAATTCTTCTTTTGTATCCGAAACCTGAAATGTTCTTCCAGAATAAATTCCTACTATAAACAACAAACACGCTACAGAAAACGCAAAACTAAATATTCCTGCAATATCTACCCCGTTGATCCGGTTAATAATGATCAGAAAGAATAGTGAGTTAAATGAATTAAATGTAATTCCTATCGTATTCCATATCGTATTTTTTCTTAAATTATTTTCCATTATCTATTTTTGTGTCGTTCTCCTTTTTCTTATTACTCCACAAAATAATACTACATCTTCCGTTCTTTTTCAATACCCGCATTTCCAATGCGCTTAATGCAGCAAAATATCCTTCCGCATCACACAAAAGACCGACAGCTTTTGCTGCCAGTCTTTTTGAATTTTCTGTCTTTATTAATGATATACTACAACTGTTGATCCAGATGGAATTGTATCATAAATCCATTTTGCATTCTGAATTTCCAGACGTACACATCCATGTGATAATGCCATTCCGACTCTTCCATCCATCAGTGTTCCATCTTTATGGTATAACACAGAGTGGAACAGATAATTTCCATAGAACTGTGTCCACCAGTAGCATCTGGCAGATCCAGAATCAAAATAATATCCTCTGCTCTGTACTTTAAATGTGCCCTCTACAGTCGGTGTAGAGGCCGCTCCGTCACCACAGTACCATTTCCTAATCTGTTTCCAGTTTCCTCTATAACCCTGGAAAATGTATACTTTGTGCCTGCTTCTGTTTACCATCAGAAGATATGGAGTAGAGCTCGAATACAGATTCGCTCTTAATTCCATCTCAGTAAATTTCTTTTCTCTGTAGTGATCATTTGTGTTTCCAGGCGCTGCAGTGTTCTTTGGCACTACTACTATCTGAATTGCTTCCATTCCATATGAGAAACCTGTTGTTCCAGCCATTTCGCCATTCTTAGCCCAGCCAAGCCAGCCGAAATTTGATACATGGGCTCGGTAATAAATATCACAGTATTTCTGCATTTCACCAGTAAGTCGTATTTGAAGAGCTTCCATTTTTTTGCCCTGACCTGTTGTTCCTGCAATTTCATTATTTCTTACCCAATTTTGCCAGCCAATATCACTCACATGGGCTCGGTATTCAATACCACCATCATAATAATTAATCCCCGATTCGCCAACTGCACTTGCATCCGGAAGCATCATCTGCAGCGCTTCCATATTTCTTCCCTGACCTGTTGTTCCTGCTACTTCTCCAGTCGAAACATAACTCTGCCATCCAATATTACTTACATGGGCAGAATAGCTAATTTTGTGAATCAAACTTTCTGAAAGATAAGCTCTTCCGCTTGTATCCGGTTTATCCGTACTATCCTTTCTCACTAATTTAATCTGAATCGCTTCTATCGGAAGACCATACCCTACAGAGCCAGCTATTTTTCCATTACACGTCCATGCAAGCCAACCATAATCCGAGATATGCACTCTATAATATATATCATATACATCATCAATACGTATACCGTCTGGCGAATCTCCATTAAGGACCTTTATTCGTATTGCTTCCATCGCTTTGCCTTCTCCAGTCGTTCCTGCCATTGCTCCATCCATCACTTCATCCTGCCAGCCAATATTTGCCACATGCGCTTCATAAAGAACAGATGCATCTCTAGCTTCCCATTCATCAGATAATTTAATATTTAATGCCTCTACCGCCTTACTCTGTCCGGTCGTTCCTGCTTCCGCCCCATCTGCAACTTTCTTTTGCCAACCAATATCGCTCACATGTGTCTGATAGATTACCTCTCCCATATTGCCTTCTGTCAATGAAGCTTTTGCATCCTGCACCGGTTTATCTATAGCATCTTTTGCATAAATTCTTACCTGAATTGCTTTGACTCCGTAAGAAAATCCAACACTTCCTGCTAATTCACCATTCTTTGCCCAGCCAAACCAGCCTTTTTTCTCTGAGCAAACTCGATAGTACACATCATACTTTTCCTCAAACTGTCCTGTCAGTCTGATTTTCAGTGCTTCAATTGCTTTGCTCTGTCCGGTCGTTCCTGCCATCTGTCCATCAGTTACTTCATCCTGCCAGCCAATGTCGCTTACATGCGCCTGGTAGATAATGGATCCATCTAATTTTGTTGTTTCTTCCTGCGGAACCTGAATACGGATTGCTTCCATATGATTCTTTCCTGCATCATCTCCTGCTGTTTCTCCATTTGTTCTAACGTCAATCCAGCCAAGATTCTGCATATGTACTTCATACTGAACATCCAGAACCTTTTCTTCTGCAGGCTCTTCCGTATTCGAATCATCGACATCCTGAGATTCATCGGTATCATCCTTCTTGCTTTCTTCCTGCGAAGAATCTTTGTCCGGATTTTCTGCATTCACATCTTTGTCCTCTACATCCGTCTGTTCAGACTCCCCTTTCTTTCCAGAATTCTCTTCTGCCTTTGATACATCCTTATCTTCCTCAATGTTCTCTATAGTACCATTGTTCTCAATCTCTATGTTATTTTCTGATTGATTGTCTTGTGTATGAACTGTTCCAACTGCCTCATCCGCATAGATCAGTGCAGGACTGGTGATTCCAACTGTTGCTGCCATAATAAGTGCTGCTATTTTCTTAACTATCTTCTTCATATTCATCCCTCACTATTTTACATAAAACGAGTTCTGCGTACTACCTGAAAATGTATCTCCCTTTTCTATCAGTTCAATCTGAATTGCTTCCATCTGTTTACCATATCCTTCACTTCCGGCATTCTCTCCGTTCTTTGCCCAGCCAAGCCAGCCAAAATCTGCCACATGTACGCGATAGTAAATATCATACTTATTGGCCATTCCCCCCGTTAGTCTTACACTAATCGCTTCCATCTGTTTGCCTTTTCCCGTTGTTCCACCAATTGTATTTTCAGATACATACTTCTGCCAGCCGATATCCGCTACATGTACACGATATTCTACACTTCCAGTGCACTCTTTACTGTTCAGAGCAATCTTGATTGCTTCCATCTGTTTGCCAAGTCCCGTAGTTCCTGACACATTTCCCTCTGCAACATACTTTTGCCAGCCAATATCCGCTACATGTGCCTGATATGTAACACTTGTAATTTTCTTTTTAAAAGCATTTTCTGTCTCTCCCGGCGCTGTATTTCCTTTTTCAACCAATTGCACCTGGAATGCTTCTACCTGTTTATCATATCCTTCACTTCCGGCATTCTCTCCATTTTTCGCCCAGCCAAGCCAGCCAAAATCTGCCGCATGTACACGATAGTAAATATCGTATTTATCAGCCATTTCTCCAGTAAGTTTTACACTGATAGCTTCTATCTGCTTATTTTTTCCTATTGTTCCGGCAATTGCGCTTTCTGATACATAATCCTGCCAGCCGATATCCGCTACATGTGCACGATATTCAATACTTCCCGAGACATCCTGGTTCTGAAGATTTATCTTAAATGCTTCTATTCGTTTACTCTGACCTGTAGTTCCTGCGCTTGTACCATTTTCCACCTTATTCTGCCAACCGTTATCCTGAAGGTACGCCTGATATCCTACACCAAAATTCTCGCTTACATCTGATCCATGATCTGCCGGTGAGCCGATCAGATAATTTATATCCACATTACCGGAGATTCCTGACACAGCACCATTTTCCGAATACTGCCACAATGCAAAGTCTCCATTATAATTACACTTTGACGCTGACCATGAAGCAATCCAGCGATACCAGTTTCCAAAGCATGTATCCGTCAGTTTTGTATTCCACCAGCTTAATGATGCATATACTCCAACTGGATATCCTGCGTTCTGGATCTTATTACAAAATGTTTTTGCAATTGCCGTCAGATCACTTTTTTCTGTAGAGGTATCCTCCATATCAAAATACACTGGATAAGAAAGTTTATGCCCTTTTATCAGACGAAGTACGTGATCCGCCTCACTGGATGCCTTTGTCGTATTGGTTGCATAAGAATAAATGTATACGCCATACGGAATTCCTAATTTTTCACAAGCTTCTACATTACGCAGCCACTTCTTGTCATCCTGACTTGTCTGATCCTGTCCGTATCCACAGCGAAGAATTACAAAATCTACATCAGATGCTTTTACTTTTTCCCAGTCAATGTCTCCATTATGTTCTGACACATCAATGCCTTTTCTGGTGATATTTTCCTGTGTGATCGACGACTGTGTTACTATACTCCTTTTACTTCTGACACTTCCAAGTACTTCTCCATCCGAATATCTAAAACTGTTCGCATGATCACCTTCTTCTGGATTCTCTTCCTGTGCTGTTTCCTGCTGTGCTGTTTCCTGCTGTTCTGCAGATTCTTCTATCGCCTTCTGAGTATCAGTGCCGGAATTTTCTTCTGTCTCTGGCGAAGCTTCTTCTGACTGCCCGTCAGCAGCATTTTCCTCTGTCGTGTCTTCTACACTTGTTTCTACTTGTTCTTCTGCAGTGACATTTACGTGATTCAATCCTACACTAGTCGTTACCATTGCTGCGATCAGAAACATTGTCACTAATTTTTTCAACAGTTATCCCCTCCTTTTTCCATTCCTCTTCTCGTTTCATATACAAAGCCATCTCCTGTGTAAGATCATTGATCCTGTTAGACATCCTGGATACAGCGATTGTTAATCCAAATATAATCGCCAGTGAGAAACAAAATCCCAGGAAGAACAACATGTTAGACGGCAATGCTATCCCCATCAATTTTGACAGATGTGCCATTAACCCCGGGAAAAGATCCAGAAACAGCACAACCACTCCTACACCAAGCCATGTCAGTGCATAGCGAAGCTCCAGTGCCTTCCTTCGTATCATATTCACTATTACACATAAGGCCAGCACAATTACAATTGCTACAATTATCTGAATACGTGAGTTCATCTTTTCCACCTACTTTCTAATACGCTCAATCAGAATTGCCAGTGTTACTTTGATCATATAGTAGATGGATTTCTTAGGCGAAATAGACGATACTCCGCCCTCTCTTGCCTTCATTATAACAGGAATCTCTTCTACTTTTTTCTTTTTTCTTAAAATAGCCACAACACTTTCCGGTTCTGGATAATCTTTTGGATAATCATAAGCAAATATCTTCATTACATCACGATTTGCCATACGAAGCCCGGATGTCGGGTCCGTGATCTTCTTTCCGGTCAGAATCTGGATCAGGATCGTAAAATACTTAATTCCGATTCTTCTGGTTCCCGAAGACTGGAATCCTTCTTTATTAATAAATCTTGATCCAATTACCATATCCAGGTTATGTTCTTCCAGATAATCCGCCATCATTCTCAAAAATTTCGGATCATGCTGACCATCACCGTCTACCTGAACAGCCAGATCATAGCCTTCTTCATAGCCATAACGGTATCCCGTCTGAACCGCCCCGCCAATTCCAAGGTTGATTGGAAGATTGATGATATTATAGTGGTTCTTTTCGCATATTTTTCTTGTATTGTCTGTTGAACAGTCATTAATGATAACATAATCAAAGTCCGGCGCTTCTTTTTCAATTGCCGTGACTGTTTTCTCGATATTCTCACTTTCATTATAAGCCGGTATAATAATTAGTTTCTTCATCTTGTCTCCTACTTTGTTTTATTCGAATCCTGACTCTTAGAATAGAATTTTACCATTAATTTTGCAATCCATTTCGGCCAGAATTTGCAGTACATCTCATAGTCTTCCTGACTTCTTGCATTATCACCTATTATAATAGAAGTTTCCGATTCTTCATGAATCCTGTGTCCCATCTGAATCGTTGCATCATAGGCAAATGTTCCTTTTAATTTTGACAGTCTTTCCCATGCTTCCCAGTCTTCATCCGAGCGGAAATGTACCGTAAATACCGGATTTGGAAGATTTTCTGCTGCAAATGTTACAGCCGGACAGCAGATTCCATCTCCCAGTGCAAGACTTCGTCTGCGTACAAAACGGCTGTTCTGAAACGCTTTGATCTTCAAAGGTGATAACAATAATCGTTTCATCTTCAGCAGGCGGTTCTCAACTACTTTTTCACCATTTCTGATTTCGCAATAATCCGAAAAATATATCAATGGTTTTTTCGCCCTTTCCAAAAACGCCACTGCTCTTCTTGCGTAGTCCTTGAAATATACATCGTCCTGATGTGCGATCGTTATATAAGGCGTTTTACACTGGTTGTAACCAAAGTTCCAGTCTTGTACAATTCCGCCTTCGCCTTCATTAACGATCAATGGTATATTGTGTTTCTCAGCCATTCCGGAAATGAACGCATTTGGAGTAGAGGTTACCATCAGTATATTTGATTTTACCGTCTGTTTTTCCAGAGAAACAATACATTCCTCCAGATAACTGCTTTCTTTATATGCACAGATTACAAATGTGTGTTTATCTCTTATATCTATCATATTCTTTTCTCCTAAAACATACTTGTCTATAGTATATCACCATTTACATTTAGCAGTCAAATCTATTAATATTTTCCATCAAAAATTTAATAAAGAAAACAGATAGAAAAATCTAATTTTGACTTCCTATCTGTTTTCTTAAGCATTATATCATCTATAAAAATATTATCAAAACAACTTCATATATTATTTTATTTCCGCTGTTTGCTGCACTACATTATACTGATTTCCATTTCCATCTACAATATATACATGTATGCTATATTCACCTTCTTCACGATCCCAAATATCCATATCAATATCAGCTGTACAGTTGCCGTTTTTATGAATTGCCAACGGTATCCACTGAAGATCACTTTGATCCTCATTTTTCCACACTGCTGCTGAAATTGACTGCACACCATTTTGAATATACTTTAATTTCTTTACTGTAATCGGAAGTATCCCATCTTTCTTTTTGTACTTACCAATTTCTATATCTGCTGCAGGAACCTTTCCTTCTCTATCCAAAAGTTCCTGTTTATTTTTATCAATATTTGCCATTTTCTTCAGTAATTTTGATTTTTTCTTTAATTCTCTGGCTTCTTTTTCCATTCCAAACTTTTCATTTAATGTCTTCTCCTGCGAAAACAAATTGGTTCCAAGACCAAGACGTTCTCCTTCAATCTCCGCACCCAATGCAGCAATTGTTGTTGGGAAATTATCAAATGTCGTATATTCCCTCTTCTTGTTCGTTTCTTTATTTGCTGCTGGATTAATATAAGTTGTATATACTTTTCGTACATAACCACTATCTACCCCATCGCAAAAATCGCTGTCCATTGTTGGGTGGTCTCCTGAAATTACAATTGTTGTATCATCCGCAAAATCCTGTTCACTTACCCAATCTATAAATTCTTTCACCTGCTTGCTTGAACATGCCATTACATTTGCATACTGATTCTTTCCAAATGTATCCGGGCAAATATCACATACATAACCGTCTTCAAAATGTGTATCAACTGTCAGCATTGTTAAATTAAAGGGTGAATCCTGCTTCGATAGTTCCAGAAGACGATCTTTTGCAAAGTCAAACAACTTTTCGTCTTCATATCCCCACCATACTTTATAATCTTCAGGAATCCATCCATTTTCTATGGCATAATTGTAATCCAGAATATCATATTGTCCATGATCCGTAAAATACAATCGTCTTCCACCAAATGTTGCATCTGACCCTAGCAATAACGTCTGTGAATATCCTTCTTTTTGTAGAATATCTCCAATGGTTGTAATTCCCGGGAAGAATGCATCCTGTGTATCCATTCCATTTCCATCAATTGAAATATTCAAAGGCAATCCCGATGTCTGTCCAAACATCGCCCCCATCGTCCAGGTTGTTCCCGGCATAGAGTATCCTCCGTTTAACTTTGTATCTTTTCCTGAAAAATCCTCGTTCTCCTGCGCTAGTTTTGTCAATTCCGGTATTACATTTTTCTTAAATGCGCCCCCGTCTTCCTGATCAGAATATGTCATTTCCATCGATTCCAGGAATATGTATATCAAATTACGCTTTTCTTCTGGAAATGTAATGTTTACCGATGACGGATCAACATAATTCGTATCTATAAATGTAGAATATGTATTCTGACCTTTTAAATAAGATCCAATATCCAAAATATTCCATGTTATACTTACTGTAACAGCTGTAATTCCAATTGCCAGCACACTTAAAAGGCCGATAATTTTCCGAAACATTTTTTCCTTATTACGATTAGCCAATACCAGCATCAGAGCCAATGCAAACACAAGTATTGTCGGAACTGCACATTGATTACAATATGCCTTAATCATATCTGTATTCGTTCCTTCTAATGGTGTTGTCAGATGATACACCAATTCATCCATAGTAAGACTTGTCCAAGTTTTGAACATCCATTTTGCACTAAATGCAAGTAATGTTGCTATTGTAATAAACAAAACAACTAAAAATATTCCTAACCCTTTAAAAAATACGACAATTTTATTTCTTTTGTTCTTTTTCATTTCTATTCTTCCCATTCTATTGTATAAGATAACCAAATAGCATTATACCCTAGTCACTTTTTCGTTTCAATATACAATCCTACAATTTCTATTTATTTTACTATAAATGAGCAAGTTCGTGATTTTGCCGCACTTTTATCGATCACGCATTCTGATTTTCACCTTGTGACAGTGAAAAATCAGAAATACTATGTGTACCGATACGCACAGGGAATCCGAAGGTACTGGCTGATTATGTCATTGGCACATTATATGTGTGTTATAGGAAATGGGAAACCCAGTTCTTTCGAAGACGGTTATCACCAAATCTGTGACCTTATTCAGCAAGAAAAATATCTGTATATATTCCAATGTGCAAAGGCAAGTAACACTTTTGAAGCATTTATGAAAGTGCCGGTATAACTTTGTGCAACTTTTTTAATTTGCTCATTTATAGTATTTTATTCTTTTTTTATTTTTACCTTGATTATATATAAAACTTTATATTATACACAAAATTTATCACAAAAAACTTTTCTTATATACTTTTCCATAAAAAAAGACAGATTCTTTATCTGCCTTTTTTCATATTCTAACTTTTTATTTAACAATACTTGAGCGATCTGTAGATCCCGGTGCTCCTGCTCCTTTTCCTACAAGTATAATTTGAATAGCTTCTACCTGTTTTGAGCATCCACTTGTTCCTGCCATTTCACCATTCTTTGCCCAATCAAGCCAGCCATAATCTGCTACATGCGTACGATAATAAACATCATATTTTTGAGCCAGCACACCTGTCAGCTCAATTTTTATTGCCTCCAACCGTTTTCCTTTTCCGGTTGTTCCACCTGGTTTATCTTCTGATGCCCAATCAAGCCAGCCGTAATCCTGCACATGCGTCTGGTAATTAATACTGCCTTTATACATTTTATTAATCAACTTAATCCGGATTGCCTCCATCTGCTTAGCACGTCCGGTTGTCCCAGCTATTCCACCGCCATATACATTACTTTGCCATCCAATGTCTGCTACGTGTGCCTTATATTGTAAAAGTGGCTGAATATACGCCTGCGTGGTTGAACCTGGCGCTTTTCCATTTTTAGTCACAAGCTTAATCTCGATTGCTTCCATGCGCTTAGATGCATCCGTCGTTCCTGCAACACCGCCGTTCTCTGCCCAGTCAAGCCAGCCATAATCCTGTACATGCACCCGGTAATAAACATCATAATGACTTGCCACATCGCCTGTCAGACGAATCTTTATCGCTTCCATCTGTTTTGCTTTTCCGGTTGTTCCGGCTATATTGCCATCAGCCACCCAGTCCTGCCAGCCGATATCGGATACATGTGCGCTGTATTCAACAGAACCACTATATCCAACATCCTTTAACTGGATCTTCATTGCTTCGACCTGTTTATTCTGCCCTGTCGTTCCGGCTGTATCTCCATTCGCTCTATCTGACTGCCAGCCGATATCCGCTACGTGTGCACTGTAGACAATTCCTGTCAATTTTTCTTCTGTTCCACTATTGACTTTGGATACATATTTTTTACTTGTATAAGCATACATCGCAGATGGACTGTAAACGCCTGTCGACGTATCAATCTGTGTTCTTCCTGAATTCAATACCGGATCACTCTGAATCTTGTAAAAGTCCCCGGATTCACCAAGAATTAAAAATGCATAATTGGATAACTCTCCATTGTTATACAACTGTGCCGATGATGTTGTTGCCTCTTTACGGATTGCAAGTGAGGTTGCATTCGTAATTCCGATGCTGTACTTGTTCTGGTCTTTTTTACCACCGTCACTATCCATTGACCAGGCAAGTGCAGCAATCTTCTCTCCCCAGTATGGGTCAGATGCATAGCTTACATTTATACCACTGTCTTTGTTTCCCAGAAATCCTCCGTGATAATATGTATACCCTGATCTTAAATAGCGTTTTGACATATATGTCTCAGCAAATGTCTTAATGCATTCATTCACACTGGAATATGTGTCTGCACTGGTTCCCGGGGAAGAATCGACAGCATTAAGTCCAAATAAATTGTTCTTATTTTTTGCAATGCTGCTGGATCCCCATGCACTTTCCAGTCCTCCAACACACGCCATCAACATAGCGTTTACACCATATGTGCTCTGGTTGCTTACAAAATTACTTCCCGTATTATACATTTTGTAACTATCATCTTTTGCCCTGTTATTGACTAGTGTATTGAGCTCGCTTGCCGAGTATCCTGACTGGCCCCGCAGAGGCATATACTGATAATAGTTGTAATACGGCTGATTCGGATTAATGGAATTGGCACGTGTATTTCCACGGTAATCAGAAATCATAGTATCGTAATCGGTATAAAAATAATGTCCGTCATAACTATAGTACGTAGCACCTGTTGTCATATAAGACTGCTGCGGTCCTACTGTAATAGATCCACCATATCCTTCTGTTGTCATATCCATACAGATTCTGTGAATGATAGAAGTTCCGTTCGCATAATAATTACTGTAACTTTTCACATTTCCAAGCGTTACGATCTGTACTTTCGATGAATCCACAAGACCAATGACTCCACTTTGCATGAATTTTACTTTACCGTTTTCCGTTCCCAGATATGCCGCATCTGCACCGGCTTTACCATATGTATATCCCGACATCCCGGTTCCGTACTCTTCATATGTTGTAACATCTGTAACTGTTGTTCCGGATGCATCTGCACGGAAATTGACCACCTGGGTTCCCGCTGCACGGCTTTGCATCTCTGGCGAATCTACTACACCATCACTCGTTTCTTCCACCTGAAATACATTACCGTTTTCATCCACACTCATGACTTCTTTTACTCCGGTTGCATTCTCCGGATTATCCATGTCAATTCCAGCTCCCGGATCTTCCGTCGACTCTTTTGCCGATTCCGCCGTTCCATCTGACGTATCATCTGACGTATCATTTGCCTGATTTTCTTCTGGATTTTGTTCCTGGACAGCACCTGCAGTTACATCCTCTGTTGCATCCGGTTCTTCATTATCTAATGTAACAGATTGATCTGTATCCTGACTTTCTCCTGATGTTTCTGTCCCGGTATTATCCGGCGCTGCTGAAACGCTTACTCCTGACAACACCATGCTAAATGCACAAAGTCCTGCCAGAAATGCCTTCATCTTTTTCTTTTTCAAGCCATAACCCTCCTTTTCTTAATTCTATTTCTTATCTTAACACATTTACTCTCATTAAAGTAAATTTTCTTTTATCTTTTTTGCTTTTATTTTTTACGGAAAACTACCAGTCTCTGCCCGATATAGTTAAATACAACAAACGCTCCCATACCCACCAGCATTGACAGATTATCTTTGATACTCTGGCTCTGGTTTTGAAGCAGCCATGTAACAACTGGTTTTGCAAGTCCATATGCAAGTCCGTAACAGACGGTAATATTTATAACGAATATAGCAATCTGCTTTCCTGACTTCTGTCTGTCCTGAAATGTAAAATATTTATTCAGAAAATAGCTCACAATACTTCCCACTACATAATTGGATGCCGATGATATCCAATAACTTAAGTGAAATACATTGTATGCAGTGAACATCACTGTCGTTCCAACCAGTGTATTTACAATCCCTACTAATATAAATTTCCAGAATGTAATATCCAGAACTTTTAATATCTTTTCTTTCATTTCTTCATACCCCTTTTATCGTTACTAATATAATTCGCAAAAACGGCCCATGTTCTAACAACACGGGCCGTCTCTTTTCATCTTATTCTCCCAAACCGCTTTCAACAGCTTCCACCATCGCTGCCATCGCTTCTTCTTCCCCTTCTCCATCACAGATAAGTTCAATCTCATCTCCGGCTTTTACACATGCACCCAGTACGCTTAATACGCTTTTAGCATTTGCCGAAATATTGTCATCATATACAAACTCAACTTTGCATTTATATCTGCTGGCTACATTACAGAAGATTCCTGCCGGTCTCAAATGAAGTCCTGTTGGATTTGTAATTGTAACTTTATGTCTAATCATCGTATCTCCCCTTTATTCTCCTTGTTTCTTATCCGTTGTAGCATCGGATGTATTCTGATCAGAATCATTGGTCTGATTCTGATCGCTTGACTGTTTCTGACTATTATCGTAAACATCATCCTGTGTCTTGCTGCTTTGTTTTCGTTTTTCCAGTACAATCTCTACGCTCACATCATTTACCAGCGAACAGCCATCCGGTAATTCTACTGATACCGGAACAATATATGTACCCGGTTCCGTATACTCTTTCAAATCAATGCTTACCTTTTTTGCTGGCGAAAATACATTCAACACATCGCTTGGCCCTTTGATCTGAATTTCCAGATCTACTGTCGAATCATAACTTATATCCAGATTCGATGACAGATTGTTTACAACAATAGAACTCGTAGACACCTCAAATGTCTTTGCTCCAGGCTGTTGTACCGGAATTGATATAACTACCTTATTCGCATTTTGCTCTGCCAGAGAAACATCATTCGGAAGATATGAAGAAATATCTACCGTTGTCTCTGTACGCTGTGTCAGATTTTCCATCTGCAATGCACTTGCCGGAATACTAATTTCTGACACATTACTTAACACTGATTTTTCTCCAGTAACACTGACCTCCTGCGGTTCTACCGTAATTGTACCGAGTTTATATCCTTCTGCTGCAGATATTTCAGCGGTATCAATTTTCACCGGTACTCTTTTCACCTGTAATAAATTAACCTCTACGCTCACGCCTTCTTTTCCAAGATTATTCGCAAGCAATGTCTGGTCTATCACATTATTGTTGGAATCATATAACACCAGTTTTGCTTCCAGTGTTTCATCTTCCGACAGGCCTGACACATCCGCTTCGGCTGTTACTTTGGATATACTGTTAATAATACGCTTTGGTCCGCGAAGAGTGACCTTCTCAGGTAAGGCTTTTAATTCTCCAACTACATATCCTTCACGCACAGTACCTGTTGTCGTTGGCGTGATTGGGAAATTATTCTTTGCCTCTTCATCAATCTGAATCTGAAGATTCCGAGGATTCGCATTCGCTTTTTCATATTTTCCGGTATAACCTTTGATCGTCACCTCGATTGGTACTTGTGTACGCATTGTCAGTTCTTTCATATCCGCAGTCGCCTGAATATCTTCTGCTTTAATCTTATCCAGAACCGACCGTTGTGCAGTCACCGTCACGTTGACTTCCTGGGTATTATCCACAATCTGATAAGTATTATTATTATCTGTAATTACTTCTTCATGCACTACCTGAACCGGAATATTGGAAAATGTCTTATCTCCTACCGGATCATCGATATTCACAACTATCAGCCATAGAAACGCCGCAATCAGAAAGGCCAGTATTTTCAGTGCAAGATTATTAGCTATTCTTTTTCGCATGATCATGCCATCCTTTCCATATTGCCCTTATTCTGTTTGTTTCACTATTTCTATGCTGGATTTCTTCCAGCTTGGTCCTAAGTTCTGCTTCATTGACATTTCGGAACAACTGACCTCCCTGAGCCACCGAAACAGCCCCCGTCTCTTCCGACACAACAATGATCAAAGCATCACTTACTTCACTCATACCAACTGCCGCACGATGTCTGGTTCCCAGATCTTTACTGATTCCCATATTATCCGAAAGAGGCAGATAACAGGTTGCAGAGACAATTCTGTCCCCCCTGATAATAATCGCTCCATCATGAAGCGGTGTATTATGCTCAAAAATATTGATAAGCACCTGGCTGGATACCAGACAGTCCATCTGAATACCAGTACTTTCATACTCTGTCAGTTTGATTGCCTGTTCTACTACAATCAATGCACCTGTCTTCACCTTTCCCATTGCATAGCAGGCCCGTATCAGGCTTTCTCTGGTATCTTCGCTAAATCTGATTTCCCGGTTCTGCTCGAACGGAACCACCGATGTCAGAAATTGTTTCTCACCAAGTTTTTCCAACGCTCTTCGAAGCTCCGGCTGGAATACTACAATTGCTGCCGTTGCCATGACCGTCAGTGAATTTCTTGCAATAAAAAGAATGGTGTGCATCTTGAATATAGCCGCAAGAAGAATAAAACCAGCCAGCACAATAATCCCCCGGAGTAACATCCATGCTTTTGTGTTTTTGATCCATGCCATAATCTGATAAATCAGAAATGTAAGGATCAGCACTTCTATTACATCCGTAATATGCACCTTTGGAATATATAATCCAATTCCATATTTATCTATAAAATTTGATATCATCTGTTCCATTCTTCTCACCTCCCTTTGCCACTATTACATTACAAAAAATTTTACTCTTTTCTTCTATTTTTTAATAGAAATTTTTGCAGTTATTAATGTCGCTTTTTATCGTTTATATGAAATTCTCTTTCCAGACTCTGTGTCAAAAGCATTGTATCTACATCTTTCATATCATGTTTTTTTGGAACCGGTCCTTTTTTCGCAGAGTGTTTTCTACCTTCACTTGCTCTTCTCTGAGCCGGGCTTCTGTATTCTGAAGAACGATATCCGGATTCTTTTTTATGATCTTTCTGATGTTCTTTTTGATGATCTGCCGGTTTTCTTTCTATAATATCTATAGGCCCTGTCGACATCTCCTTACGAACACCTGACACACCCAGATCTATCGCCTTTGTTTCTCCTTCCGAAGTATCCTGCGACAGGCGTTTTACTGCTTCTGCGTCAATGATTTCTGTTTCTTGTCTTTCATTTATTTTTTTCACTGTTTTTTCCGGTGTTGCTATAGATACCTTCGGTATTGCCTTTACATAATAGTAATACTCATCATCCTCAAACTGAAGTCTTTCACTTCTTGCATAGTCCACAGAAAAAAGAAATAATTCCAGCACCAGACCAATTACAACTGCCAGGATATTTCCAAAAATTAAAGCTCCATAAGATGCATCCACTCCCAGTGCAATATCTCCAACTGCAACTACGATTACATTTGCAATTGCACCTGTAATGATTCCTATCTTCCACGCATGATCAATTTCCTGTCTGCGGATGGTATAAATCACATAAAATCCAATAATAAATGCAACAATGTAAATCCACATTTCTTTATTCAGGAATACCTTCTGTACATATGAAGTAATTTCATAGAGAACAGCCTTTCCGCCCGTTCCTTTTGAAGCTGTTGCTGATTTCTTAACGAATTCCATCATATAGTATACAACAGTCCCACAACTTACTGCCACAAGACTTACCGGTGCATATACAAGCGCACACGCTACCGGAACTAAAAACGGGATTTTAAGCACAAAAGCCAATGGTGTAAACAACACTACCAATGCCATCTTCGGAGTCAGTCTGATGTAGAATATATACATTATCAGAAAAACCAGTGCCGTTACTGCAAATATGCCAATTGACGCTGCCATCGTATGAGCCAGAATCAGAACCGTTGCCAGAACAACCGTAACCATTATCGGCAAGAATGTACAGATTACCGATAAACCAAGTGCTACTACCGGCGACGCTGCTGATTTTAAAAATCCTATATTTTGATTAATCACTGTAAATGTCAACATTGCCAGGACAAACTGAAATATCTTGTCAAACCATTTTGAATGTTTTCCGTAAAGTTCTTCCAATCTTCCGCGAAGTACGTATATATTATCCATCTATCTTTTCTCCTTTTCATACATCTTCAGTAATTGAATCAGATTATGATTGTATTGTTTTACTCTTTTTCTGGCTTTCTTATGCTTTTCATTGAATATATGACTTGCAAGCCCGCAATATACAATCACAACACCCACATATCCTGCAAGAATAATCAATGCCAGAAATATGATCAGACCATTCGACATGCCCTCCATCAGATTATCCATACCTGCCAGCAACGCCAGCGCCACTATACATACATAACCCACTGTCACACACAAAAATGCACAGATTACATGAAGGCTTGCATAATCTTTTCTATAATAAGAGCTGATCTTAAAATCTTCTTTTCCATGTGTCTCTTCGTAAAGCGCAAGTTCAGTCATAAGTTTTACTTTTCTCTCATCTAACATATCTCCACCTCGATACGATTTTTTTACATAAAAAACATCATTTTTAGTATAACAAATATCAGTATCCTTGTCCAATACTTATAGTCAAAAAGTAAACATTTACAACACCTCGCTGCTTCAGCACGTAAGCGGCGGCATCTATTGTACTTCCCGTTGTGTAAATATCATCAATCAGCAGCACTGTTTTTACCGGCACAAAATCTTTCTTCACAGCAAATGCATTCTTCAGATTCTTTTTTCTTTGACGGTGTCCCAGAATTTTCTGTGGATTGGTATACTTTCTACGGATCAGATGCCTGCTGTCTACCGCTATTCCCGTCCCCGTTCCAATTAGTTCAGCCAGAATCCGGGCCTGGTTATATCCCCTTTTTCGTTTTCGTCTGAAATGTAACGGAACCGGCATAATGACATCCGGATGCCATGACACTATTACGTCTTTATACCAATACAATATTTCCTGTGCATAAATCGTTCCATATCTTCTTTGATTGTGGTATTTGAATTGATAGATTGATTGATTCACCGGTTCTCTGTGAAGCCACAGACTAATCCCCCGGTCATAATAATGATGTGTATGCAGGCAGTCATAACAGTATTCCTTTTCCATACTACGGATCTGTTTTCCGCACCGCATACACCTTGGTTCTTTGATTCTTATGGATTCCAGCCTTTTTCTGCACGTATCACAGATGCCCTTTTTACAGGCCTTCTGACAGAACGGACATACTTCCGGCCAGAAGAAAGATAAGATTTTTTCTATACATTGTCTCACTGTAATTCCTGGATTCGCTCTGCAAGACTTGTATTACGGTTCTGCTGGTTCGTATTATGTATCATTTCCTGAAAAACCTGTTCGCTCCCGATGATCGTAACACATTTTTTTGCTCTTGTAACAGCCGTATAGAGAAGATTTCTGTAATACAGTTGTCTTGGTCCCTGTAAAAGAGGGATAATAACTGCCGGATATTCACTTCCCTGAGATTTGTGAATGGTAATTGCATATGCCAATTCTAATTCATCCAGCAGTTCGAATGGATATTTCACCTTTTTCTTTTCATCATATTCAACGGTAACCGTCTCTTCGTAGGTATTGATCTTTCGTACAATTCCCATATCTCCGTTAAATACACCGACACCTTTATCTATCGTCATGCCATATCTTGTCGTGATTTCCCATTCTAACTGATAATTATTTTTGATCTGCATCACTTTGTCCCCCTCACGGAACAAGCGATCTCCGATTTCTTTTTCCTGCTTTCCCGGTTTTGCAGGATTCAGATATTCCTGTAATATTTTATTGATTCTCTCAACACCAAGGAGTCCTTTTCTCATAGGTGTCAGCACCTGTATATCGGATTCTTTCGCATCCACATACTTTGGAAGGTTCTTTTGGATTAGTGTAATGATATTGCTGATGATCATATTGGTATCCTGACGCTTCAAGAAGAAAAAGTCCATACTCTTATTATCCAGGACCACTTCTTCTCCCCGGTTGATTTTGTGCGCATTTACCACAATATCACTTTCCCCTGCCTGTCTGAATATCTTGGTAAGTTTTACTACCGGAAAGCATTCTGATTTTATAATGTCTTTTAAGACGCTTCCTGGTCCTACACTTGGCAGCTGATTCACATCTCCTACCAGAATCAATCTGGTTCCCGGAACAACCGCCTTCAAAAGTGCATACATAAGAGGAAGATCCACCATCGACATCTCATCTATGATGATGACATCTGCTTCTAAAGGATTTTCTTCATTCCTCTGGAACCCACCAATATTCTCATCATCCGGATTGCCTGCAACTTCCAGAAGTCTGTGGATTGTCTGTGCCTCACATCCGGTCGCTTCCGTCATACGTTTTGCTGCTCTTCCGGTCGGAGCTGCCAGATAAATATCCAGTCCTTCGCTTTCAAAAAAGTGAATCATTGCATTGATCGTTGTGGTCTTTCCTGTTCCCGGACCTCCTGTCAGTACCATGAGTCCGTTTCTGACCGCTTCCATCACCGCTGTTCTCTGCATATCATCCAGGTATAAATCTGTATTTTTTTCGATTTTATGAATACGTTTTAAAAGATTCGTATCTGCGATCTCAAATTGCAGGTTTAGATCATGTAACATTCTCGCTGTATTCAGCTCCATATAATAATAATGCGCAGTGTACACTCGCATTCCTTCTTCTGACGGCTTCATAACAATCTTTTTTTCCATTGCCAGATCCATCAGGAAACGTTCTATATCCTGAATCTGCACTCCCAGTAATTCGCCTGTAAGCCTGAGCAGGACATTCTGATACAGATACATATGGCCTTCTCCCACACTCTGCGTCAATACATAGAAGATACCACTCCGTATCCGGAAATCCGAGTCTGTATGAATTCCGACTTTTGCCGCAATCTCATCAGCCGTCTTAAATCCCATTCCCGGCACATGATCCGCCAGCTGATACGGATTTTCCTCAATTGCACGATACACATTATGTCCATAATGCTGGTAAATCTTTGCTGCCAGCGTTGTAGAAATCCCGAATTTTTGAAGATAGATCATGGCCTGACGCATATCCTTCTTTTCTTCTACCTGCGCAGCAATCTCTCTTGCCTTTCGCTCACTGATCCCCTTGATCTCTGCAAGCCGCTCAGGTTCTTCCTCTATAATACGGAATGTATCTTCTCTAAATTTTTTCACAATTCTTTCGGCTAATGATGTCCCGACTCCTTTGATCGCACCTGAGCCCAGATATCTTTCAATAGAAACAAGGTCTTCCGGTTCGCACACTTCTGACTCTTCTACAGCAAACTGAAGGCCATACATCTTATGTGTTGTATAGCCTCCAGTCAGTTTCAAAAGCTCTCCTTCTTCTATAAAATGGAAATATCCCACACAGGTAACTTCTCCATCTGAGTGATTCAGATGAAATACAGTATATCCGTTTTCTTCATTCCGGTATACAATATGTTCTACATATCCTTTTATCTCTTCCATTATCTACTTATCCAGCTTTTCTTTTCATTCGTTTTGTTAAAATATTCCGATACGCTCATCCATAAATTCTACATATTCTCCGGTACCGATCGCAACTACTTTCATTGGATCATCGGCAGTCATGGTATTGATTCCAGTTCTTTCTTCGATCATCTCTTCCATTCCCCGGAGCATTGATCCACCTCCGGTAAGCATGATTCCTCTGTCCAGAATATCTGCCGAGAGTTCCGGTGGTGTACGTTCCAACACACTCATAACACCTTCTACAATCTGCCCGGTTGTCTCACGAAGTGCCTCCTCTGTCTCCGAAGATGTTACTTTAACAGTCTTTGGAAGACCTGTGACCAGGTTTCTTCCCCTGACTTCCAACGTCTCATCTTCAATCAGCGGATAGGTTGTTCCGATTTTGATCTTGATATCTTCCGCCGTTCTTTCTCCGATCAGAAGATTATGTTTTTTTCTCATATAACGCACGATTGCCTCGTCAAAATCATCTCCGGCAATCTTAAGGGATGTATTTACAACGGTTCCACCAAGCGAGATTACTGCAATATCTGATGTTCCGCCACCGATATCGACGATCATATTGCCACATGGTTTGGAAATATCAATTCCTGCCCCGATAGCTGCTGCCACCGGTTCCTCGATCAGATGTACTTCTCTGGCTCCTGCTGCGTAGGTTGCCTCTTCGACAGCCTTTCGCTCGACTTCCGTTACTCCGCTTGGCACACAGATGCTGATTCTTGGCTTTTTGAAAGTTCTTTTTCCCAGTGCTTTCTGTACAAAATATTTGATCATTTTCTCTGTTACGGTATAATCTGAGATCACACCCTGTCTTAAAGGTCTCACCGCAACGATATTCCCCGGTGTTCTTCCAAGCATCAGTCTTGCTTCTTCTCCGATTGCCTTGATTGCATTCGTATCTCTGTCGTAAGCCACAACGGAAGGTTCTTTTAATATGACCCCTTTTCCTTTCACATATACCAATACACTGGCAGTTCCCAAATCAATTCCAATATCTACTGACATTCCCACTTCTTCCTTTCTCAAGCTGTCTATATCATCATCTTTCGTAACGACAAATTCATCCATATGCTGTTTCTTCAGCATGTTCCCATTATAATCAAATTCCTTTAAAATAAAAAGACTTATTTTGCTTAAATCTTTATGAACCTGTTTACGTTTATGATATATTTTGCCGAATGCACATGAAGCCTGGCATTTTCTGTCCCCTTTTCTCTGTCTTTATGCGTCCAGAATCTTATCATGAACTCCGGGCGCATATTTTTCAGACATATTCTAAAGCATCGGTTTTATATACTTGCCTGTATACGATACCGGGCTTTCTGCGATTTCTTCCGGAGTGCCGGTTGCAATCACAGTTCCCCCCTTATCTCCACCTTCCGGTCCGATATCAATGATATAGTCTGCCGTTTTGATCACATCAAGATTATGCTCGATTACAATCACTGTATTACCATCGCCCGTCAGACGGTGCAGAATCTCTGTCAGTTTGTGTACATCTGCAAAATGAAGTCCTGTCGTAGGTTCATCCAGAATGTATATTGTCTTTCCCGTGCTTCGCTTGCTAAGTTCTGTTGCCAGCTTGATACGCTGCGCCTCTCCACCTGACAATGTCGTAGACGGCTGTCCAAGGCGGATATACGAAAGTCCAACATCATACAGGGTCTCCATCTTTCTGCGGATGCTTGGTACATTTTCAAAGAAATGCATTGCTTCTTCTACTGTCATGTCCAGGACATCGTAAATGCTCTTTCCTTTGTATTTTACTTCCAGCGTCTCTCTGTTATATCGCTTTCCTTTGCAGACTTCGCACGGAACATAGACATCTGGGAGGAAATGCATCTCGATCTTAATGATTCCATCTCCACTGCAGGCTTCACAACGGCCGCCTTTTACGTTAAAGCTGAATCTTCCTTTTTTATATCCCCTTGCTTTTGCATCCGGTGTTGCTGCAAACAGATCCCGGATCAGGTCGAATACCCCTGTATAGGTTGCCGGGTTTGATCTTGGCGTTCTTCCGATCGGAGACTGGTCAATGTTAATAACTTTATCTAACTGATCCAGCCCTTCAATTGCTTTGTGCTTTCCAGGAATGGTTCTCGCACGGTTCAGGTCTCTTGCCAGACGTTTGTACAGGATCTGGTTCACAAGCGAACTTTTTCCTGACCCCGACACACCGGTTACACAGGTCATAACTCCAAGCGGGAAGTTCACATCAATATTTTTCAGGTTATTCTCCTGCGCTCCGATTACCTTAAGCCATCCTGTCGGCTCTCTTCTTACTTCCGGAACCGGGATTTTAATCCTTCCGCTCAGATATGCACCTGTTACCGACGCTTCGTTCTGCATAATTTCTTCTGCTGTTCCGGTTGCAACTACTTCTCCACCATGTTCTCCGGCTCCCGGACCGATATCCACTATAAAGTCCGCTTCTCTCATCGTATCTTCATCATGTTCTACTACGATTACAGAGTTGCCCAGATCCCGCAGATGCTTCAATGTACCCAGCAGCTTATCATTATCCCTCTGGTGCAGGCCAATACTTGGTTCATCCAAAATATACGCTACCCCCACCAGACCTGAGCCTATCTGTGTTGCCAGACGGATTCTCTGGGCTTCTCCACCGGACAGAGTTCCTGTAGCTCTTCCGAGTGTGAGATAATTTAATCCTACATCCATAAGGAACTGGATTCTGGAATTGATCTCTTTTAAGATCTGTCCGCCAATCAATAACTGCTGACTGTTTAGCTTTAATTCCTTTAAAAACGCCTGCAGTTTTTCAATCGACATACTGGTCAGTTCTGCAATGTTCTTATCTCCTACTGTAACTGCCAGTGCACCTGGTTTCAGACGCTGTCCTTTACATGCATGGCAAGGCGTGATATTCATGAACTCTTCATACTCAGCCTTCATAGTCTCCGATGAAGTCTCTCTGTATCGGCGTTCTACATTCTTAATCAGTCCTTCAAATGCGACATCATAGACCCCTTCACCGCGTTGTCCTTTATAATGTACTTTTAATTCTTTTCCATTTGTTCCATGGATCAGTACATCATGAATTTCCTTTGGATATTCTTCAAATGGTGTATCCAGTGAAAAATCATATTCTTTACTCAGTGCGTCTAAGATTGCATAAGTAAAACTCTTTTTATCGGTACATGACTGCCATCCCATGACGGTAATTGCCCCCTCACTGATGCTAAGGCGTTTGTCCGGAATCATCAGGTCTTCATCAAATTCCATCTTATATCCCAGACCAAAACATTCCGGGCAGGCTCCGAATGGATTATTGAACGAAAAGCTTCTCGGTTCAATCTCTTCGATGCTGATACCGCATTCCGGACACGAAAAACTCTCGCTAAACTGTATTGGATCACCTCCGATCACATCAACGGTCATCAGTCCTTCTGCCAGATTCAGTACATTTTCTATAGAATCTGTCAGTCTCTGTTCGATTCCGTCTTTTACTACCAAACGGTCTACGATGATCTCGATGTTATGCTTGATGTTCTTATCCAGCTTGATTTCTTCTGACAGTTCATACATATTTCCATCGATTCTGACCCGGACATATCCACTTTTTTTCGCGCGTTCCAGTAACTTTACATGGGTTCCCTTTCTTCCTCTTACCACCGGTGCCAGAAGCTGGATCTTCGTTCTTTCCGGAAGTGCCATCACCTGTTCTACCATCTGGTCAACCGTCTGTTTCCTGATCTCACGACCACATTTCGGACAGTGTGGAATTCCGACTCTTGCATATAATAATCGGAAATAATCATAAATCTCCGTTACGGTTCCTACCGTAGATCTCGGGTTACGGTTCGTAGATTTCTGATCGATGGAAATCGCCGGTGAGAGTCCCTCTATGCTTTCTACATCCGGCTTTTCCATCTGACCTAAGAACTGCCTTGCATACGAAGACAGTGATTCCATATATCGTCTTTGTCCTTCTGCATATATGGTATCAAAAGCAAGTGATGATTTTCCCGATCCACTAAGTCCGGTCAAAACCACCAGCTTGTCTCTTGGTATGTCTACATCTATATTTTTCAGATTGTGCTCGTTCGCTCCTCTGATCTTGATATATTGTCTTGAATCTTTTTCCTGTGACATGTGAGTGTGTTTTCTCCTTCTATCTATATCTAACTAAATTTGCTTAATCCTTTATTGGCTTACCACTTTACCATCATCAGAACTGTCACTTCCATTTTTTCGAATGTGTAACTTTTCAAATCAAGATGCTCTGACTTTTCTTAAACTCTGATTTTTTCAAATCAGGCTTTTATCTCCTGTAATGTCTTCTTAAGCTCAATTAACTTATCTCTTAGTTCTGCTGCCGCTTCAAAGTTCAGATCTGCTGCCGCTTTCTTCATCTGTTTTTCCAGTTCTTTGATCAGCTTCTCTAATTCTTTCTCGCTCATGGATTCCGGATCTTTTTCCATCTGTAATTCAGAAGCCGCTACCTTCTTGGATACCGAGATCAGATCCCGTACTGCTTTCTGGATTGTCTTCGGTGTAATACCATGTTCTTTATTATATGCCATCTGCACTTCACGTCTTCTCTGCGTCTCATCGAGTGCCGCACGCATAGAATCTGTAATTGTATCTGCGTACATGATCACATGGCCTTCTGCATTACGCGCCGCACGGCCGATTGTCTGGATCAGTGATGTCTCGGAACGTAAGAAGCCTTCTTTATCTGCATCCAGAATCGCAACCAGTGTAATCTCCGGAATGTCCAGTCCTTCTCGCAGAAGGTTGATACCAACCAGTACATCGAATACATCCAGACGCATATCTCTTACAATCTCGGTACGTTCCAGTGTATCAATATCCGAATGCAGGTAACGCACGCGGATTCCCAGCTCCCGCATATAATCGGTAAGGTCTTCTGCCATACGTTTGGTCAACGTTGTTATCAGTATTTTGTGCTTATTAGCAATCTCTTTATTCACTTCTCCGATCAGATCATCAATCTGTCCTTCTACCGGACGCACTTCCACCTCCGGATCCAGAAGTCCGGTCGGACGGATCACCTGCTCAGCTCTTAAAAGTTCATGCTCTTCTTCATATTTGCCCGGCGTTGCAGATACAAACATGACCTGATCAATCTTACTTTCAAATTCATCAAAACTAAGCGGTCTGTTATCCAGTGCTGACGGCAGACGGAATCCGTATTCTACCAGTGTACGCTTTCTCGACTGGTCACCGTGATACATACCGCCGATCTGCGGAACCGTCTTATGTGACTCGTCAATCATAATGATAAAGTCATCCGGGAAATAATCCATCAATGTGTTTGGCGGCTGTCCCGGTGCAAGTCCCGCCAAATGTCTGGAGTAGTTCTCGATACCTGAGCAGAATCCGGTCTCACGCATCATTTCTATATCAAAATTCGTACGTTCTGCGATTCTCTGGGCTTCCAGGAGCTTTCCTTCCGCTTTGAAATATTTCACCTGCTCTTCCAGTTCAATCTCAATATTACGAATTGCTTTCTCCATACGCTCTTTCGGAACAACATAGTGGGAAGCAGGAAATATCGCAACATGATTCAGCGTATTTTTCACCTCGCCGGTAAGCATGTCTATTTCCGAAATCCTGTCAATCTCATCTCCGAAAAATTCCACTCGGACAGCAGTATCTCCCCGGTCTGCCGGTACGATTTCTACCGTATCTCCCCGTACCCGGAAGGTTCCTCGCTTGAAATCCATATCATTTCTGTCATATTGAATATCTATCAGCTGACGCAGCACTTCATCCCTGTCTTTTTCCATGCCTGGACGGAGTGATACCATCATCTGTTCAAAGTTTTCCGGTTCACCAAGACCATAGATACAGGACACGCTGGCGATTACGATCACGTCCCTGCGCTCGATCAACGCGGCCGTTGCTGATAATCTCAGTTTATCAATTTCTTCGTTTACCGAGGAATCCTTTGCGATGTAGGTGTCTGAGGATGGGACGTAGGCTTCTGGCTGGTAGTAGTCGTAATAGGAGACAAAATATTCTACTGCGTTATCGGGGAACATCTCCTTGAATTCTCCGTAGAGCTGTGCAGCAAGTGTTTTATTATGAGCGATGACCAG
>NZ_CAKRAH010000007.1 GCF_934294775.1 uncultured Dorea sp.
AAAAGCAGGCGGCCGTTATGCTCCGCAGAGCGGCCGTCCTAAAACGCATTTGCGACCGCCGAAGGGCGCAAAATGCAGGTAAGAAAAGCAGGAGAAAGAAAATGTTTGCATTTGTTAATATATCTTGGGTTACAAAATTATTTAAATAATAAGAAAATTGGCTGCTAAAAACTGGTAAGAAGTGTGGAGGAGCTTGAGAATGAAGAAAGAAGGAGAAATCTTGGAAAAATGGAGAGAGGCAAAAGTAATTTGGGGAGGAGGATGCGCAGCTGTTAGTAGTGTAATAATAACAGGAATTTGCATCACGGTCTCTTTTTTGAGGATGCTATTTCAAGGAGGTGCGGATGGCTATAGGACATGTTTTTTTAATACTATATATTTTAAATCCGTAACTGATTTAAAAGGAACAGTATCTATAAGTATGGGACTAACAGGAAGATATTTACCACTTATAATATTTCTTATAATAATTTTTGTGTTGATATTTGGTGTGTTTTATATAACAAAAATGTTATTGCTATATCGCCAGAAATTATTAGATGAAAGAAGTGAAAAAGGTGGAATTTAAAGTTTATGAAATTGCGCCAGGCCAATTACTAAAAATAATTGTACGATCATATATATTTGTGATTTTTTTGTTTGATCGAGAGTGGGATTCGAATATTTGCAGGAAATATAATGCGAGTATCTTGATTGGAGAGCCGACTCATGTGTCTTATACAAAAAAATTACGATATATTTGGATAATTTGGGGCGTATAAAGCTGCAATGAAGAGAGTGATGTAAGTTTAAACTAACGAAAAGCAACGAAAAAAGGCATCCATGAAGTAACGGTTTTTTGTGGGGAAGTGTGAAATAATGATGACAAGAGCTGGAGACATAAAACTAACTTTAACAAATTAAAAATTTTTACTTGATATTAGAGATTACAAAATCATGTAAAAAAGATGATAGTTAAAGGCTTGTTTATTAGCAAGCTATGACTATAAATACATAATACGAAAGGAGGCGTTAGTATGGATAATAATCTGAGAATTGTAAATCAAAAAGACATGGATGAACAAGAAATGTACGAGGTTGGAGGTTCAGTTGCTTGTGTGATAGCTTGTGCTGGTGGATGTTTGATTACTTATATGACAGCAGCAGCGATGGCAGTAATTACAGCTGATATGTCATAATGGAGGAAAAGAAAAATGGATAATGAAATCATGGTATTAAATGGAAATGAAGAAGCAACTATAAAAGAAGATGTGGGCGGTAATTGAGCTTGCGTTATAGGATGTGGATCTTTTTGTATATTAACAGGGGGATCAGCAAGTGTAATAGCAACAGTTGCGACGGCATTATAAGTTAAAAAGTCATCATATTAAAGCTTTGATTTTGATATGATGACTTTTGCGTAAGAGACAAAAGGAGAAAAGAGTGGGTATAAATTTATTAAAATTTCAAACAAAAAATGGTACGAAATTAATTTTTGATAATAGTTCAGGAATAGTAATTCCGGAAAATGATGATACAGAATATCTAATTAATCATATTGCTGATGATAAAAATGATATCATTGAAGAATTAAGTAAACGAAATCTCTATAGAGAAAATGAATTTGAAAAACATTATAGATATATTTTTGCATTAAAAGAAAATGGATATTTTAGAACAGATTTACAAGAAATATATAGTGGGAATTCAAAAGATTTTTTTGCGGGGTTGACATCTCAGTTGTTATTAGTTGTAACGGAAGATTGTAATTTGCGGTGTAAATATTGTATTTATTCAGATTTTTATAAGGAGAAGAAAACATATTCATCAAAAAAAATGAGTAAGGAGACAGCATTTAAAGCTGTTGCATTTTTTAAAAAATTACATGAAGAAAAATTAAAATATGGATATAAGGATGAAGCAAAAATTAGTTTTTATGGAGGGGAACCTTTACTTAATTTCAAATTGATAAAAGAGGTTGTTGATTATGTAAAGAAAATAAACTTCAGCAATGTACAATTTTTGATGACCACTAATGGAACATTAATGAATGACCCAATATTAGATTTTTTAGCGAGAGAAAACTTTATTCTTAGTTTTAGTTTAGATGGACATGAAGAAAATCACGACAGAAACAGGATATATAATGGCGGAGGAGAAACACATAAGACAATAGTCAATAATATGATTAAATATCAAGAAAAGTTATCTCAATATGGACGGGATCAGGTGATCAATATTAATTGTTGTTTTGATGATTATACTGACATGATTGAAGTAACAGCTTTTTTTGAAAAATTAAGGAAGAAAATAAATAAATTAAATATTATATACAGTAAAATATACGATGTAGATACAGAATATTATACTTATTGTAAAAAAACATATAATGAAAAAGGAAAAAATAATGAGTATACGTATAAGAATACAATAAAAGAATTATTTGAGCAATATTATTTACAAGATAATAAAAGTGAAATTCCAGATTCAATTAGAACAATTTTTTGGGGATACTATTTAACAAAAAACAGAAAAAAGGGCATTGTAGATTTTTATCGAGGAAATACGTGTGCCATAGGAGACAAATTGTGTGTTGCACCCGACGAAAAAATATATATTTGCGAAAAAGCAAACCAAGAAATGGATATAGGAAATTTGTCTTCGGGATTAGATGACGAGAAGATACAGAAAATATATGAAAAATATTTTGAAATTAGAGAAAAACATTGTAAAAATTGTTCGGTATGTCGATTATGTGATGCTTGTTATGTACATTTTTTAAAAAATAATGAGTTGAAATATAATCCAGAAGTTTGCAAAAAAAGAAAAGAAGTTTTTGAGAGAAGTTTAGTAACAGTTTACACGTTGATGGAAAAAAATAAAGAGATATTTGATGTTTAGGCAGGTGAAAAATATGAAAAAATATTTTTCTTTATATTCAACTACATATTTTTATAAGTTAGGAAAAGAAGGATGTTTATATAATACGTTGAATGGTGAAGTAGTCGCATTATCACAAGAGCAAAGTAAGCTAATTAAAAAAGTAGAAAATGGGATGTCTACAGAATGCATAAAAGCAGAAGAGAGAAATTTTTTAGATATTTTAGAAGAGCATCTGCTTGGAGAATACGGTGAAAAACCTTTTTCAATAGAACCCACATTTTGGGGAGAAAATAATTTTTATAAAAGTATAGCTGGAAGTAAAAGATCATTTGAAATATTACAAATTGAATTAGCTGAGGAATGTAACTGTAATTGCGTTTTTTGTGATAAAAATTCAGAGCTGGTTTATAGGAAAACTGGCTGTAAATGTTGGAAAACAAATTCAGAAAATAGGAAGCTGAAGTTGGAGGAGTGGATTAAATATATAAAAGAAGCAAAAAAATTGGGGTGCAAAAAAATACAATTTTTTGGTGGAGAACCGCTATTAGAATGGGATCTTTTGAAAGAATTAATAATAATAAGCCAAGAGATTAGTATTCAAGAAATTGAGATATTCACTAATGGAATTTTGCTAGATGATAATAAAGTAAAGTTTTTACAAGAAAGGGCTGTAAAAACAATAATTCAAATTAGTAATATGGACAATAATAAAGAAATATTAGGAATTGATAAAGATATTGACTATCTTGACATCCTAAGAAGTGTTAAAGAGAAAAATTTAGACTTTGAAATTTTATTGTTAATTTCACGTTATAATGATCAATATTTGGAGAAATATAAAAGTTTATATTCTAAAAATCGGTATCCGTATTCGATAGATTTTATAATGCCGTATCCTAACAATTCCTTTTTTTCAGAGAAATATAAAAGTTATATATTGGATTATAAGAATAAATTGTTAAAATGTAATCCTATAAATCTGGGAGTATTGATGTTATATAATCCGTGTTATATGAAGACAATAGCCATTTCAAAAAGAGGGTACGCTTATCCGTGTATTATGTCACGATTTGTTACATACGGCGTATTAGATGGGGAGAATTCTTTAGAAAGTGTTTTGAAAGAAAAATATGAAACAATGAAATATTTATCTAAAAATAAAATGACTACATGTAAAGAATGCCTGTATAAATATGCCTGTGTAAATTGTTCTGCAATAGAAATTAGTGCATCAGATGGAATATTTGGTTGTAAAAATTGTTCTAAAATTAAAGGAAATGAAGAATGAATATTTTGAATACACAACTTAGCAAATTAATAGAAGAGGAATATCTATATTATAATGATTTGGATACAAAAATAAAAAAGAATTTAAAAAAAGGTCTAAGTGAAGAAATAGACTATAACAAAATAAGACATATTTTAGATGATATTCAAGATCCTCATTTCCAAATTATAAATCCCAAAATGAGAAAATTTTTTTTAGAGTTGCCGCTGGCAATTGTTGGAGAAAATATTATTGTAGCAGAAAAATGTGAAAAATATCCTCAAATAAAAAAAGGAGATGTACTGAAAAAAATTGAAGGAAGAGGGATAGAAGAAATATTAGCCCAATATGGAAGGTTTAATACAATAACATTACGATTAATAAAAATTTTGGATTTAATAAGTAGAAATGATAAACCAGGAAAAATAACACTAGAATTTGAAACTGAATCGGATTTATATATTAAGGAAAAAATAGAGTATATTTTATATGATACTGTTTGGTTAAAAGAATTGAAAATGAATGCCAGTAGTCAAACAGATATAGTAAAAAATAAAACGGGGGTAAAATATGTAAAAGTTCCTTCGTTGATGGATGATAAAAGTGTAGAAATGATTGTAAATGAGCTTGAAAGTTGGTCGTATCAAACTCCTGTCATTTTTGATTTGCGATATAATCTTGGAGGAAAAATTAGTAATGCTGTCAAGTTATTGCAATTTTTTATTGAGGAAAGAACAGAAATATATTTAAAAAGTAGAAAAAATATGGAATGTATTTCTGTTTTGCCGAAGAAAAGTAACATAAAAGAAAACAAGATGGGTGTATTAATAAATAATCTTACCTGTAGTTCGTTAGAATTCGTTTTTTTAAGAAATATTTTAAATGTAAAAGATATTGTTTTAATAGGTGAAGAAACTTGTGGAATGCTAGATGTAGCAACTGTTTATCAGCTAAATCCCAATTATATTATGAATATGACTACAAAAAAATATGTAGAAAGTAATGGAGTGGTTATAAAAGAAAAAGCTATTACACCTCAAATTATTTTAAAAAATCAAATAAATGATATACGAAAAAATAAGGATAGTCAGCTGATACAGGCACTAGAAATATTGAGAAAATCGTAAAAAAATTAAAGGCGGATAAAAGATGAAGAAGATTATATTACAAACAATATTAAATTTTTCAATACTATTTCTGATTACAATGATTTTACCATACGTTTTTAAGGATGCGAAAGAATCAATAGATCAGTTCGTAATGAAGACTTTAGTAATTTTATTGTTTTCTATCGGTATTGGAATCAGAAATTATTTAAAAGAAAGAGGATAGAAATGGAAAATAAAGAAATTTTATCGGTTGAAAATCTGACGAAGCGATATCAGAAATTTTTTTTGAATAATGTGTGCATGAAAATCTTACCGGGTGAAATAGTTGGAATAATCGGACCGAATGGTGCGGGAAAAAGCACAACATTAAAAATTATATTGGGAATTATAAATGCTGATTCAGGAACTATTGTGATGAAAGATGAAAAAATAAAGAAAGATAATCACAAAAAAATTAAGGGGAAAATAGGATATGTAGGTGAAGATCCTTCTTTTTTTGAAAAATCAAGACTAAAAGAGATAAAGAACTTTTACCGGATGTTTTATGATACATGGGACGAGCAGTACTATCGGATGTTGATGGAACGATTTGAGCTGTTAGATGATTATAAAGTAATAGAACTTTCAAAAGGAATGAAGGTGAAGTTTTCATTATGTCTTGCACTTTCGCATAAACCGGAATTATTGGTTTTGGACGAACCGACATCAGGATTAGACCCATTGGTCAGAAATGAAATTTTGGCATTACTTAAAGAATATGCAGAGGAATATAATGCAGGAATTATATTTTCATCACATATTACAGAGGATATGGAAAAAATAGCTGAAAAGTTAATATTCATTTATAAAGGAAACGTGTTGGATCAATGTGCAACAAAAAACTTGTTAGAAAAAGAAATTTCAATTGATATATATTTGGAAAATTTAATAAACGGGGGTGAGCGTTTATGAGAAAATTATTGTTTAAATATGTACTTCTAAACAGAAAAAATGTAATGGTTGGTTTTGTTGTAGCAATCTTTTTTTCGCTTATTAATATAGATGGACATAGGTATTATCCTGCTGCACTTATGATGTGTCCCGCATTGTTATTTAGTTTTGTAGTAGGAAAAATGTGCTATCTGGAAGATTCAACGGCAACACAGCAATTTTTATTTGCGCTTCCAGTTGCAAAAAAAGATATTATTTTTGAGAAAAATATAATGTCGTATATATGCATTATTACAGGTCTGGCAATAGCAAATTTAACAGAATGCATAATTGATATGTTAAAAATGCAGACTATGTATTTTGATATTTCCCTGATTTTAATTATGGGAATTTTTCTTATAGTGTATAACACCACATACATTTTTTTGAATTATAAATATGATTATTCAAAAACACAATTTACGCCATACATTTTATTAGGAGTGATGCTGGTGCTTTTCAAATTTGGAGAAAAAGTTGGTCAGTTTATGGATGATAAATACACAGTATGGTGGGGAATTGGTGTAATTAGTGCCGTCTTTTTAAACATATTCATATTACAAAAGTTGTCGGATTGTAAATAAATGATAATTGAGTATAAGTGTAAACGGTAGAACGCATGGCGATGTTAAAAAAGGACACGAGGCTAATCCTCGTGTCCCTGCAAGATTAATTTCATCTTATCCTTCTCCATCTGCATCCAGTAGTCTTTGCGGTCTTCGAATTCCTGGGTGATCCATTCGAGAGATTCGCTCAGACCGTCTTCTGTAAATGGAAAGTCTTTTAATGTCTTTCTCTCTTCGGAAGTCTTCTCAAAGCACCATGGCTCCGGGTAGACCCAGGTATGTATGACATCATCTTCAGCGCGCATGAAGAACCGCATTCCGTGATGAGAACCGGAGAAAGGTTCTTTTTTTAATACTTTTATAGAAAGTCCGATAATTTTGATCATATGTTTTGTCCTCCTGATAATTAAGGTTTCATATTTGTGATATTCATAGACTTATTATAGAATCTATCATATCATGATTTTCGGTTCTATAGGACAAAATATGACTCATAATCCAAATACCATAATCTCAATGCAACTGAAGAAAGATGCTTATTCATGCGCTTCTTCACTTAATTTCTTATAATAAAGAATCAGATCCGCCGCCTGGTCATAAGAAAGATGAGTGGTATCAATGGAGAGATTATAATATTTTGACTGCCCCCATTCTTCTCCTGTGAATTCCCGACGGAAGGAGCTGCGTTTTTCATCAATCTCTTCAATCTTGTGTTTTGCTTTTAAGCGGCTGTTGATGTGATCTCTTGCCATGACACTTGCGATACGGGTCTCCATGTCGGCGTGGACGAAGACGCTGAATGCATTTTCCTGGCCTCGTGTCAGATAACCGGCGCAGCGTCCCATAATGATACATGGTTTTTCGGCTGCAATTTCTTCCACCAGTTCGAATGGAAATGGCTGCTTTTTCTTAGGTCTTGAGTAATTAAGGGCGATGGAATAGAGGAGACTGTTCATCGGCTCTTCGTCAAGATATTCCTGTATCTCGCCTTCGAGACCACGTTCTTTTGCAATTGCAACGAAGCGGTCTTTATCATAGAATTCATATCCGGTACGTTTGGCGAGAATCTGACCGATGGCATGACCGCCGCTTCCGTATTCACGTCCGATACAGATAATTGTTTTTTCCATAATCTTATGCCTCCCATTATTGATATAGTCTGGTTACTGTTTGTACAATGTGTGAACAGTAACATAGTCTGAAAAATTGATACGATGAAGGCGCCGGAGCAGTTGTGCCGGCGCAGATGTATTTAATACAATTGATAAAAGATTGTAGCACCGACAACTGTAATAAGGCCGGATACAGCGATGGACAAACTACTCATTGCACCTTCGATCTCACCCATTTCCATGGCTTTTGCAGTTCCCATGGCATGGGAAGCTGTACCGATGGCGAGACCTTTGGCAATTGGATGTTTGACGCCGCAGAGCTTACAGATCACATCAGCGAACATATTTCCGATGATACCGGTAATAACGATGGCTGCAACTGTGATCGTCACGATACCGCCAAGTTCTTCGGAGATACCCATTCCGATGGCTGTTGTGATGGATTTTGGAAGCAGTGTTGCGTAGATCTTCTTATCCAGATGGAACAACATGCTGAATACCCATACACCGGCAAGGCTTGTGAATACACCGGAGATGATACCGGCGAGGATTGCTTTCATATTTTTCTTAAGCAGATCCATCTGCTGGTACAGCGGAATTGCAAGGCAGACGGTGGATGGTGTCAGCAGGTAGCTTAAGACCTGTGAGCCGTCTTCGTATACTTCATATTGAATGTTGGTAACTTTTAAAATAATAATAACAAATATAATAGAGATCAGCAGTGGATTGCACAGTGCAAGCTTCGTCTTCTGTCTGAGAAGGATGCCAAGCTCATATCCGATCAGGCTGATCGCCAAGCAGAAAAATGTGGAATCCTGTAGTAATTTACTCATGTTTCTTGTCCTCTTTCTTTAGTATAAATTGTGTGATGCGTCCACTGACGCCCATTACGAGAATGGTTGTAACGACAATGATAATACTTACCGGAACAAGAACCGGTTTCAATGCACCCCAGGAGACCATAAGGCCGACTCCGGCAGGAATGAACAGCATAGGCATGATCTCGATGAGAAATCCACCAGCTTCATTGACTGCTTTTAATGGAAGTATTCCAGTCTGCAGACCGATCAACATAAGGATGAGACCGTAAATGCTGGCCGGAACCGGGAGTGGCAGTAATGCATGCAGCATTTCACCGGCGAATGAGACCGCCAGGATAATCATAAATTGTTTTACGAATTTCATAATTTCCTCCCAATAATTTCTATGTACGTTCAGCGGCTTCCGGTACTTGTCTTTGTACCTGATTTTGTGGACGTACACTTTACTTTGGTAAATATGTCCTACCAATTATACCACTTCTGAAAAAATATGCACGGAGAATATTGCTAAAAATTGTACAAAAAAAGATACGAAAATTCCTGTTTATTTTATATAAGTAGGAACTGGGCGAATGGAAGCTGGTTAAGAGTGTTTTTCAGACACGCTTTGGAGCACTTTCAGATATATTCTGGAAATATGAGACAATATTAAGAAATTCTTCATTATTTATAAGAAGAAGTCTTTAGAGTTTTATAGTATGATGAACCCATATTAGGAACATTTTTAATTATGAAAGGAATCAGAACGCTATTAGTAGCACGGATGGCTGATGATCAAAAAGAGGAGGGAAACATGAAAGAAGTCATTGTAGTGAAAGATTTATACAAATTATACCGTGTCGGTGATGAATTCGTACGTGCATTAAACGGAGTGGATTTTTCTATATATGAAGGAGAGTTCTGTGCGATTGTCGGGACATCCGGTTCTGGAAAATCCACCCTTTTAAATATGCTGGCAGGACTTGAAAAACCGACCAAAGGCGAGATCAGTATCGCCGGACAGCATATCGAGAAGCTAAGTGAAGAACAGCTCGTTACATTTAGGCGGGATCACGTAGGGTTCATCTTCCAGTCGTTTCATCTGATGGGGACATTAAATGCAGTGGAAAATGTAGCACTGCCGCTCAGCTTCCGGGGTGTGCCAAGAGATATCAGAATGAAAAAAGCAGATAAGATGCTGGATCTGGTGAAGCTTGGAAAGCATAAGAAACATATGCCAAACCAGATGTCAGGAGGGCAGCAGCAAAGAGTGGGCGTTGCCAGGGCACTGGTGGTGGATCCGGATATTATATTTGCCGATGAACCGACCGGAAATCTGGATTCCCATACGTCAGAGGAAGTCATGGAACTGATGCAAAGAGTGGTAAGAGAACAGAAAAAGACGCTGGTTATGGTAACACATGACGATCATCTTGCAACTTATGCAGACCGGGTATTTCATATCAGAGACGGGAAGATACTGAAGATAGAGGATAACAGGAAGAAGTCAGAGATGTAAAAGAGGAGGAAGAACAAAATGGGAAAAATAACAACGCACGGCAGATGCAAAAAGCTTATGACGATTATTCTGACAGTGATCACGCTGGCAGTTATGCTTTGCCCAAAGCAGATTGAGGCCGCGGTAAATGGGATCACGATCGTATCAAAGGACAATAAAGTACCTACATACGAAGCCGGGAAAGGAAAGACATGGACATTTGTCGTATCGAATAATTCCGGTAAGACAGTGAACAACGTAACCGTAACACCGGATCTTGGAGATCATAACGATGTCTGGCCGTTCAAGACAGAGATGCAGAGCTATCAGAAGAATATCGGAAGCATTGAAAACGGACAGGAAAAAGAAGTATCATTTGACTTCGTGCAAAGAGAAGATGTACCAACTACCCGCTACACATTGAAGTTCAAGGTGGCGGCAGATGGACAGGAAGAAGCCGAAAGACAGTTTTATGTCAATACGACTGCGAAACCAGAAGAAAAAAATGACCAGAATACAGCTAATACAGACAATACCGGAAAAGATAGCATGGAAAAAGGAGAGAGTAATAACGGTAATGCAGGAGCTGGTGATGGCAATGATGCAGGATCAGCTGGAGCATACAGCGCTGCAGCACAGAGTGCAGATGCAGGCGGATACAGTAACGGAGATGCAGTTTACAGTGGAGGAGGATCTGCCGGAAGTACGCAGTCTGGTAACAATTCCGTTCCACGTGTAATCGTAACCGGATTCTCCACAGATCCGGGAGAAGTCCATGCGGGCAGTAATTTTAAATTGATCATCCACCTGAAAAATACAGCAAAAAGCAAGGTGAATAATCTGTTGTTCGATCTGTCAGCTCCGACGGAAGGCAATGATGAGCAGACGAGTGCACCGGCTTTCCTCCCGGTATCGGGTTCCAATTCCATTTATCTGGAGAGTATCGCAGCAAATGGAACGGCAGATATCAGTATTGATCTGAATGCCAAGGCAGATCTTTTACAGAAGCCATATAGCATGGATCTTTCTATGAAATATGAGGATGTCAATGCAACAGCAGTAGAAGGTTCTTCGAGTATCTCGATTCCGGTTAAGCAGGATGCGAGATTTGAATTCAGTGATTTTGAGATCAGCCCGGACAGTATTGCGGTAGGAGAAGAGACCAATGTAACTTGTAATATCTATAATCTTGGAAAGATCAAGCTTTATAATGTGAAGGCAACATTTGAAGGAAAGAATATTAAAAGAACAGAAGTATTTATCGGAAATGTAGAATCCGGTGGAACAGGGTCTATTGATGCCATGCTGGAAGGAAGGAAGATATCAAACGGGCCTTCGAAAGTAACGATGACACTCAGCTACGAAGATGAGGCGGGAAATGTCGTTACGACAACCAAAGATCTGAAACTTGAAGTAACGGAAAAAGTGGATGACAGTACGATGATGACGGATATGCCAGAAGAGACACAAAAGAGCTTTCCGGTAGTGCCTGTTGTGATTGTAATTATAATCGCAGCAATCGTGGCAATGGTAGTTGTCCTGAAAAAACGGAAAAAGAAAAAACTGGCGGAAAATGAAGAGGAGGAATTACTGGATGAACTGGAACGATCTTCTGAGGATGAGCATAAATAGTCTGCGTAGAAGAAAACTTCGTACATTTCTGACGGTCCTTGGAGTACTGATCGGTACAGCATCTATTGTAGTTATGATTTCGCTGGGGCTTGGTATGCAGCAGTCAATGTACAAAGAGGTAGAGCGGTCCGGAGGACTGACAAGCATTAAAGTCCGGACGTCGGAAAGCGATGGAATCTATGATGATACCAGTAAGAATACGCAGGATTCAAAGGTAAAAAGGATAGATGATAAACTGATATCAGAGATACAGAAGATGGATCATGTGAAAATGGTGTCGCCAACATATGAGATATCAGCAATCCTGTTAAAAGGTAGTTATATTGCAAATATCCAGTTAAAAGCGATGAACCAGGAAGGCCTGCTGGCTCAGAATCTGGAGCTTGGATCCGGGACACTTCCGAAGAGCGGATCCGGACAGTTAAGTCTGATATTTGGTAATGGTGTGCTTACAGATTTTAATGAGAAGGGATCCGGAAGAGGATATTATGATACGGGGAAGGTACCAGATATTGATCTTACAAAGGATTCTATGTTCCTGATTACAGATACAGAGCATTATAACAGTGACCAGGGAAATGCTGTGTTTGGAGGAACCGGGGATAATAGCAGTGGCAGTAAGGATGCATCGGATACGAAGCAGGCCAAACCAATACAGAAGTATGTAGTAAGAGCCAGTGGAGTGATCAAAGGCGGCCTGGAGGACTATAATGAGAATTATGATACAGTCTTCTGTGATCTGGATACGCTAAAAATGCTCCTGAAAAAGGAATATGCAGGAAAAGTAATTCCGGGCCAGCCGAAGACGAAAGCAGGAAAACCGGTCAAAGGCTTCTATTATACGTCCTTACAGGTGAAAGCGGATGATATGGATCATGTCAATGGAATCGCAGATACGATAAGGAATATGGGCTATGAAGTAGAGACAAACGCAGAGTATCTCAAAAGCATGCAAAGCCAGTTTGCAGTTGTACAGGCTGTACTTGGCGGAATCGGTGCGGTGTCACTTCTGGTAGCAGCGATCGGAATCGCCAATACGATGATGATGTCAATCTATGAAAGAACCAAAGAGATCGGTGTTATGAAGGTCCTTGGCTGCAGCCTTAGAAATATACAGCAGATGTTCCTGCTAGAGGCAGCCTTCATTGGGCTGCTGGGCGGAATCGCCGGTAATATTTTAAGCTTTTTGATGTCGACAGCGATTAATTTTATAGCAAAAAGCAGTGGAAGCATCAGTCTTGGTGAGGGTGGAAGTATCTCTTACATTCCATGGTGGCTGGTACTGATGTCACTTGGATTTGCGATGTTAGTCGGTGTTTTAGCAGGATATTTCCCGGCAAAACGTGCAATGAGATTAAGTCCGCTTGCGGCGATCAGAAATGAATAAAGGCAGGTAGAAAATGCGTCATATACAATCTGGAAAAGTGATTTGCAATCAATCATGCCAGACATATATGACGCATTTTGGATACCAAAGTATGCAAAATATTACTCTTCTATAATATGAATCTCAAGATAATCAAAATCAATCGAGTCTACAAAATTATCCTGATAAAATCTGGTCTTATCGTGTCGTTTGAATTCATCAATATTATGATCCAGCCAGATTGGCTTGCTCAGGTCGAATTCATAACAGATCGAATCCAGTGCGTTGAATATTTTATGTGTTCTGGTGTCATCCGTCTCGTCGCAGATAACGGTATCACGCAGCATATGATTGTCTTTAAATTCTTTTCCCCATAAACGGAACATAAGTAATCCTCCTGTTTGTTAGAATGTATAGAATGATGTGAGTGTCAAAAATATAGTATTACATATGAAACATCTAAAACCTATTCTAGCATAAGATGGACAAAGTATACAGGAAAAATCCATATCCACAATTGCAGTATATAGAATTTCCGGTTTGGCAAGTATTGTCAGGAAAAAAACAATTCTTGCTATTCTCGTATGTGTATGGTAAACTCGTGACAAGTGACAAGACACATGTAAAAATGTATGTAATATCTGTAGAGAGAAAGAAAGACATTTTCATAAAAAAGACAAAGTATAAGTATGAAATGTATGGGCGGGTTCCTGGATGAAGGATGCAGGATGAGACAGATATAACATACAGGAATACAGGAGAGAGGAAAAGATGGAAAAAGTAAAAAAAGTATTAGACCGGATATTTATCGAAGGTTTAAGTGCAATGGCGCATGGGTTATTTGCGACGCTGATCATCGGTACGATCATTCAGCAGATTGGAACTTTTATTGGCGGGGATATCGGTAATATGATCTTTATCGCCGGAAAGCTTGCAGCTTCACTGACAGGAGCTGGAATTGGTGTGGCAGTGGCGTATAAGTTCAAGGAGTCACCGTTAGTCGTGGTATCAGCAGCGACAGCCGGAATGGCGGGTGCATTTGCAAGCAGTATTCTGGTGGGAAAAGTATTCGTAGACGGGGCAATGGTATTTGCAGGGCCGGGAGAACCGCTGGGCGCATTTATTGCAGCTTATGTGGGAATCGTCTTTGGCCATATGGTATCCGGTAAGACAAAGGTAGATATTCTTGTGACACCGGTTGTGACGATCGGAAGTGGATGTATCGTAGGATTCCTGATCGGACCACCGATTTCAGGGTTCATGAGCTGGCTTGGTTCGCTGATCAACTGGGGAACCGAACAGCAGCCATTCCTTATGGGAATTATCGTATCGGTACTTATGGGGATGATCCTGACACTGCCGATCAGTTCTGCGGCACTTGGCGTTATCCTGAATCTGTCAGGACTGGCAGCAGGTGCGGCAACGGTTGGATGTTGTTGCAATATGGTAGGATTTGCAGTTGCAAGCTACCGTGAGAATAAGGTAGGAGGACTTCTGGCACAGGGAATCGGAACGTCTATGCTCCAGGTTCCAAATATCGTGAAGAAGCCGGTCATCTGGCTTCCGGCAATTCTTTCCAGTGCAATCCTCGGACCGGTTGGAACGATGGTATTCCACATGACGAATAATGCGACCGGATCAGGTATGGGAACAGCAGGATTAGTCGGACAGATCATGACATGGCAGACAATGATCCAGACAGAATCTGCAACAGTAGTTCTGATCAAGATTCTCCTGATCCAGATTGTGCTTCCGGCAATCGTAACGCTGGGTATCTCAGAATTTATGAGAAGCAGAGAGTGGATCAAAGCCGGAGATATGAAGTTGGAATTTTAATAGTAAACCAGCAGAATTCAAAATACGGGTTCTGCTGGTTTATTGTTGTATTATATGAAATTTCCGGTTTAGAAAATCCCTGGTTACTGTTTGCAGGGCGTGTGAACAGTAACAATTCCTGCTTGTGAACAGCAACGTTGGTTTACATTTCTATTAGAAAAGCTTATAATATCCTGTAGATGTAGGAAGAGCCGGGATTATAGAAGGAATGAGGAAGCACATCAGATATAAAAGTCTGTAAGCGGGTAGAAAATCCGGGGCCAGACATACAGGAGGAACAAAGATGAGGACGAGGAAGGGCACAGGACGAATTCATATGTATTACGGAGACGGAAAAGGGAAGACGACTGCCGCAGTCGGACAGGCCATCAGAGCCGCCGGATATGGACTGAAGGTACTCTTTTTCCAGTTCTTAAAAGATAATACATCGAACGAAAGAAAAGTACTTGAAGCAGTGCCGGGAATCGTTTGTCTGCCGGGAAGAGATAAGGTAAAGTTTGTCAGCCGTATGAATGGGGATGAGAAAGCAGAACTCAGACATTATAATAATAAAGCACTGGATGAGATCATGAAGTTCTGTACGAATTTTGACATGCTGGTACTAGATGAAGCACTCTGCGCCGTGCATCTGAATGTGCTGAGTGAAGAAAAGGTAAGAGAATTCCTGCTGCATAAGCCGGGAGATCTGGAAGTGGTCATGACCGGACATGAAGTATCACAGGATATGCTGGATCTGGCAGATTATGCGACGATGATGATGAAGATCAAGCACCCGTATGATAAAAAAGTACCGGCACGTGCAGGGATTGAATTCTAGAACGTGTCTGGAAAATCATTCCGTGTATCATAGGGGCAAAATACTTTTTGGTCTCAACATCAGGATGTGAAAAAAATAGAAAAATTTATACAAATAAATGTTATATATTTCTTAAATCTATGTGAAAAATATGACATAGAAAAGCCGGGTATGGTATAATAGTCATAGTGCTGGTTTAACTCTTCGGTAAGAGAGGAGAGATAACAATATATGGAGAATGCAATAAAGAACTATGAAGATGTAGACAGTTGGAAGACAATCATGTTCCTGTATAATTCAGCATTAAAAGAAGTGGGGACAAAGCTGGAGATACTGAATGATGAATTCCAACATGTACATAAATACAACCCGATCGAACACATCAAGACAAGAATTAAGACACCGGAAAGTATCGTAAAGAAGCTTCGCAGATACGGTTATGAGATATCGATTGAGAATATGGTGAAGTATATCAATGATATCGCAGGTGTCAGACTGATCTGTTCATTTACGTCAGATATTTACCGTTTGGCAGAGATGATCGGTAATCAGAGCGATCTGAAAGTATTATCAATCAAAGATTATATTAAGAATCCAAAAGAAAGCGGATACAAGAGCTATCATATGCTTGTGTCCGTGCCAATCTTTCTTTCGGACAGTGTAGTGGATACAAAAGTTGAGATACAGATCCGGACAATTGCCATGGATTTCTGGGCGAGTCTGGAGCATAAGATTTATTATAAGTTTGAAGGAGATGCACCGGAGTATATCAGCCGGGATCTCAGAGAATGTGCAGAGATGGTATCGACTCTGGATGAGAAGATGCTGTCGTTAAATGAAGCGATCCAGGAATGCCTGGAGAAGCAGGAAGAGTTAAATATAAGTACAAAGACAAAAGAAAATAACCGGCAGGATCAGAGAATCCTGCAAGGACTTGACTGATTTTGAAAATATGAGAAGCTGTTAAGAGCAGCTTCTTAATATTTTGTGCAATAAGTTGTCGTATATTTTGAAGAAATTTATCAGAGGTCAGACATATTCGTGTGTATAGGAGGTATTGGAAAAAATATAGATAAAACCTATATATGATGACAAATATAAAGAATCTCGATTTGAAACCATAGATAAATATTTATATAATAAATAGAGAAAAGTAATAAAATATGGTATATAGAAGGAGCCGGAATATGTTTGTCGATACGCACATGCATGAAATGACTTGTTCGAAAGACAGTTTTCTGAAATTAGAAGAGATGGTAGAGATTGCAAAGGAAAAAGGACTTGGTGCAATCTGTATTACAGACCATGACGATATGGGGCTGAAAGAATACGCAGCAGCGTATTCAAAGAAGACGGGATTTCCGATTTTTGTCGGAATCGAGTTTTATTCCCTGCAGGGGGATATCATAGCATTTGGAATAGAGGAGTATCCAAAGGAAAGGATACCTGCACAGGAATTTATAGATCTGGTGAAAGCCCAGGGGGGATTCTGTTTTGCGGCACATCCATTCCGCAATAACAAGCGCGGGCTGGAAGAGAATCTCCGGACGGTAAAGGGTCTGGATGGCCTGGAAGTGCTGAATGGAAGTACATCTATGGAAGCGTGCCAGAAGGCGGCAAGATATGCGATGGAACTTGGACTTTGTACAATGGGCTCCAGTGACTGTCACGTACCGGAAAAAGTCGGTGTCTGTGCGACGTGGTTTCCGGATGACATAGAGACAATGGAAGAGTTCATGCAGGCTCTGAAAAAAGGTGGGATGAAGCCGGCGTATTATGCTGACGGAAAATACCACATACTTGAGGTACAAGAGTACGTGAAAGGAACTCCGGCAATAGGGTTTGGAGTTGTGTAACTGCAGGCAACGATGCATTGCTGTGTGAGTAGTATTTTCACATACTTTTATATAATTATCTAAAATATATATTTACCTTTTCCATAATCGGTGATAGAATATTTCTATATGTGCTGACTGTGAAAAAGGTGATAGAAAGGTGGAATCATCATGATTACAGTTAACGCTATGGGTGATAATTGTCCGATCCCGGTTATTAAAACCAAAAAGGCAATGGCAGCACTGACTGGACCAGAGACGATTGAAGTTCTGGTTGATAATGAGATTGCAGTGCAGAATGTAACAAAGATGGCATCTAGCTCAGGTGGAAAAGTAACTTCTGAAAAATTGGGGGATGCCGAGTATAAAGTTACAATTGAAATGGAAGGCGCACCGGCAGCAGAAGAAGCAGAAGTAACTTGTGCACCGGATGCAAGAGACAATACAGTCGTTGTAATTTCTTCTGACCGTATGGGATCTGGAAATGATGAATTGGGTAAAGTACTGATTAAAGGATTTATCTTTGCAGTAACACAGCTTGATACATTGCCAAAGACTATGCTCTTCTATAATGGCGGGGCAACTTTGACAACAGAAGGTTCTGATTCACTGGAAGATCTGAAATCTCTGGAAGCCCAGGGAGTTGAGATCATGACATGTGGAACCTGTCTGGATTACTATGGTCTGAAAGAAAAACTGGCAGTTGGTACAGTTACAAATATGTACAGCATTGTTGAGACAATGGCAAAAGCAGGAAGAATTATCAGACCATCATAAATTTACACATAACTGGATACAAAGCCGGATTCCTGAAATATACAATGGGGTTCCGGCTTTCTTATACCGTTTGTGAAAATGTCTGGAAATTCGGTCAGAGAGAAAGCGCACTGGATTGATTTCTGAAAATGGTATGAGAAAACAGGAGGAGTAGGAGAAAGAATGAAATCAGATGTAAAGTTAACAAGTTTAAGCAAAACAGCAGGGTGAGCGGCTAAAATTGGTCCAGAGACCCTTGCTCAGGTTCTGAGTAAGCTGCCAAAATTTGAGGATGACAATTTAATAGTAGGAATCGAGACTTCCGATGATGCTGCCATCTACAAAGTGACAGATGATATTGCGATGATTCAGACGGTTGATTTCTTCACTCCGATTGTAGATGATCCATATATGTTTGGCCAGATCGCTGCAGCCAATTCGCTGAGTGATGTATGGGCAATGGGAGGAGAACCTGCGGTGGCACTCAATATCGTAGGTTTCCCGAACTGTCTGGATCCGGCAATCCTTGGAGATATCCTTGCCGGAGGAGCAGACAAAGTAAAAGAAGCAGGTGCAGTATTAGTTGGAGGTCATTCGGTGCAGGATGATGAGCCAAAATACGGCCTCTGCGTATCGGGATTCGTTCATCCGGATAAGATATTTAAAAACTACGGATGCAGACCTGGTGATATATTGATTCTTACAAAACAGATCGGAAGTGGTATCGTGAATACGGCGATCAAGGCAGAGATGGCATCACCATCTGCAATTCGCGAGGCACAGACGGTTATGGCGTCCTTGAATAAGATAGGTAAGCAGGTTGTTGAAAAGTATGACGTATCTGCATGTACGGATATCACAGGATTCGGACTGCTTGGACACTGCGTTGAGATGGCAGAAGCCAGTGACGTGACATTTGAACTCAGTGTAACGGACATTGCATATCTTCAGGATGCATTTGACTATGCGAAGATGGGACTGGTTCCGGCAGGCGCATATAAGAACAAGCGATATTCGATTAACAGAGTGGAAGTAGGGTCAGTCAATGAGACCTATCTGGATCTACTGTACGATCCACAGACTTCCGGAGGACTTCTTATCAGCGTATCTCCAAAAGAGTATGACAGCATGATGAGAGACTTTAAGGCGGCAGGACTTGATACAACCGTTTCGGTAATCGGAACAGTTGCGCCAAAGAGTGATAAACTGATCCGGTTATTCTAAGAAAAAAGAATATTTACTGTATGAACAGTAATGAAGAATGACAGGATGGAGAATAAGATGAATAAGAATTTGTTATACAGGAGTATACCAAAGGTGGATGTACTTCTGGCTGATGAAGGAATCAAAGTATTGATCGGGACATATAGCCGTGAAAGCGTGATGGAAGCCATTCATATAGAGATGGAAAAGCTGCGTGCTTTCATTGGCAGATGTGAAGATGAAGAGAGTGCAAAGCAACAGATTGCTTTGTTAAATGAGAATATTGCCGGAAATGTTTCTGCAATGCATACACCAAACATGAAAAAGGTGATTAATGGAACAGGAACTATTCTGCATACGAATCTTGGACGTGCGCCGATCAGCTACGAGCATATGATGAAGGCGGCTGAGATTGTCAGCGGATATTCCAATCTGGAGTATAATCTGGAGGCGGGAAGAAGAGGAGAGCGTTATTCTCATTTCGAAAAATTATTATGCAAGCTTACTGGTGCGGAAGCTGCCATGGCAGTTAATAATAATGCATCGTCTGTGCTTCTGATTTTAAGTTCACTTGCAAAAGGCGGGGAATGTATCGTATCCCGTGGCGAACTGATCGAGATTGGTGGGAAGTTCAGAATTCCAGACGTTATGGAGCAAAGCGGTGCGAGCCTTGTAGAAGTCGGAACGACGAATAAGACACATTATGAAGATTATGAAGACGCAATCACAGAAGATACCAAAGCCCTTTTAAAAGTACACACAAGTAATTACCGGATTGTTGGGTTTACAGAGAGTGTAGGGATTGAAGAACTGGTTCCGATTGCGAAAAAGCATGATATTCCGGTGGTCGAAGACCTGGGAAGCGGTGTTCTGATCGATCTGGAAAAATATGGCCTGACACATGAACCGACCGTACAGGAATCAATCGCACATGGGGCAGACGTGGTATGCTTCAGCGGGGACAAACTTCTTGGAGGACCGCAGGCGGGCATCATCATCGGTAAGAAAAAATATATCGACATGATGAAAAAGAACCAGCTGACAAGAGCGCTGCGTATTGATAAGTTTACAGCGGCAGCACTTGAGATGGTATTAATGGAATACCTTTCTGAAGAGACCGCTGTTCAGAACATTCCGGTTCTGCGTATGATCGCAAGACCGTTAGAAGAGATTGAAAAAGAGGCCAGAAGTTTTGCAAGAATCCTGCGTAATACAGGAATGAATGCAGGCATTCAGGTAGTACCTTGCGAATCACAGATTGGTGGAGGATCACTTCCGTTAGAAAGAATGGAAAGCCGTGCGGTATCCATTCAGCCGGAAAGTATGAGTGTGCCGGAGATGGAAGAAAAGATGAGACATCTGGAAGTGCCAGTCATTCCAAGAACGATCAATGACAGCATCTGTCTGGATATCAGAACCATAGAACGTAAGGACTATAAGATGATTGCTTTGGAATTATCGGAATTATTAGGAAAAAAAGAAGAACGGTAGGTGCGAAGGGCTATGAAGAATATTATTATCGGAACAGCCGGACACATTGATCATGGTAAGACAACCCTGATCAAAGCACTGACCGGCAGAAATACAGACCGCTGGGAAGAAGAACAGCGAAGAGGAATCACGATTGATCTGGGATTCACATATTTTGATCTGCCAGGTGGAGACCGGGCGGGCATCATCGATGTACCGGGCCATGAAAAATTTATCAACAACATGGTGGCCGGTGTAGTCGGTATGGATCTGGTACTCCTTGTAATTGCAGCAGATGAAGGAATCATGCCGCAGACCAGGGAACACATGGATATCCTGAACCTTCTTGGAATTGAGAAGAGTATCATCGTGCTGAATAAATGTGATCTCGTAGATGAAGAATGGCTTGAAATGATGGAAGAAGATATAAGAGAAGAACTTTCAGGCACATTTCTTGAGAAGGCACCTCTTGTAAAAGTGTCTGCAGCGACAGGCACTGGTCTTGAAGAGCTGATAAAAGAGATCGAACATCAGACCAGGGATGAAGTGGTACAAAAAGATATCCATACGATTCCACGACTTCCGATAGACAGAGTATTTACCCTGTCTGGATTTGGAACCATCATTACCGGAACGCTGGTATCGGGAACCATTTCCAAAGAAGATACGCTTCAGATGTATCCGGTTGGAAAAGAATGCAAGATCCGGAGTATACAGGTCCATGGAGAAGACAGAAAAGAGTGCTATGCCGGACAGCGTGTGGCGATTAATCTTTCGAATGTCAAGAAGAAAGAGATTAAACGAGGCTGCGTACTGGCACCGCCGGACAGTATGAAAAATACAGATTTACTGGATGTGAAACTGAATGTACTTGATTCGTCTGTGAGAATACTGACCAATCATACGAGACTTCATTTCTTCACCGGAACCAGTGAAGTATTATGCCGTGCAGTTCTTCTGGATAAAGAAGAGATCGGACCAGGCGAGAGCGGATATGTGCAGCTTCGGATGGAAGAAGAAGTTGCGGTAAGACGTGGCGATAAATTCGTAGTCCGTTTTTATTCTCCGATGGAGACGATTGGAGGCGGAGTAGTACTGGAACCAAATCCGAAAATAAAAAGGCGCTTCCAGCCGGAGGTAATCGAAGAACTGAAGAGAAAAGAAGAAGGTTCTTCCGCAGACGTGATCGAGATGCATGTCAAGAGCCATGCTGACACACTGATTACGGTCTCTGAGCTTGCAAAGCTTACGGCTCTTTCGCCGGAGGAAGTGGAGCAGGATGTGAAAGAACTGGAAGAGCAGGGAAGCATCTATGTATTCCCGATGCGCAAGGACACTTATGTATGGCACAGTGATTCTGCAAGAGAAGCAGAACATACACTGCTTAAGGCATTAAAAGAATATGAAGAGAAGTACCCGTACCGTTACGGTATGAAAAAAGCAGAGGTGCAGACCACATATTTTAAAAAGATAAAACCGAATGTATATGATAAGATTCTTACACTTCTGGAAGAAAAAGGAAGCATTAAGAGAATAGACGAATTCCTGTGTACGACCGAATATGAAGTGCGCAAAGATAAGATCTATGATAAAGTGTCGAAGATCATGCTGGATACATTCGGAAAAGCAAAATTTGATTTTGCAAGATATTCGGAGATTACCTGTAAAGATGTATCGCAGGATATCATGGATGATATTCTGAATATTTTATTGGAAGAAAAGCAGATTGTAAAAATAAATGATGAAATGTATACGCTGACCTCTTACATGGAGACCGCAAAAGAGAAGATCAGAGAACATCTGAAGGATGATCCGCTGATTACGATCGCACAGGTAAGAGATATGTTTGAGACCAGCAGAAAAAGTGCAAAACCTATTCTTGAATATATGGATAGTATTAAGGTAACCAAAAAAACAGGAGCAGAGAGCGAAAGGGTGGCATACTAATGAATTTGAAACAATTAGAAGCTTTCGTTCAGGTAGCAGAGGGAGGCAGTTTTTCTAAGGCAGCAAAACAGCTGTTCCTGACACAGCCGACCATCAGTGCACATATTTCGTCACTGGAAAAAGAACTGAATGCAAGGCTTTTTGTAAGAAATACAAAAGAAGTAAAATTATCAGACGATGGAAAAGATCTGTACCGTTATGCAAGACAGATCATTGATCTTCAGAAAAAGATTGAAGAAAGATTTACGACAGGAAAAGAAGAGAGCAAGCACTTGATCACGATTGCTGCATCAACGATTCCTGCGCAGTACTTACTTCCGAAGATTCTGTTAAGATTCAATGAAAAATATCCAAAAGAACAGGTAAAACTTCTGGAGACAGACAGCAGCAAGGTGGTTATGCAGATTATTGACCATATGGCAGATGTAGGATTTACCGGAACAGTTCTGGAGAAAAAGCATTGCAAATACATTCCGTTTTATAAGGATGAGCTTGTTGTGATCACTCCGAATAACGAAAAGTATCAGAAACTAAAAGAACTGATGGAAGATGATATCAGCTGGATCTGTACGGAGCACCTGATTATGAGAGAAGAAGGATCAGGCACGAGAAAAGAGGCAGGAAAGCAGCTTAAGAATGGCGGGATCAATCTTGATAAATTAAAGATCATAGCAAGTATTGAGAATCAGGAGACGATTAAAAAATCTGTAAAACAGGGAATGGGTATTTCTATTATATCCAGACTTGCGGCAGAAGACGAGGTGAAATCAGGCGGTCTTCTGGCATTTCCGATTCCAAAAGCAGATCAGGGACGGGATATCAATCTTGTATACAATAAGAATTATCAGATGTCAAAGAGTGCTGAGCGCTTCGTGAAGGTAGTAAAAGAAGTATATGGGATTGAGGAATAGATAACCTGAAATACGCTTTCTGGTGTACCGGAATTTTGAAAAAGATAATCATAAGAAAAACCCACGACATCTATAGAAAACAACTATGAATGCCGTGGGTTTATGTAATGTTTCAATTAGACGAAAAGAAGAAAAAGGAATATACTGGAAACATATGACGGAAGGAAACATACGGGGGAATATGTAAACTTTCAGGATACGGAAAATGTTCGTGTAATGCCGTCGGGAGAAAGGGAAAGATATCATGATATCTGAAGAAAAACGGAGATGGTGTGAAACGATGTTTATATTGGAATCATATGTGGTCAGATAACAGGAGGGCACAGATATGATATATATGGATAATGCGGCAACGACGATGCACAAGCCACAGGAAGTGATTGATGCGGTGGTAAGTGCGATGGGATCGATGGGGAATGCTGGAAGAGGTGCAAGCGAGGCTGCGCTTAGTGCGTCGAGAATCATCTATGATACGAGGGACAGACTTGCAAAATTATTTCATGCAGAAGATGCAAGACAGATTGCTTTTACTGCGAATTCGACAGAAAGTTTGAATATTGCAATAAAAGGCATTCTGGAACCGGGAGATCATGTAATTACGACGGTTTTGGAACATAATTCGGTTCTCAGACCATTGTATGAGATGGAAAAAAGAGGCGTAGAGCTTTCAATCGTGGGATGTGACGAAAAAGGAATGCCGGATCTTGCACAGATGGAACAGGCAGTCAAAGAGAATACGAAGATGATCGTCTGTACAAATGGATCGAATCTTACAGGGAATTATATAGATGTATCTGTAATCGGTGATATAGCGCACCGTCATGGTGTATTATTCGCAGTGGATGCGTCCCAGACGGCTGGAGTATTTCCGATTGATGTGCAGAAGATGCAGATTGATATTTTATGTTTTACCGGTCATAAGGGGCTTCTCGGGCCACAGGGAACCGGTGGAATCTATGTAAAAGAAGGGGTAAAACTTAAGCCGCTTAAGACCGGTGGAAGCGGAATCCAGACATATAGCAAAGAACATCCGGTGCAGATGCCGACGGCTTTGGAGGCAGGAACTCTGAACGGGCATGGGATTGCAGGACTGCATGCAGCACTTGGATATCTGGAAAAGGAAGGAATTGATAACATCCGCAAAAAAGAAAATGAACTGATGTGGAGATTCTACAACGGGGTAAAAGATGTCCCGGGCGTTAAGGTCTATGGGGATTACAGTCAGAAAGAACGCTGTGCGATCGTGACGCTGAACATCGGTGATTATGATTCTTCGGAAGTGAGTGATGAGCTTCTTATGGAATATGATATTTCTACCAGGTCGGGAGGGCATTGTGCACCGCTTATGCATGAAGCACTCGGCACGGTAGAGCAGGGGGCAGTGAGATTCAGCTTCTCGCATTACAACACGGAGGAAGAAGTGGATACAGCAATAAGAGCAATCCACGAACTGGCAGAAGAACCATAAAACTGCAGAAAAACCGCTTGAAGATCTGTCGTGTACATGAATAAAGGCGGATCGAAAGGGTATGTCAATAACGGTAATAAAGTGGAATATCTTCTGAAGAATGAGAGGACAGGAGGAATAAAACTTATGAATTTATCAGATTCAAAGAAAAAACTGGCGCTGGCCGGTGTTGTATGTGGTATTGTAGCGGCATGCCTTGCAGCACTTGGAAATCCAGCCAACATGGCATTTTGTATTGCTTGCTTTATCAGAGATACAGCGGGTGCAATGGGAATGCATCAGGCAGAAGTGGTACAGTATGCAAGACCAGAGATTATTGGCCTTGTGCTGGGAGCATTTATCATTTCTATAGCAACAAAAGAATATCGTTCAACAGCAGGATCATCGCCGATGATCAGATTTATACTGGGTGTGATTATTATGATCGGGGCACTTGTATTCCTGGGATGCCCGCTTCGTATGGTAATCCGTATGTCGGCAGGTGACTTGAACGCATGGGTAGCATTTGTCGGATTCATCCTTGGAGTTGGAACGGGAGTATTCGCATTAAAGAATGGATTCAGCCTTGGAAGAGCACATATTACGAACAAGGCAAGCGGAGCAGTCCTTCCGGCAATCGTTGTCGGCATTCTGATCCTTGCAACATGTACTACTCTTTTGAAATCAAGTCAGGCAGGACCTGGAAGTATGCATGCGCCAATTATTGCTTCGTTAATTGGTGGTCTGGTGTTTGGAGCATTTGCGCAGAAGTCAAGAATGTGCTTTGCTGGAAGTATCAGAGATATTATCCTGATGAAGAACTTCGATTTGATCAGTGTGATTGCCGGATTGTTCGTAGTTATGCTGGTGTTCAATGTGGCTACAGGCCGCTTTGTCCTTGGATTTAACACACCTGGAATTATCGCTCATTCAGAGCATCTGTGGAATATCCTTGGCATGTATACTGTTGGCTTTGCGGCAGTACTTGCAGGAGGATGCCCGCTTCGTCAGCTGATCCTGGCAGGACAGGGATCTTCTGATTCTGCAATGACGGTAGTTGGTATGTTTATCGGAGCTGCTATATGTCATAACTTTGGACTTGCAGCAAGCGGAACAGCACTGAATCCTGAAACAAAGGAAGTATTAGTTGCAGGTGCAGTACCGGCAAATGGAAAGATTGCCTGCATTATCTGTATTGTAATCTGCTTTATCATTGCATTTACGAATAAGAGAGAAGAAGCAAAGTAGAAAACATGTTGCTGTTTATGCAACGTGTGAACAATAGCGAAACTTTCTAAAGTGGATATAAAGGCTGCAAAATAAGATTGAAATATGTGTAAATACATAGTATTCTAGGAAAGAAGGAATTAACATGAAAGAAGTAGATGCAAGAGGACTTTCTTGCCCAGAACCGTTGATGCTGACAGCGGAAGCTTTGAAGGGTGCAACAGGTCCTGTAAAGATTCTTGTTACAGAACCACACCAGAAGATGAATGTTGAAAAATTTGCAAAGGACAAAGGCAAAAAATCAACAGCTGTAGAAAAAGACGGTTACTATGAAGTGGTGATTGAGTAAATATGAGAAAAAAAGTAATGAAACTTGTAGTGACATTCCATACAACATCTGATGCGATGGCAATGGAAAAGGTCTGCAAGGAAAGAGGTGTGCCGGGAAGACTGATTCCCGTGCCGAGAGCAATTTCGGCAGGATGCGGACTTTCATGGTGCGCAGAACTTACAGACAGGGAGCAGATTCTTGATGTGATGAAAGAAGTTGGAATCGAACAGGAAGAAGTTCACGAATGTCTGGTATAATTTGATGAAATATCCGGAGGATAAATACCGGCAGGAAAACTGCCAGGCGGAGATTCTGGATACAAAAAGAACACTGGCAGGACAGCAATGGAAGCTGGATAGCTAGTGTTCTTTTTGTATCGTGCTTTTAAACACCTTCAACAAATGTATCTAATACATGAGGAAGGAGACGGTCACTTCGCTCAGTCAGAGAAAATTTACCTTTGAACAAAGCCCAGTCATAGAGGAGGGCACGTTCATACATTGCATAAAGGTCCATCAGTTCTTCGGCAGTGCTGGTGTTCTTGAATTCTCCGGATTTCAGACCCTCTTCCATAATCTCGGTCAGCCATTTAAAATAGATTCTTTTTTTATCAGAAAAAGATTTCTTATCTTTTGTGGTTAACTGAGAAGAGTATAAATATGCGAGAAGTTTGATATCTACGCTGGTCTCGATCATATAAAAGAGTTCGTGATTCAAAAACAACAATTTATCATAACATGAAAGGCCCGGATCTATCACTGCGGCTAGATCTTCGTATTTCTGGTCAAAAAGATATGACAGGGAATTAAGAAGCCCTTCTTTCCCTTTGAAGTAATGGTAAAAAGTTCCTTTTGATGTTTTTGAAGCATTGATGATATCTTCTACGGTAGTCTGGTCATAGCCGTTCTTATAAAAAAGATTCCATGCAGCCTTAACAATACGGCTTTTGGTTGATCTGCGTTTTCTTGGCATAGGGGGCATTCCTTTCTTCAGAGTGTAAATATATAAAGCAATGAGCTGTAAAATTTACAATCAGTCATTTCCAGAGATGTATATTAACAAAAAAGAAGCGGACTACGAGAATCCGCTTCTTTTATCTTATTATATAATGCAATCTAATTCAACCCCGAATATGCATTAGCCTACAAGGAAACCATATTTTAATGGATCTGTAGAATCAATTAAGTAAGTAGCAACACCTGTAAGATATGCACTTCCTGTGATCATTGGGATTACAGCATCGTAATCACCGATCTTAGTTTCTTCTTTGATCACACCTTTGAAGCGTGTTCCCATGAAACTTTCATAGATGAATTCTTCGCCGATTCCAAGTTCTCCCCAAGCGTGAAGAGTAGCAAGTTTTGCACTTGTTCCTGTTCCGCAAGGTGAACGGTCAGCCTGGGCATCACCGAATACAACGACATTTCTCATTGTAGCCTGATCCGGATTAGGTGTTGGTCCGTAGAACTCAACAAGGTCAACTTCAGTGATATCCAGAGTTGGATGCTGGATCTTAACCTCAGCGTTGATCTTATCACGCATCTTCATTCCCAGTTCTGTATAAGTAGGAACTGTCTTTGCGTTGATTTCTCCGATGTCCAGTTTTGTAGTGTCAACCAGTGCGAAGAAGCTTCCGCCGAATGAGATTGTATAAGGAATGTCTACACCATCTACATTCACTGTTAAGTTGTCTTTGTAAACGAATGCAGGAACGTTTGTAAGAGTAACACCTGTTACTTTTCCATTCTCTACATTAGCGGTTGTGCTGATGATTCCGGCAGGAGCGTCCAGTACTACATGGTTCTCTCCTTCGTGGCATTCAACAAGACCAGCTTCCAGTGCTACTGTAACCGCTCCGATTGTACAGTGTCCGCACATGTTCAGGTATCCACCTGTATCCATAAAGATTACCCCAAGATCTGCTTCTTCGTGGATTGGCTCGCAAAGGAATGCACCGAACATATCGTGATGTCCTCTAGGTTCCAGCATTAAAGCTGTACGAACGTGGTCGTATTTTTCCTCCATCCATTTTTTCTTTTCGATCATTGTGTTGCCTTCTGGCTCTGGAAATCCTCCGATGACCATACGGCAGAATTCACCGGCTGTATGAGCATCTACAACCTGAAGTGCTTCTTCAAACCGGTCGAAGTTAACTTTTGCTTCTAACTTCATAATCCTTACCTCCTTATGATTTCTTATAGAATTTATCTATAAGTTTTTATAAAAACACATTGAAAATCTCTATATTTTCATAGTGCCTTTTTCTATGGGTAGAAAATATAAATATAAAATTAACAGATATTACGACACAAAATTAACAAATAGACTGCATTCTAGTATTCCGTTCAATCTGTTGATTTTATTATGGATGAAATACCTTGAAAAGTCAATGATTTTTTGCTATTATAAAAATAAATAAAAGTGTTGAAAAACCTGGACGAATGTGATATGGTTAATAGGCACCTGGGGGTAGTTGGGTAACTGGTGTGCCTCCTAGTCTTCAAAACTAGTGTAGGGCGTTAAGAGCGTCCTGGGTGGGTTCGATTCCCACATGCCTCCGCCAAAAAATAGATTGATTCTGTTAAAAAAATGGCGAAAAAGAATTTATAGAAAAAATCTATATTAAATAATTTGTGAATAAGTAAACGGACTTGCATAGTTTCGTTTTGACTTAGATAAAATAAAATTTAAAAAGGAGAAGTGTGTCATGGGAAATGTACAGATGTTATTACGCCAGCATGTTGGCGCTCCTTGTGCACCTTGCGTTGAAGTAGGTGCTGAGGTGAAAAAGGGTACTCTCATTGCTACACCAACAGGCCTGGGAGCGAACATCTTTTCAAGCGTGTATGGAAAAGTAACAGAGATTACAGATGACCGCATCATCATCGAGCCGGCAGCTGAACAGCCGGATGAATTCATTCCTGTTACCGAATCTGTAGAAGGTATCACAGAAGAATCATCAAAGCTTGATCTGGTGAAAGCAGCCGGAATTGTTGGAATGGGAGGAGCTGGATTCCCGACAGGAGTAAAACTTAACATTAACTTAGAAGAAACTCCGATGGGTGAACTTGATCCAGAAATCAACCCAGAACTTCCAAAAGACTTCAAACTTGACTGCGGATACATCCTTGTAAATGCAGCTGAGTGTGAGCCTGGACTGGAACACAACACAAGACAGATTGAAGAGCAGAGTGACAAGTTAATCCGTGGTATTAAATATAGTATGGAAATCACTCATGCAAAGAAAGCAATCATTGCGATTAAGAAAAAACATCACAAAGCAATCAAAGTATTGCAGAAAGCCCTGGAGAATGAACCAGACATCAAGATGCATCTGATGGCTGATATCTATCCAATGGGAGAGGAACGTGCAGTAGTAAGAGAGTGTCTTGGGGTATTACTTACAACTACACAGCTTCCATCAGCAGCAAGATCTGTTGTTATCAACGTAGAAACTGTCTGTAAGATCGCAGAAGCGGTTGATGAAAAGAAACCTTGCATCAGCAAGAATATGACAGTCCGTGGTAAATTAAATGGTGGAAATGAAGCACACGTATTCTTCGACGTACCAGTTGGTGTAAGCGTTGGGGAAATGATTGAAAAAGCTGGCGGAATCGATGGAAAATACGGTGAGATCATCATGGGTGGAGCTTTCACAGGAAAGTCTACTACATTAGATGCACCGACAACCAAGACAACAGGAGCAGTTCTTGTTACAATCGAATTCCCGGATCTTCACGGAGCTACAATGGGAATCCTTGTATGCGCATGTGGAGGAAGCGAAGAACGTATGAGAGAAATCGCTTCTAAGATGAATGCCAAAGTAGTGTCTATGTGCAAGTGCAAACAGGCAATTGAAAATAAACCGGGAGTACCACTTAAGTGCTTAAGACCTGGTAACTGTCCAGGACAGGTTAAGAACAACATGCAGTTCAAGAAAGACAAATGTGAATACATTCTGATCGGCAACTGCTCAGACTGTTCAAATACTGTAATGGCATCTGGACCAAAGATGGGACTGAAGGTATTCCACCAGACAGACCATGTAATGAGAACAGTTGGACATCCACTGTACAGAAGCCTGAAGGTTTCTAAAGAAGTAAGCCAGGATATTGATTTTTAATTAGTATCTGTAACTACTTAAAATAATATTATCGGTATTACCGTTGCGTACAATGAGGTAGGAGACCCCCGATTCTTTTGCCTGACAGAAGTAATTGAGAGGTTCTTCTGGTATTGCACGTAACTGTATATATATTTTTAAAGCTACAATATTCCGTAAGGAAATGTATGAAACAAAAACAAGGAGGGAAACAATATGTCAATCACAGCTGAAACAGCAAAAGCACATGCTCATGATCCTGCAGTACTGTGCTGTAGAGCAGAAGCTGGTATCACAATTGAACCGGCTAACCTCGAAGATCCAGCAATCTTTGATGATCTGGTAGATTCAGGATTATTAAACCTGGACGGATGCCTTACTATTGAAGAAGTACTGGGTGCAAAACTTACAAAAACTTGTGATTCTCTTTGCCCATTAACAAATGATGTTCTGGATGGTGTGAAAGCACCTACAACTCCAGTAGAAGAAAAGGCAGAGGAAGAAGCTCCGGCAGAGGAAGCTGCACCGGCAGCGCCAGTTGCAACAGCAGCAACAGTAGCTGGAGGAACACTCAAGATCCACATTGGAGAAGGAAAGGATATCAACCTTGAAATCCCAGTTGGAGCACTTGGAGCAACAGGAGAAGCAGTAGCAGAAGTACCTGCAGCAGCAGTAGCAGCTACAGCAACAGCAGAAGCACCTGTTGAAGAAGAAAAAGTAGTAGGAACATTAACAAGAAAACACATTAAAATCACAGAAGTTAAGAGAGGACCAGAGACAAAGATCGAAGGAACAACTCTTTACATCCGTGAGGGAATTGAAGCAGATGTAATTGCTGATCAGGAACTGGTTAAAGATTTCCATCTTGAAATCATCACTCCTGACAAATATCACACATACTCAGAGACAATCATGGATGTTCAGCCAATCGCTACAAAAGAAGGCGATGCAATCCTTGGTGAAGGTGCAACAAGAGTACTTGACGGCGTTGTTATGATGCTGACAGGAACAGATGAAGGCGGAGTTCAGATCGGTGAATTCGGTTCTTCAGAAGGATATCTTGACGAGAACATCATGTGGGGACGTCCTGGATGCCCGGATAAGGGAGAAATCTTTATCAAAGGTAACATCGTAGTTCAGGAAAAGACAAACATGGAACGTCGTGGACCTATGGCTGCACATACAGCATTTGATATCATTACTCAGGAAATCCGTGAAGTAATGAAAGAACTGGATGATAGCTTCATCGCTGAGGAGCAGGTACTGAAATCTGTTCGTCGTCCAGGAAAGAAAAAAGTCGTAATCGTTAAAGAGATCATGGGACAGGGAGCTATGCATGATAACTTCATCCTTCCTGTAGAACCAGTTGGTATCCTTGGCGCAAGAGCTAACGTAGACTTAGGAAACGTACCTGTATGCGTATCTCCACTGGAAGTGCTTGATGGATGTATCCATGCATTAACATGTATCGGACCTGCATCAAAAGAGATGTCAAGACATTACTGGAGAGAGCCACTTGTACTTGAAGCTTTACATGATGAAGAAGTTGACCTTTGCGGAGTTGTATTCGTAGGATCACCTCAGATCAATGCTGAGAAGTACTATGTATCTCGTCGTGTTGGACATACTGTAGAGATGATGGACGTTGACGGAGCTTTCGTTACAACAGAAGGATTCGGAAATAACCACATTGACTTTGCAAGCCACATCGAGCAGATCGGTATGAGAGGAATCCCGGTAGTTGGACTTTCATTCTGTGCTGTTCAGGGTGCACTCGTTGTTGGTAACAAGTACATGCAGTACATGGTTGACAATAACAAATCAGAGTCTGGTATCGAAAACGAAGTACTTGGATGTAATACACTTTGCCAGGAAGAAGGTATCCGTGCCCTCGCTATGCTGAAAGCAGCTATGGCTGGTGAAGAAGTAAAAGCCGCTGAGAAGAAGTGGAATCCAAACGTTAAAGCTACTAACGTTGAGCTGATCGAAGCAGCTTGCGGTAAGAAGATCGAACTCGTAGATAACGAGCAGTCTCTGCCAATGAGCCAGAAACGTAAAGAAAAATACGACTAAGATCAGGTGTTATCATAATGGATAATGAACGTTTACACTATGGCGATAAGATCATTTATATGGAAGGTGTGATCGTAGATGTTGATGACTGTAGTATCAGCATTGACTTAAAAGGGCGTCTGGGGTTCTTTAAAGCTCCAAAGAGAATGTTCATCTGCGATACAGAACCGAAAGTTGGTCAGGAAGTTGGCTGGAACATGAGTTTCCCGGAACAGCTCGGACCGGAGATAAATGAGAAATACGTCAGCAATATTGAAAAAGAACGTCGCAAACAACAAGAAATGCAAGCACGTTTGGATGCTAATAAGGAGGATTAAAAATGAGTTTAACGGTTGTTAAAGGCTTACAGTCTGAAATATTCGTTCCTATTACTCCACCGTCAGTATGGACTCCTGTAACAAAAGAGCTGAAAGATATGTCTGTCGCTCTTGCAACAGCAGCAGGTGTTCACAAGAAGAGCCAGGAGAGATTCAACCTTGCTGGTGACTTCACATGGAGAAAGATCGAAAATACTACACCATCTAGTGATCTGATGGTATCACACGGTGGATATGATAACAGTGATGTTAACAAAGACATCAACTGTATGTTCCCAATTGACAGAATTCATGAATTAGCAGCAGAAGGATTTATCAGAGCTTGTGCTCCAGTACATGCTGGATTCATGGGTGGTGGTGGAAACCAGGAGAAATTCAAACATGAAACTGGTCCTGCTATCGCTGAAATGTTCAAAAATGAGGATGTTGACGCAGTAATCCTCACCGCTGGCTGAGGTACCTGCCACCGCTCTGCAGTATTGGTGCAGAGAGCGATTGAAGAAGCTGGAATTCCTACAATTATTATTGCAGCTCTTCCACCAGTTGTTCGTCAGACTGGTACTCCTCGTGCGGTAGCTCCGTTGGTACCTATGGGTGCTAATGCGGGTGGTCCTCACAACGTAGAACAGCAGACACAGATCGTAAAGGCAACTCTGGAGCAGTTAGAGAAAATCGAAACTCCAGGAAAGATTGTTCCGTTGCCATTCGAGTATGTTGCTAAGATCTAATTCGATTTGAAAAAAATTTAATTGATCTTAAGAAGGGCAGATGTATCTTGCATCTGCCCTTTTTGAAAAAAGAATCAGACAGTATATTGGAATTTCTTGCAGTATATTGTATACTAGAGATATGGATAGGACATTATGTCCGTAAATTTTTAGGAGGTGACATGATGGCTGATAAAGAGATAGATTTAAGACGCCTTGTGATTAAAGCATTTCATATGACAGATGTGGAATGGGGTGAGCACAATAATATCACAACGGATGGCCATATGACGGTCAGTAAAGAGATGATCGATCAGCTTGTTGCACAGGATGATTGTATTGAGAAGATTGATATTCAGATTATAAAACCGGGAGACCATGACAGATGGACGAACACGATTATGGATATCATTCCAATCTCGACAAAAGTACTTGGTAAATTGGGAGAGGGAATTACTCATACCATAACCGGTGTATATGTAATGCTGACAGGCGTTGATGTTAACGGAAAGCAGTGTCACGAATTTGGTTCGTCAGAAGGTAATCTGAAGGAACAGCTGTACTTGAACCGTGCAGGAACACCAGGAGATGATGACTATATTATTTCTTTTGATGTTACATTTGCTGCTGGAATGGGGCAGGAAAGACATGGACCATTTACAGCACACAAACTTTGCGATGAATTTATTCAGACTTATAGAGAAAAGCTGAAGAAGTTCAAAGGCGATAAGTGCACAGAACGTCATGAATATCATGACAAAGTAAGACCTGGAAAGAAAAAGGTTGTAATTATCCGTCAGGTTGCAGGACAGGGAGCTATGTATGATACATGGATGTTCCCGGATGAACCATCAGGGGTTGAAGGCGGACGTTCGATTATCGATATGGGCAATATGCCGGTTATGATTACTCCGAATGAGTACAGAGACGGCATGATCCGCTCAATGCAGTAACTATAGGAGGTGCAGAAGTTATGGGAATTGGACCATCAACAAAAGAAACATCATTACATCATTTCAGAGATCCACTTCTGGAAGTAGTGGCAGAAGATACAGATCTGGACCTTCTTGGACTTATCATAGTCGGAACGCCGGATGATAATAAGGATAAAATGCTCGTGGGAACGAGAGCGGCAGCAATGGCAGAGTGTATGCGTGCAGACGGAGTGATCATATCATCAGATGGATGGGGAAATAGCGATGTAGATTACACGAATACATGTGAACAGCTTGGAATCAGAGGAATCCCGGTAACGGGTCTTAATTTCAGCGGTACAGTTGCCAAATTTGTTGTAGAAAATGATTATCTGGACGGAATTGTAGATATCAATAAGAGTGTGGATGGCACAGAAACTGACGTTGTCGGAGAAAATAATATGGTAAGAGTGGACTGCCTGAAAGCAAAGGCGCTTCTGAAACTTAAGATGCGTCATAAAGATGAGCAGGAAGGACGTTAAAAGACAAGTCTGTTCGAAGATTTTGCCGGTTTACATAAGAATCTAGGATAAGGAAAGAGAAGACTTTCATATTCAATAATGAAGAATGAAAATCTTCTCTTTCTTATTTATCAAAAGCTGGGTCGATAGGGGAATAAGTGATTTCTGGGTGTTGTTCTAACATCCATTGCTTAAAACTGATGGCATCTCCCTTGATAAAAGAATCTTTGTCGATCATGACCCCTTCGATTTGATCTTTAGAAGTTAATTTATAATAACTTTTGGCTTCTTCAAATTTTGTAAGATCCTCCCAATTGACATGATTATTGATTTTGTTGTTGATGTAGAGTGCAATATCTTTTTCGCGGATCATTACTTTACAAGTCCAGTCTTTGTCGTTGAAGTACTGAGACCGTGTTACCCGGAATGTTTTGTCGGCATGCATCCACTTGAAAAATACTCCACGATAAATGGAAATAAATGAAAGCGTTGCGCCGACGGATTGCCACCGGAGAGAAGCGCCTACATGGTGAAAATAAATCCAGCCGAAAGTACCGGCTACAAAAATAACACAATAGATATAGAAAATAGGAACTCTCCAGAACTTAGGGGCAGCCCATTTGTCATAACGTTTGCGTGTCATTACATATTCATTGATGAACATAGAATAATCTCCATAATAGAATCTGTTTTTGTTGTAATATTGGTTTAATACAGAGAGGCTGCCGGTGGCAGATTCTCTCGCATACATTGGTATAAAAATGGCAGTCTGGATAGACTGCCATTAATTGACTGCTTGTTTTATATAATTTTATAATTATGCAGCGCTAGCATTTTTTTCTTTCTTCGCAGCACTAAGTAATGTGTAAGAAGTCCAAACAAGTACGATGCAGATTAAGTTGATGAGCCAGAACATTGGAAGTCCTGTAACCAGTTTCCATGCAATGAATACACCGATACATCCACCGATTGCGTTTCCGATAGTATGTGAAACGTCATATCTGTGTGATTTGATAAATTCGATAGAGCATGCAGGCATAAGACATGCGCAAGATCCCATGAATACTGGGAAACATGTGGCTGCGTCAACACCAAGAAGAAGACAAGTAGCCATACATGGAGCGTACAGACCGAAACCAATATCCATTAAAGCTCCCCATAAAATATTAAGAGCTGCAGCGACAATTAATTTCCATCCTGTTAATCCTACGGCTGTACCAACCAGACCAAACGGTCCAACACCAAGGTTTTTGCATAACATAACGGCTGCGAGTGGAAGCATTGCGCATCCAAGAGCGATTCTGATCTTGTTACGTGGCCATTTTGTTACGATAGATGCAAATCCGAATGAACCAACAGCTGCACAGATGTACATTACCCAAAGGAAAAGAGGATCACATTCTACAGAAGTTGTAAAAATGAAAGCCTCGAAAATAACTGGGAATGTGTCACCGATATTCAGTGTACCTGGAATATTGATGTCATCAATCTGATTGAAAAGTTTATACATGAATGTTGATGGTGCATAAGAACCACATCCTAAAGTGTCAAGGAAGTTGGCTACAATACCGACAGTAAAGGCGGAAGCCCACTGTTTACCTGTAGTACTTTTGAGTTCGTCCATACGGTTCTTGCCTAAGTCGACAACGAGACCGATACCTGTTCCAGCAAACAAAACACCTAATAAAATTTGGATTGCTAATAACATAAATTCATCCCTCCAGATTTTCATATTAAATTGTAGACAAGCGATACAAGTGAATGTTGTGTGCAAATACTATAATTGATAAAGTTCTGCACGATTGAAAAAGAAATCCTTTACACCCCGATTTGTAAATAATTTCTATAAATTCACGCGTTGCTTTGTATTAATATTCTATCAACTATATCGTTAAAAGTCAATCAAACAAAGGAATTTATAGATAGAAACAATAAGAAAAAGCACGACATCTGAACATGTCGTGCTCTTTCTTATTGGTATGTCATTGAGAGGTTTTTCCTCGTTGCATTGCAGTTTTGTTTATATACAAAGCTGGGGAATGCTCCTCTTTTTCAGAGGATGTATATATCAATTGGAGTTCACCCTCGCAAGGTCATTCTTGGGGGAAACGACCGGCCCGGGTATAACTGCAATTACAACCATAATAATGGTTACCGACAGAAACTGCCGGTGACAGTTCCGTACGGATAAACTAACTTAAAAATAGATTCCTGAAGATGTCGATTTTAAAATAGCAGCTCCCGAATATAATTACTCTGTCAAGGAACCGCCGTTGGTTGTTTGTGTCTAACTATCTTTAAGTTGTTATTAATATATCACGTTAATCCGATGATGTCAATAAGGAAGAAAAAAATTGGAAATTACTACAATAAAAATGATCAAAGAAAATAGTTGTTTCGTGCAATTTTTATGATGACAGGAGAGGGAATATTGTGAAAATACAAAAACTGCAATATAAAATAAAGAAAAATATTAGATTTTACGTAATAAAGGCGTTGCTTCTATAAAAAAGCAGCGCCTTTTGTAAGTTTAATCGTCCAATAGAAAATCTTTTGCGTATTCCAGAAATGTTTTCGAAGCCGGTGACAGGTTTTCGAGGGAAGAATAAGCAAGGCCGAGTTGTCTGGTTATGGCAGGCTTTAACGGTCGTTTTACAAATTTTCCCTGTTGTCCACGAAGAAGGAGTCCTGGAAGGAGGGAATAACCTAATTCGTGTTCGACCATGGAAAGAGATGAAAATTCGTTCCTTGTAACGTAGCGTATGTCCGGATGGATTTTGTATTTTTTCAAAACTCTGTGAACGTCACTTCCTGGTGTGTATTCTGTGATTATGAAAGGAGCACCCTCGAGCGCCTCGATGGGAATGAACTCTTCTTTGGCGAGGGGATCATTTTCGGGAACAACAACATACATCGGGTCATCCATGACAGGAAGAAACTGGTAGCTATGATTCTTTTGAAGGCTGATAAAGCCGATATCAACACGACGTTCCTGGATCCAGTCGGCCAGTTCGCCTTCCACGCCCTCGATAACCTGTATGATAATATCGGGGTGTGTTTGCTGGAATTCACGGATAATCTTAGGAATCCAGTGAATAGAACAGCTGAGATAAGTGCCAATGCGTATGGTGCCCTTTTGCGCACCGTTGAGTGCAGCGATTTCCTGATGGATAACTTCGTCAGCATTCAGCAGGGCGCGGATTGCCGGAATAAGTGATTTGGCTTCGTTTGTGAGCTTGATTCCGTGATGATCCTTAATATAAAGAGGAAATCCGACTTTTTTTTCCAGATTTTTCATCGTCTGTGTGATTCCTGATTGTGTGTAGCCAAGCTCTGCGCCTACACGTGTGAAACTGCCATAATCATCTACGGCAAGCATGATTTTCCAACTTTTGATATCCATATATATTTCTCCGTTGTGTAAATGTGAATAGTGTGATCAGTATTACGAAAAAATAATGCAGATACAGTCATTGGGTGAGGAAAGATACCTTACGTTAATGTTTGAATGTATCGGTAAAATTAGAAATAGTAATACTGATATTAGAATTAGTTTTACTTACAAAATAATAGTAGCGAAAATATATCAGAATTACAAGTGTGTAAAATATCTTTTTGATGTTATTTTTGCTACAATCAATTTGTGACATATATTGCAGGAGTTTTTTGGACAGACTCGGGAATGTGCCTGGAAAACAGGAAAGAATGGAACAATATTGGTTGGAATCGAAGAGAAAGAAATGGGTTTCTTCCTTATATAAAAGAGTAGAGAAAAAACAAAAAACACGAAGATGAATTGTACTAGAAAAAAAACAAAAAATAATGAAATAAACACTTGCAAAATATGCTTGTATCGGATATACTAAAACAGCTGTGACATGATAGCGTTGAAGCGAGAGGTTGCTGCCAGAGATTGGCAGGTTTTCCGTGGAGCGAATGTCAAGTTAGGAAACTGGCGACAAGTCACTGTACGAAACTACTATAACGGCCACTGCGATGTGGTAACAACGTGTGAGTTGCTCACGACACACACGGGAGAGTGTACAGTCACCGCTTGTCGTACTCGATTATAAGTACGAAAAGGAGGCGACTTTTTTTATGGCAAGTCAAGTAATGAGAATCACATTGAAAGCGTATGATCATCAGTTAGTAGATGCATCCGCAAAGAAAATCATCGAAACTGTAAAGAAAAACGGATCTAAGGTGAGTGGACCTGTACCACTTCCAACTAAGAAGGAAGTAGTTACAATTTTAAGAGCTGTTCACAAATACAAAGATTCCAGAGAGCAGTTCGAGCAGAGAACTCATAAGAGACTGATCGATATCATTGCACCAACACAGAAAACTGTAGATGCATTATCTAGATTAGAGATGCCAGCTGGTGTAGCTATTGATATCAAAATGAAATAAGAAACAGTAATTCCTATAATTTAGGATGAGCGTCCAGGTGGCGTTCCGCTGTAAATCACAGGAGGTAAAATAAAATGAAGAAAGCTATTTTAGCAACAAAAGTCGGAATGACTCAGATCTTCAACGAAGACGGAACACTTACTCCGGTAACAGTTCTTCAGGCAGGACCTTGTGCTGTAACACAGATCAAAACTGTTGAGAACGATGGATATGAAGCTGTTCAGGTTGGATTCGTTGACAAGAAAGACAAGATCATCAACAAAGACAAAGGTGGAAAGAAAGAAATCGTTCACCGTCACGGTGTAACAAAGGCAGAGCAGGGACACTTTGCTAAAGCCGGTGTTACAGGTAAGAGATATGTAAGAGAATTTAAGTTTGAAAATGCTAGCGAATATGAGTTAGGCCAGGAAATCAAGGCTGATATCTTCGCTGCTGGAGATAAGATTGATGCAACTGCAATCTCTAAAGGAAAAGGATTCCAGGGCGCAATCAAACGTCACAATCAGTCAAGAGGACCTATGGCTCATGGTTCTAAGTATCATCGCCATGCTGGTTCAAACGGTGCTTGTTCAGATCCAAGTAAGGTATTCAAAGGAAAACACATGCCAGGACATATGGGAAGTAAGAAGATTACAGTTCAGAACCTCGTAGTTGTACGTGTTGACGCTGAGAACAACTTACTTCTGGTTAAAGGTTCAGTACCGGGACCTAAGAAATCTTTAGTAACTATCAAAGAAGCAGTAAAAGCTAACTAAGATTTGGCGAAGGAAGGAGGACACTTAAGATGGCTAACGTATCTGTTTATAATATCGAAGGTAAAGAAGTTGGTAAGATCGACTTAAGCGATGCTGTATTCGGTGTTGAAGTTAATGAACATCTTGTACACATGGCAGTTGTAAGCCAGCTTGCAAATAACCGTCAGGGAACACAGAAAGCAAAAACACGTTCTGAAGTTTCTGGTGGTGGAAGAAAACCATGGAGACAGAAAGGAACCGGTCATGCAAGACAGGGATCTACAAGAGCTCCACAGTGGACAGGCGGCGGAGTTGTATTCGCACCAGTTCCGAGAGATTATTCTTTCAAAATGAATAAGAGAGAGAAGAGAGCAGCTCTTAAATCTGCACTCACATCAAGAGTAGAAGAAAACAAATTCATCGTAATCGATGAAATCAACTTTGAAGAAGCAAAGACAAAGAACTTTGCAAACATTCTTAAGAATTTAGATGTATCTAAAGCATTAGTAGTATTAGAGGATGATAACAAGAACGCAGAGCTTTCTGCAAGAAACATCGCTGATGTTAAGACTGCAAAGACTAATACAATCAATGTGTACGATATCTTAAAATACAACACAGTTATCACAACAAAAGCTGTTGTTGCTAAAATCGAGGAGGTGTACGCATAATGGCAAACGTTCAGTATTATGATGTAATCCTTAAACCTGTAGTAACAGAAAAGAGTATGGAACTTATGGGAGAAAAGAAATACACTTTCTTAGTACACCCAGAAGCAACAAAATCTCAGATTAAAGAAGCTGTTGAAAAAATGTTTACCGGAACAAAAGTTGAAAAAGTAAACACAATGAACAACGATGGAAAGAAGAAAAGAGTTCGTGGAACTTACAACTTCGGAAAAACAGCTAAGACAAAGAAAGCAATCGTAAAACTTACAGAGGATAGCGCTGATATCGAGATCTTCCAGGGATTATAAGATTGCAAAGCATACGGACAGAAACCGTGACAATAAACAATTGAAAGGAGATTTATCATGGGAATTAAAACATACCGCCCATATACGCCTTCCAGAAGACAGATGACTGGTTCTGATTTCTCTGAAATCACAAAGACAACACCAGAAAAATCTCTGTTAGCTCCAAAGAGCAGACAGGCAGGTCGTAATAATCAAGGAAAAATCACAGTTAGACACCGCGGAGGCGGAGCTAAGAAAAAATATAGAATTATCGACTTCAAGAGAAGAAAAGACAATATCCACGCAACTGTACTTGGTATCGAATACGATCCAAACAGAACAGCTAATATTGCTCTGATCTGCTATGAAGATGGTGAAAAAGCATATATCATCGCTCCAGAAGGACTTACAGATGGAATGACAATCATGAATGGACCAGAAGCCGAAGTTAAGATCGGTAACTGCCTTCCATTAGCACAGATTCCAGTTGGTACTCAGGTTCACAACATTGAGCTTCATCCTGGAAAAGGTGGACAGATGGTTCGTTCCGCTGGTAACAGTGCTCAGTTAATGGCTAAAGAAGGAAAATATGCTACACTCAGACTTCCATCAGGAGAAATGAGAATGGTACCACTTGAGTGCAGAGCTTCTATCGGAGTTGTAGGAAATGGTGATCACAACCTGATCAACATTGGTAAAGCAGGACGTAAACGTCATATGGGAATCAGACCTACAGTTCGTGGTTCTGTTATGAACCCGAATGACCATCCACACGGTGGTGGTGAAGGTAAGACAGGAATCGGTCGTCCGGGTCCGTGTACACCTTGGGGTAAACCAGCACTTGGTCTTAAGACAAGAAAGAAAAACAAAGCTTCTAACAAGATGATCGTAAGAAGAAGAGATGGTAAAGCAATTAAATAGTTTTCATAAGGAGGTTAGAACCTATGGCACGTTCTATTAAAAAAGGACCATTCGCAGACGCAAGCCTGCTTAAAAAGGTTGATGCTATGAACGAGGCTGGAGACAAGTCTGTAATCAAGACATGGTCCCGTCGTTCTACAATCTTCCCAAGCATGATCGGACACACAATTGCCGTTCATGACGGAAGAAAGCACGTACCTGTATATGTTACTGAAGATATGGTTGGACACAAACTCGGAGAGTTCGTAGCAACCAGAACTTACAGAGGACACGGAAAAGACGAAAAGAAATCCAAAGTTAGATAATTAGATTGTGAAAGGAGGGTTCATCCATGGCTAAAGGACATAGATCCCAAATTAAAAGAGAAAGAAATGCTAACAAAGATACAAGACCTTCTGCTAAGTTATCTTACGCAAGAGTTTCTGTTCAGAAAGCATGCTTCGTATTAGATGCCATCAGAGGTAAGGATGTAACAACAGCACTTGGTATTTTGACATACAATCCAAGATATGCTTCTAGTTTAATAAAGAAATTATTAGAGTCTGCAATTGCAAATGCTGAAAACAATAACGGCATGAATGCTGAGAATCTGTACATTGCAGAGGCTTATGCAAACAAAGGACCAACAATGAAGAGAATCAGACCTAGAGCACAGGGTAGAGCTTACAGAATCGAAAAGAGAATGAGCCACATTACACTCGTGCTTGATGAAAGATAAGGAGGGCAAACATGGGACAGAAAGTTAATCCTCATGGTTTGAGAGTCGGAGTTATCAAAGACTGGGACTCAAGATGGTATGCAGAGAAAGATTTCGCAGACTGCTTAGTTGAAGACCATGAAATCAGAACATATCTTAAGAAGAGATTATACAGTGCTGGTATTTCTAAAATTGAAATCGAGAGAGCATCTGACCGCGTTAAGATTATCGTTTACACAGCAAAACCTGGTGTTGTAATCGGTAAAGGTGGAGCAGAGATCGAGAAAGTAAAAGGTGAATTAGCACAGTTTACAGATAAAAAGTTAATCGTTGACATCAAAGAAATCAAGAGACCGGATAAAGATGCTCAGTTAGTAGCTGAGAACATCGCATTACAGCTCGAGAACCGTATTTCTTTCAGACGTGCTATGAAATCTTGCATGTCAAGAACTATGAAATCTGGAGCACTTGGTGTTAAGACTTCTGTATCAGGACGTCTTGGCGGAGCTGATATGGCTCGTACAGAGTTCTACAGCGAGGGAACAATTCCTCTTCAGACACTGAGAGCAGACATTGACTACGGATTCGCTGAAGCAAACACAACTTACGGAAAAGTTGGTGTTAAGGTTTGGATCTACAAAGGCGAAGTTCTTCCGGAGAAAACAGTTAAGGAAGGAGATAGATAATCATGTTAATGCCAAAAAGAGTAAAACGTCGTAAACAATTCCGTGGTACCATGAAGGGTAAAGCTCTTCGCGGTAACCAGATTACAAATGGTGAATATGGTATCGTTGCAACGGAACCTTGCTGGATCCGTTCTAACCAGATCGAAGCTGCCCGTATCGCTATGACACGTTACATCAAGCGTGGTGGTAAAGTTTGGATTAAGATATTCCCAGATAAACCTGTAACTACGAAACCAGCTGAAACACGTATGGGTTCTGGTAAAGGAACCTTAGAGTACTGGGTAGCTGTTGTTAAACCGGGACGCGTTCTTTTCGAGATCGCTGGTGTACCGGAAGAAGTTGCTAAAGAGGCTCTTCGTCTTGCAACTCACAAGCTGCCATGTAAATGTAAAGTAGTTTCTCGCGCAGACTTAGAAGGCGGTGATAACAGTGAAAATTAATGCATTTGTTGAAGATTTAAAAGCAAAGTCAGCTGCAGAGCTGAACGAAGAATTAGTAGCTGCTAAAAAGGAACTTTTCAATTTAAGATTCCAGAACGCAACAAACCAGTTGGACAATACAAGCAGAATTAAAGAAGTAAGAAGAAATATTGCCAGAATTCAGACAGTAATCACTGAAAAGGCAGCTCAGTAGAAACTGAAAACTCACAAAATGAAAGGAGTTACAGACTGTGGAAAGAAATCTTAGAAAAACCAGAGTTGGTAAGGTTGTCAGCAACAAGATGGACAAAACTATCGTTGTAGCAATCGAAGATCATGTAAAACATCCACTTTACAAGAAGATTGTAAAGAAGACATATAAATTAAAAGCACATGATGAAAACAATGAGTGCAACATTGGCGACAAAGTAAAAGTTATGGAAACAAGACCTCTGTCAAAAGACAAGAGATGGAGACTTGTTGAAGTTATGGAAAAAGTGAAATAGTATAAGGAGGGAAACCTGCATGATACAGCAAGAAAGCAGACTTAAAGTAGCAGACAACACAGGTGCGAAAGAGTTACTGTGTATCCGTGTACTTGGCGGTTCAACAAGAAGATATGCAAGTATCGGTGATGTAATCGTTGCGACTGTTAAAGATGCAACACCAGGCGGCGTTGTTAAAAAAGGTGACGTAGTTAAAGCTGTAGTTGTTCGTACTGTAAATAGTACACGTCGTAAAGATGGATCTTATATCCGTTTCGATGAAAATGCTGCTGTAATTATAAAAGATGATAAGACACCAAGAGGAACCCGTATCTTCGGGCCAGTAGCAAGAGAGCTCCGTGATAAACAGTTCATGAGAATTGTTTCTCTGGCTCCGGAAGTACTTTAAGGAGGTGCGCATAAGATGTCAACATTAAAGATCAAAAAAGGTGATACAGTTAAAGTTATCGCTGGTAAAGATAAAGACAAAGAAGGCAAAGTTATCGCTGTTAACCAGAAGGACGGAAAGGTTACAGTTGAAGGCGTTAACATGCTGACAAAGCACACAAAACCAAGTGTACAGAACCAGGAAGGCGGAATCGTTCGTCAGGAAGGACCAATCGATATCTCTAATGTAATGTATATCCATAAGGGAGAAGCTACAAGAGTTGGTTTCAAGATGGATGGAGACAAAAAAGTACGTTACGCTAAAAAAACTGGCGATATCATTGATTAATTTGAGGAAGGAGGTCCAAAGCTTTGAGTAGACTGAAAGAACAGTACCAGAACGAGATCGTTGACGCAATGATCAAAAAGTTCGGTTATAAAAATATTATGGAAGTACCAAAACTCGACAAAGTTGTTATCAACATGGGTGTTGGTGAAGCAAAAGATAATGCAAAACTTTTAGATGCTGCAATCGCTGACATGGAGAAAATCACAGGTCAGAAGGCTGTAGTTTGTAAAGCTAAGAAGTCCGTTGCTAACTTTAAGATCAGAGAGGGTATGCCGATCGGATGTAAAGTTACATTAAGAGGAGAAAAGATGTATGAGTTCGTTGACCGTCTGGTTAACCTTGCACTCCCACGTGTACGTGACTTCAGAGGTGTTAATCCTAACGCATTCGACGGAAGAGGTAACTACGCTCTCGGAATCAAAGAGCAGCTGATCTTCCCTGAGATCGAATACGATAAAGTAGATAAAGTAAGAGGTATGGATATCATCTTCGTTACTACTGCTAATACAGATGAAGAGGCACGCGAACTGCTTACACAGTTCAACATGCCATTTACAAAATAAGGAGGTAAATTATGGCTAAGACAGCAATGAAAGTGAAACAGCAGCGCAAGCAGAAGTTCTCTACAAGAGAATACAATCGTTGCAGAATCTGTGGACGTCCACATGCATATTTGAGAAAATATGGTATCTGCCGTGTTTGCTTCCGTGAGTTAGCATACAAGGGACAGATTCCAGGTGTTAAGAAAGCAAGTTGGTAGGAGGAAAGAACAATGACAATGAGTGATCCAATCGCAGATATGCTTACAAGAATTCGTAATGCAAACACTGCTAAACATGATACTGTAGATGTTCCGGCATCCAAGATGAAGCTTGCTATCGCTAATATCTTGTTAGATGAAGGATATATCGAGAAATACGACGTTATCGAAGATGGCGTATTCAAAACAATTCACATCACACTGAAATATGGTGCTGATAAGAACGAAAAAGTTATCACAGGCCTTAAGAGAATTTCTAAACCAGGTCTTCGTGTATATGCTTCAAGCGAGAATGTACCTAAGGTATTTGGTGGACTTGGAACAGCAATCATTTCCACAAACCAGGGTGTAATCACTGATAAAGCTGCTAGAAAGCTTGGCATCGGTGGAGAAGTTCTCTGCTATATTTGGTAAGAAACCCGCAAGCAACTTAGTGAAGGTGTGCCTTATGGCACAGCCTGAACTGATTGCAATAAATGAAACTGAAAACAGAAAAGCCATAAGAGCTTTTCCGAGAATCTAAGTTAAGGAGGAATAAGGTATGTCACGTATCGGAAGACATCCAATCGCTATCCCGGCAGGCGTAACTGTTGAGATCGCTGAGAACAATGTAGTGACTGTTAAAGGTCCAAAGGGAACACTTGAAAAAGCACTTCCAACAGAGATGGAAATCAAACAGGAAGGCGAAGAAATCGTTGTAACAAGACCAAATGACTTAAAGAAAATGAAATCTTTACATGGTCTTACAAGAACACTGATCAATAACATGGTTATTGGTGTAACAGAAGGATACCAGAAGGTTCTGGAAGTTAACGGTGTTGGATACAGAGCAGCAAAATCAGGTAACAAATTAACACTGAACCTTGGTTATTCTCATCCAGTCGAGATGGAAGATCCTGAAGGCATTGAGACAGTAGTTGAAGGTCAGAACAAGATCATCGTTAAAGGACTCAGTAAAGAAAAAGTTGGTCAGTTTGCGGCTGAGATCAGAGACAAGAGAAGACCGGAGCCTTACAAAGGTAAAGGTATTAAGTATGCTGATGAAGTTATCAGACGTAAAGTTGGTAAGACTGGTAAAAAATAAGTAAGGAGAGTGTGAAAATGGTTAGCAAGAAATCAAGAAGTGAAGTTCGTGTAAACAAGCACAGAAAATTACGTAACCGTTTAGCTGGAACAACAGAGTGTCCACGCTTAGCTGTGTTTAGAAGTAATAATCATATGTATGCTCAAATTATTGACGATACAGTTGGAAATACACTGGTTTCCGCTTCCACTCTTCAGAAAGATGTGAAAGCAAACCTGGAGAAAACTAACAACGTTGATGCAGCAGCATATTTAGGAAAAGTCATTGCCGAGAAGGCACTTGAGAAAGGTATTAAAGACGTTGTCTTCGATAGAGGCGGATTTATTTACCAGGGTAAAATTCAGGCATTAGCAGACGCAGCTAGAGAAGCTGGGTTGAATTTCTAGAAGGAGGAGCACACATGAGACAGGAACGTATTGATGCTAATTCATTAGAATTAAACGAAAAAGTAGTATCAATTAAACGTGTAACCAAAGTTGTTAAGGGTGGCCGTAATATGAGATTCACAGCTTTAGTAGTTGTTGGTGACGGAAATGGCCATGTTGGTGCAGGTTTAGGAAAAGCTACAGAAATTCCAGAAGCAATCCGCAAAGGAAAAGAAGATGCAGCTAAAAATCTCATCTCTGTAGCATTAGATGAAAATGACAGTGTAACACATGATTATATCGGTAAATTCGGAGGCGCTTCTGTATTACTTAAGAAGGCTCCAGAAGGTACTGGAGTTATCGCTGGTGGTCCAGCGCGTGCCGTAATCGAGATGGCAGGAATCAAGAATATCCGTACAAAATCTCTTGGTTCTAACAACAAACAGAATGTAGTACTTGCTACAATCGAAGGATTACGCCAGATCAAAACTCCAGAAGAAGTAGCTAAGCTTCGCGGTAAATCTGTTGAAGAGATCTTTGGCTAAGGAGGTAGAACAAAATGGCAGATTTAAAAATCACATTAGTAAAATCTACAATCGGTGCTGTACCTAAGCATAAGAAAACTGTTGAAGCATTAGGACTTAAGAAGCTGAACAAAACTGTTGTACTTCCAGATAATGCAGCAACTAGAGGTATGGTAAAACAGGTTTCTCACCTGGTAAAAGTAGAAGAAGTATAATTAATTTATTCGGATAAGGAGGTGTCACAATGGATTTATCTAACTTAAGACCTGCTGATGGATCAAAGCAGAGTGATAATTTCAGAAGAGGACGTGGACACGGTTCTGGAAATGGTAAGACAGCTGGTAAGGGACACAAAGGTCAGAAGGCTCGTTCAGGCGGTACAAGACCAGGTTTCGAAGGTGGTCAGATGCCATTATATAGAAGAATACCAAAGAGAGGTTTCACTAACAGAAATACTAAGACAATCGTTGGTATTAACGTAAGTGCTCTTGAAGTATTCGAGAATGATACAGTTGTTACTGTAGATACATTAATCGAGCAGGGTATCGTTACAAATCCAAAGGATGGAGTTAAGATCCTTGGAAATGGCGAACTTACTAAGAAGCTTACAGTTCAGGCTGATGCATTTAGCGCAGGCGCTGTAGCTAAGATCGAGGCGTTAGGTGGAAAAGCAGAGGTGATCTAATGTTAGAAGCATTTCGAAAGGCATTCAAGATAAAGGATATCCGTAAGAGAATCGGATATACATTCCTGATGTTAATCGTAATACGAATTGGATCACAGTTGCCGACACCAGGCGTAAATGGTGAATATATTAAGAATTTCTTTGCTCAGAACACTGGGGAAGCGTTTAACTTATTTAACGCTTTCACCGGTGGCTCATTTGAGCAAATGTCTGTATTTGCCTTAAGTATAACACCTTATATTACTTCATCCATTATTGTCCAGCTGCTTACAATTGCAATCCCTCAGTTAGAGGAGATGCAGCGTGACGGCGAAACAGGAAGAAAGAAGATTGTAGCAATTACAAGATATCTTACTGTTGGACTGGCTCTGATCGAATCTGCTGCAATGGCAATCGGATTTGGTCGTCAGGGACTTTTGGTGAAGTATAATTTTGTTAATGCGGCAATTGTTGTATTGACGCTCACTGCTGGATCAGCTTTCCTGATGTGGATTGGTGAGAGAATTACAGAAAAAGGTGTAGGCAATGGTATATCTATTGTCTTGGTGATCAATATTATCTCTCGTATTCCGAGTGATATGACTACATTGTTTGACCAGTTCGTGAAAGGAAAAGCGATTGCTTCCGCAGGTCTTGCAGTATGTGTAATTATTGCAATCATCATTGCGTTGGTTGTATTTACTGTAGTTTTGCAGGACGGTGAAAGAAGAATTGCTGTACAGTATTCCCAGAAAGTTGTCGGAAGAAGATCTTATGGGGGACAGTCTACCAATATTCCATTAAAAGTTAACACTGCAGGTGTTATTCCAATTATCTTTTCATCATCTTTGATGCAGTTTCCAATCGTAATTGCGTCATTCCTTGGAAAAGGTAACGGAAGTGGAATCGGAAGTGAGATTCTTCGCGGATTAAATCAGAGTAACTGGTGTAATCCGGAACAGCTGAAGTATTCCTGGGGACTGGTATTATATATTGTTCTGACGATATTCTTCGCATATTTCTATACATCGATTACATTTAATCCATTAGAGATTGCGAATAATATGAAGAAGAGCGGTGGATTTATACCGGGTATCCGTCCGGGAAGACCGACAGTAGAGTATTTGACAAAGATTTTGAATTATATTATATTTGTTGGTGCATGCGGATTGATTCTGGTTCAGATTGTTCCGATATTATTTAACGGATGGCTTGGAGCGAAAGTTTCGTTTGGTGGAACTTCTCTGATCATCATTGTCAGTGTAATATTGGAAACACTTAAGCAAATTGATTCAATGACACTTGTAAGAACATACAAGGGATTTTTAAATAGCTAATATTTTGACTCGCGGGAAGTATTTTTTTCGCGGGTTAAAATGCTATAAGGAGGAACCGCCAAATGAAAATAATTATGTTAGGTGCCCCAGGAGCGGGTAAAGGAACACAGGCAAAGAAGATTGCTGCAAAATATGATATCCCACACATCTCCACAGGAGATATCTTCAGAGCAAATATTAAAAATGGTACAGAGCTTGGTAACAAAGCAAAAACTTATATGGACCAGGGACTTCTTGTACCGGATGAACTGGTTGTGGATCTGGTTGTAGACCGTGTAAAACAGGATGACTGCAAGAACGGATACGTACTGGATGGATTTCCGAGAACAATTCCACAGGCTGAGGCGCTGGATAAAGCACTTGCTGCATTCGGCGATAAGGTAGATTACGCAATCGACGTAGATGTACCGGATGAAAATATTGTTAAGCGTATGGGCGGACGCCGTGCATGTGTTGGATGCGGAGCTACATATCATCTTGTATATGCACCGACAAAGACAGAAGGTGTTTGCGATGTATGTGGAAAAGAACTGATCTTAAGAGATGATGATAAGCCGGAGACAGTACAGAAGAGACTGAACGTATATCATGATCAGACACAGCCGCTGATCGACTATTATACAAAAGCAGGTATCTTAAAGACAGTAGACGGAACTGTAGATATTAACGATGTATTTGCAGCAATTGTAGAGATACTTGGAGCATAGGATCATGGCAATTACAATCAAATCAGAGAGAGAAATCGAATTGATGGCAAAAGCCGGAGTGATATTGGAAACTGTGCATAATGAATTAGAAAAAGCACTTCATCCGGGTATGAGTACAAAGGATATAGATACTCTTGGCGAAGAGATTATTCGCAGTTACGGATGTATTCCTTCATTTCTGAATTATAACGGATATCCGGCATCTATCTGTGTATCTGTCAATCAGGAAGTTGTACATGGTATTCCTGATAAACACCGTATTATCCAGGAAGGTGATATTGTAAGTCTGGACGCAGGTGTCATCTATAAAGGATATCATTCAGATGCAGCGAGAACCCATGCGGTCGGTGAAGTAAGTAAAGAAGCCCGAGAGCTTATCAAAGTTACAAAAGAAAGTTTCTTTGAAGGTATAAAATATGCAAAAGAGGGGAATCATTTATTTGATATTTCATCTGCGATAGGAAGATACGCATCTGAGAGAGGCTATGGTGTAGTAAGAGACCTCTGCGGACATGGAATCGGAACAGCACTTCACGAATCACCTGAGATTCCAAATTATGAGATGGGAAGAAAAGGTGTGAAGTTAAGAGCGGGAATGACACTTGCGATTGAACCGATGATCAACATCGGCGGTTACGAAGTAGACTGGCTGGATGATGACTGGACAGTTGTAACCAGAGACGGATCATTATCAGCACATTATGAAAATACAATACTGATTACTGAGGGAGAACCAAGAATTCTGTCCTTGACCTGTGAGAAAAAACAGACTGATTAATATAAGAGGATACAGATATGGTGGTATATGAAACAGGAATGCTTGCAAGATCAAAGGCCGGACATGATAAGGCACAGATGTATATCATAACCAGGGTTGATGATACATATGTATATCTGGCAGATGGACGGATCAGGACATTGGACCATCCGAAAAGGAAAAAAAGGATGCATGTACAGATTGTTCATACAAAGTATAATATAGAAGGCCTTGATGATGCAGGTATAAGAAAGATCATTAAGGATTGGATGAAAGAAGAGAAATAGGAGGAATTAAATATGTCAAAGGCTGACGTAATTGAAATTGAAGGAACTGTAGTAGAAAAATTACCTAACGCAATGTTTCAGGTAGAACTGGAGAATGGACATCAGGTATTAGCTCATATCAGTGGAAAACTGAGAATGAACTTTATCAAGATCCTGCCAGGAGATAAAGTAACATTAGAGCTGTCTCCATACGATCTTTCAAAAGGAAGAATCATCTGGAGAGATAAATAAAAATAGTCAAAAAATAAATAAAAAATCTATTGACTTATATTGCATAAGAGTGCTATACTATATAAGCACGTTTTCTGGGCGTTTTTTGTGCGCATAAAACCAGTGAGTTGCGGTTTTGAAGAAAATGTGTAGCAACAAAGGCATAGCAATGGATGAAAGGAGGATCCCCGTGAAGGTTAGATCATCAGTAAAACCAATTTGCGAAAAGTGCAAAGTAATTAAGAGAAAAGGAAGCATTCGCATTATCTGCGAAAATCCAAAACACAAACAGCGTCAGGGTTAATTCCAGACAGTAGTTTGATGTAATTAGGCGGCTGATAGTGGACACGCCAGGCGGTGTGGATACTATTTCAAATATACAAGGCGCACCCGAAAGACCGGTGACGATCCTCGTATATTGCTTCTAATGCCGGCTCGTCATTACCGTATAGCTTCCAAACTAAAACGGTGGCCGGAAAGGGCATGATACCGAACATGCCTGGGACAAACAATGTCCCCTATTAAAGACAATTATCAATGAAAGAAAATGGAGGAAATTCACATGGCTCGTATAGCAGGTGTAGACTTACCAAGAGACAAACGTGTTGAGATCGGATTAACTTATATCTACGGAATCGGTAGAACAAGTGCAACTCGTATCTTAACAGAAGCAGGAGTAAATCCTGATATTCGTTGTAGAGATCTTACAGACGACGATGTAAAGAAAATCAGTGCTGTAATCGATGAGACACAGACAGTAGAAGGTGATCTTCGTAGAGAAATCGCCCTGAACATCAAGAGATTACAGGAAATCGGATGCTATAGAGGAATCCGTCACAGAAAAGGACTTCCAGTTCGTGGTCAGAAGACTAAGACAAATGCTAGAACTAGAAAAGGTCCTAAGAGAACAGTAGCAAACAAGAAGAAATAATTTATTTTAAGGAAAGAGTAGGTTAGTTTTATTATGGCAAAGAAAGTTACAAAAAAAGTGACAAAGAAACGTGTCAAGAAAAACGTTGAACACGGACAGGCTCACATCCAGTCATCTTTTAATAACACAATCGTTACATTAACAGATGCTCAGGGAAATGCTCTGTCATGGGCAAGTGCAGGCGGTCTCGGATTCAGAGGTTCAAGAAAATCTACCCCTTATGCAGCTCAGATGGCAGCTGAAACAGCAGCTAAAGCAGCATTAGTACATGGTTTAAAATCAGTTGACGTAATGGTTAAAGGACCAGGTTCAGGTAGAGAAGCAGCAATTCGTGCCCTGCAGGCATGCGGAATCGATGTAACAAGCATCAGAGACGTTACACCAGTACCACACAATGGTTGCCGTCCACCAAAACGCAGAAGAGTCTAGTACTATTATTATTCACTACGTTAACGGATTGTATGTGTCCGAATTATATAGGAGGAAAACAAAAACATGGCAGTAAATAGAGTTCCGGTTCTTAAAAGATGTAGATCCCTTGGAATGGATCCAGTTTATTTAGGAATTGATAAAAAGTCTAACAGACAGTTAAAAAGAGCGAATAGAAAAATGAGCGAGTATGGTCTCCAGTTACGTGAGAAACAGAAAGCTAAATTCATCTATGGTGTATTAGAGAAACCTTTCGTGAACTACTTCAAGAAAGCATCTAAGATGAATGGTATGACAGGTGAAAACCTGATGGTACTCTTAGAGTCAAGACTTGACAACGTTGTATTCCGTCTTGGACTTGCTAGAACAAGACGTGAAGCAAGACAGATCGTTGACCACAAGCATGTACTTGTAAACGGAAAACAGATCAACATCCCTTCATACCTTGTAAAGGCTGGAGATGTTGTAGAAATCAAAGAAGCTAAGAAGAGCTCTCCAAGATACAAAGAGATCGTTGAGGTTACAGGCGGACGTCTTGTTCCAGAATGGTTAGAAGCTGATCTGGAAAACCTGAAAGGAACAGTTAAAGAACTTCCAAAACGTGAAGCAATCGATGTTCCTGTAGATGAGATGTTAATCGTCGAGTTATATTCTAAATAATAAACCGTAACCCACAGGAGGTGGACTTAGTGTTTGAATTTAATAAACCCAATATTGAAATAACTGATATTTCAGATGATAAGAAATATGGTAGATTCGTTGTAGAGCCTCTGGAAAGAGGTTATGGTACAACTTTAGGTAATTCTCTTAGAAGAATTATGCTTTCATCTTTACCTGGTTCAGCAATCAGCCAGGTTAAGATTGATGGTGTACTTCATGAGTTCAGTTCTATTCCGGGTGTTAAGGAAGATGTCACTGAGATTATCATGAACCTGAAATCTCTGGCAATCAAGAACACATCTGAATCTGATGAGCCTAAAACAGCTTATATCGAGTTTGAAGGCGAAGGAGTTGTAACAGCAGCTGATATTCAGGTGGATCAGGATATTGAAATCATGAATCCGGAAACTGTAATCGCTACATTAAATGGCGGTGCAGACAGCAAATTGTATATGGAACTTACCATTACAAATGGAAGAGGCTACGTGAGTGCTGATAAGAATAAGAATGACGAACTGCCAATCGCAGTGATTCCAATTGATTCTATCTACACTCCAGTGGAACGAGTGAACCTTACAGTAGAGAATACCCGTGTCGGACAGATTACAGACTTTGATAAACTTACATTGGATGTATATACAAACGGCACACTGCTTCCGGATGAAGCTGTAAGTTTGGCTGCAAAGGTACTTAGCGAGCATCTGAAGCTCTTTATCGATCTGTCAGAAGTAGCACAGGCTGCAGAAGTTATGATTGAAAAAGAAGATGACGAGAAAGAAAAAGTTCTCGAGATGAGCATTGATGAATTAGAACTTTCTGTTCGTTCATACAACTGCCTGAAGAGAGCTGGTATCAATACAGTAGAAGAACTGACAAACAGAACACCGGAAGATATGATGAAAGTACGTAACCTTGGACGTAAGTCTCTGGAAGAAGTACTTGCAAAATTAGATGAGTTAGGCTTAAGCCTGAGTAAAGGTGAAGAATAATCTGTCAGTAAGCCCGAAAGTGCATGGCAGAGCATTTGGCTAGTAAGCCCGAAGAAGCATAACCAAGTGTTATAATGGAGGATATTTAAAATGGCAAAATATAGAAAACTTGGCAGAACATCAAGCCAGAGAAAAGCATTATTAAGAAACCAGGTAACAGCACTTCTGAACAACGGAAAGATCGTTACAACAGAAGCTAAGGCTAAAGAGATCCGCAAGATCGCTGAAGGTCTTATTGCATTAGCTGTTAAAGAAAAAGATAACTTCGAAGAAGTTACTGTAAAAGCTAAAGTTGCCCGCAAAGATAAAGATGGCAAGAGAGTAAAAGAAGTTGTAGATGGTAAGAAAGTTACTGTATATGACGAAGTTGATAAAACAATCAAAAAGGATATGCCAAGCAGACTGCATGCTCGTCGTCAGATGCTGAAGGTTCTTTATCCTGTAAAGGAAGTTCCAACTGCACAGGCTGGAAAGAAGAAAAATACAAAAGAAGTTGATCTCGTAGCTAAATTATTTGATGAGATCGCTCCTAAGTATGCAGATCGTAACGGTGGATACACAAGAATCGTTAAGATCGGTCAGCGTAAAGGTGACGCAGCTATGGAAGTTCTGATCGAACTTGTATAGTTAGATGTCAATTTAAAGCGATATAATAAAAGACTATTGTACTGAATTATTAGTGCAATAGTTTTTTTTTGTTTGTTAAAATTCTGACTATAGCGTTAAATTAACTACTATTATTAAAAATGATTACAAATTCTCAAATAAATGATATAATATCGTTAACACACTTGATGTCGAATAATGCAAAAATCTGATAATTGAAAATTTTTAAATTAAAAGTTAAAAAATTGAAAAGTGGAAGGTAGGAATAAAGAATGAGCAGACTTGAGATAGCCTCTCCAAAAAGAGCAAAGATCGTAATGGAAGGTCTTTATAAGGATCTGGAAAGAAGAATAGAATCAAGTCCACCGGGATTATGTCCGGTAGATATGGCGAGAGCTTTTCTGGAGCTTTGTCATGCGCAGACATGTGGAAAATGTGTTCCATGCCGTATCGGACTTGGACAGCTGAATAATTTTATCCGTGAAGTACTGGATGGAAAAGCAACCATGCAGACACTGGATATTATGGAGCAGACAGCCCTTTCGATTATGGAATCGGCAGATTGTGCAATCGGATACGAAGCTGCAAATATGGTATATAAGGGACTGATCGGTTACCGCGATGACTACGTTGAACATATTCAGAACGGAAGATGTACCTGTACATATAATCAGCCGGTACCTTGTGTATCATTATGTCCGGCACATGTAGATATTCCGGGATATGTAGCACTGGTAGGAGAAGGAAGATATGCAGATGCAATACGTCTGCTTAGAAAAGATAATCCATTCCCGACAACATGTGGATTCATCTGTGAACATCCATGTGAGGCAAGATGCCGTAGAAATATGGTAGATGATTCTATCAATATCAGAGGATTAAAACGTGTAGCAGCAGATTTTGCCGGTGAAGTAGATCCACCACAGTGTGCACCAAGCACAGGTAAAAAGATTGCCATTCTTGGAGGTGGACCTGGAGGACTCAGTGCAGCATATTATCTGCAGTTGATGGGACATCAGACAACCGTATATGAGATGCTTCCGGAACTTGGAGGAATGCTTCGTTATGGAATTCCGAACTACCGTCTTCCAAAGGAACGTCTGGATGACGATATCCGTGCAATCCTGAAAACAGGAGTCCAGGTGAAAAATGGACTTAAGATCGGTCAGGATATCACGATTCAGGAATTAAGACAGCAGTATGATGTAGTACTGATTACAATCGGTGCCAGCACAGATAAAAAATTAGGTCTGGAGAATGAAGATGCAGACGGTATCCTGTCAGCTGTTCAGTTCCTTAGAAATGTAGGAAAGAACCAGATCATGGATCTGACAGGAAAAGAAGTTGCTGTTATCGGTGGTGGTAACGTATCGATGGATGCAGTACGTACGGCAAAACGTCTTGGTGCTAAGAAAGTAAGCATCGTTTACAGACGTCGTGTAGCGGATATGACAGCACTTCCGGGAGAAATCGAAGGTGCGGTAGCAGAAGGTATCGAATTACAGACATTAAAAGCACCGGCATCCATTGACGTAGATGAGAACCATCATGTAAAAGGAATCTATGTGACTCCACAGATGGTAAGTTCTATCCGTGATGGAAGAGCAAGTATCAAACCAACGGGAGAAGAAGATATTTATATACCATGTGATGTACTGATCGTTGCAATCGGTCAGAATATTGAGACACATCACTTTGAACAGGCAGGTATTCCGGTAGAACGTGGAAAGATCGTCACAAAGAGTACAGGTGCGTTCGAGAATTTACCTGGTGTATTTGCAGGAGGAGACTGTGCAAGTGGACCGGCATCGGTAATCAAAGCAATTGCAGCAGCTAAGGTTGTAGCAGCGAACATTGATGAATATCTTGGATATCATCATGAGATTTCCTGTGATGTAGAGATTCCGGAAGCACATCTGGATGACCGTACACCTTGCGGCAGAGTAAATCTGACAGAGAGAGAAGCATGCGAACGAGTATGTGATTTTGAAGCAGTAGAAAACTGTATGACAGAAAAAGAAGCAAAGCAGGAAGCAAGCAGATGTCTGCGCTGCGATCATTTCGGATACGGTATATTTAAGGGAGGCAGAGAGACATTATGGTAAATCTTACAATAGACGGAAAGCAGATATCGGTAGAAGAGAATACCACAATCATGGAAGCTGCATCCCAGAACGGGATACCGATTCCAAAGTTATGTTATCTGAAGGGAATCAATGAGATAGCAGCCTGTCGTGTCTGTGTGGTAGAACTGGAAGGAAAAGATAAACTTATCACATCCTGCAACAATGTGGCAAAAGAAGGTATGGTTATCCATACGAACAGCCCAAAAGTAAGAAAACACAGAAGAACAACAGTAGAACTGATACTTTCACAGCACGACTGCGAATGCGTAACCTGCTCAAGAAGTGGTAATTGTAGTCTGCAGAAGGTAGCAAATGATCTGAATATTATAGAGATTCCATTTAAGATGGAGATAGAAAGACAGCCATGGAACAAAGAATTCCCGCTGATCAGAGATTCGTCCAAATGTATCAAATGTATGCGTTGTGTCCAGGTATGTGACAAAGTACAGGGACTCGGCATATGGGATGTAGAGGGAACTGGATCAAGAACAACGATCAATGTGGCTGGACACAGAACAATTGAAGAAGCAGCATGTACATTATGTGGACAATGTATTACACATTGCCCGGTAGGTGCTTTAAGAGCAAGAGATGATACAGAAGATGTATGGGATGCAATTGCAGATCCGGAAAAGATCGTAGTTGCACAGGTTGCTCCGGCTGTAAGAGCAGCATGGGGCGAAGAATTCGGACTTTCTGATGAAGAAGCAACCGTCGGAAAGATCCTTGATGCTTTGAAGAGAATGGGAGTCGATTATACATTCGACACAACATTTTCAGCCGATCTGACAATCATGGAAGAAGGAACGGAATTTTTGCACAGATTTACTGCAGGGGAATTAAAAGAGCGTCCAATGTTTACTTCGTGTTGTCCGGGATGGCTTAGATTTATCAAATCACAGTATCCACATCTGGTGAGACAGCTTTCTACAGCAAAATCACCGCAGCAGATGTTCGGAGCAGTGATGAAAACCTACTTTGCAGAGAAGTTGGGAGTATCACCGGAAAAAATCTATACAGTATCTGTGATGCCATGTGTAGCGAAAAAAGGTGAAAGAGAGATGGAACTGTTCTATCAGGAATATGCAGGTAATGATATCGATGCAGTTATTACGACAAGAGAACTTGCAAAGATGATCAAATCTGCTCATATCAGTCCGGATACGCTGACGGATATTGAGAGTGACAGGCCGATGCAGGATGGAACAGGTGCAGGAGTAATATTTGGAGCAACAGGAGGTGTTATGGAGGCAGCGCTTCGTACTGCATATTATCTTCTCAAGAGTGAGAATCCGCCGGAGGATGCATTCAAAGCTGTAAGAAGTACAGGATTCAATGAGAATCAGGGAATTCAGGAAGCAGACTTCCAGATCGACAATGTAACTGTGAGAACAGCTGCTGTCAGTGGTCTGGGAAATGCAAGAGCACTTCTGGATCGAATCAATAAAGGTGAAGTGCATTATGATTTCGTTGAAGTTATGGCGTGCCCGGGAGGATGCGTAGGAGGCGGCGGACAGCCGATTCATGATGGCAGAGAGCTTGCATACGAAAGAGGTAAGAAGCTTTATAGCCTGGATAAGAATGCAAAACGCAGATTTTCTCATGAAAATCAGGATATTCAGAGATTATATCAGGAATATCTTGTAAAACCTAATTCACCAAAATCACACATGCTGTTACATACAGAACACAGACTGGAAGGTTTTTAGAGAGTGAATATAAAGGAGAAGTTGTCTGTGGCGGCTTCTCCGATTGGATAACCAACGGACTGTTAAAGAATTATCAAATATGTGAAAAAAATATCAAAATAGTATTGACAAAAAAATAACGAGCGAGTATACTAAAACCATCGAAAAACAAACAAAAACTCACAGGAGGATAATCAACATGGCGACAAAGAAAAAAGAGAATGTAGTACCAGAGATTATTGACAATGTAGAAGCTCTCGAAGCAAAAATGAAAGCAATGAGAGAAGCTCAGAAAGTATTTGCTACCTTTACACAGGAACAGGTAGACAAGATCTTTTTTGAGGCTGCAATGGCAGCAAACAAGATGCGTATCCCACTTGCTAAAATGGCAGTAGAGGAAACAGGACGTGGACTCGTAGAAGATAAGATTATTAAAAACCACTACGCAGCAGAGTACATTTATAACAAATATAAAAATGATAAAACATGTGGCGTAATCGAAGAAGACAAAGCGTACGGAATTAAAAAGATTGCAGAACCAGTTGGTCTGGTAGCAGCAGTTATCCCTACTACAAACCCAACATCAACAGCAATCTTCAAAACATTGATTTGTTTGAAAACAAGAAATGCGATCATCATCAGCCCTCATCCGGCAGCAAAAGCTTGTACAATCGCAGCAGCAAAAGTTGTTCTTGATGCAGCAGTAAAAGCTGGAGCACCAGAGGGAATCATCGGATGGATCGACGTTCCTTCATTAGAGCTGACAACAACAGTTATGAAAGACGCAGATGAAATCCTTGCAACAGGTGGTCCTGGAATGGTTAAATCCGCATACTCTTCAGGAAAACCGGCACTTGGTGTTGGACCTGGTAATACACCAGTTATCATTGATGACTCAGCAGACATCAAGATGGCAGTTAACTCAATCATCCATTCTAAGACATTTGATAATGGTATGATCTGTGCTTCTGAGCAGTCAGTAACTGTACTTGACAGCATTTATGATGAAGTTAAGAAAGAATTTGCATATCGTGGATGCTACTTCCTTAAGAAAGGTGAAGAGCTTGATAAAGTTCGTAAGACAATCATCATCAATGGCGCACTGAACAACAAGATTCCTGGAAAATCAGCTTACGAAATTGCTAAATTAGCAGGTGTTGATGTTCCGAAAGCAACAAAGATCCTGATCGGTGAAGTCGAATCTGTAGATATTTCAGAAGAATTTGCACATGAAAAATTATCTCCAGTACTTGCTATGTACAGAGCTAAGACATTTGATGAGGCTCTTGCAAAAGCAGAACAGTTAGTAGCTGACGGTGGATATGGACATACATCATCACTTTATGTACATCCATCACAGACAGAGAAGATTGAGAAACATCAGCAGGCTATGAAGACATGCCGTATCCTGATCAATACTCCTTCTTCACAGGGTGGTATCGGAGACCTTTACAACTTTGGTCTTGCTCCATCTCTTACACTTGGTTGTGGTTCTTGGGGAGGAAACTCTGTATCTGAGAACGTAGGTGTAAAACACCTGGTTAATATCAAGACAGTTGCGGAGAGGAGAGAAAACATGCTGTGGTTTAGAACACCTGAAAAAGTATACTTTAAGAAAGGCTGCATGCCTGTAGCATTAGATGAACTTGGAACAGTAATGCACAAAAAGAAAGCATTCATCGTAACAGATAGCTTCCTGTATAAGAATGGTTATGTAAAACCAATCGAAGAGAAATTAGATCAGATGGGAATCCAGCATACATGCTTCTTTGAAGTGGCTCCAGACCCAACTCTGCAGTGTGCAAGAAGAGGTGTAGAACAGATCAGAGCATTTGAGCCAGATACAATCATCGCTCTTGGTGGTGGATCAGCAATGGATGCCGGAAAGATCATGTGGTTAATGTATGAGCATCCAGAAGCAAAATTCGAAGATATGGCTATGGACTTCATGGATATCCGTAAGAGAGTATACACATTCCCTAAGATGGGTGAGAAAGCTTACTTCGTAGCAATCCCAACATCTTCAGGAACAGGATCTGAGGTAACTCCTTTCGCAATCATCACAGATGCAGACACAGGAGTAAAATGGCCTATCACAGACTACGAATTGATGCCTAACATGGCTATCGTAGACGTTGACAATGCAATGACAGCTCCTAAGGGACTGACAAGCGCATCTGGTATCGACGTAATGACACATGCGATCGAAGCATATGTATCTATCATGGCTACAGATTTTACAGATGGTCTTGCTATGAAAGCTGTAAAAGCTGTATTTGATTACTTACCATCAGCATATGAGAATGGTGCTAATGACCCAATCGCAAGAGAGAAGATGGCAAACGCTTCTTGCATGGCTGGTATGGCATTCGCAAATGCATTCCTTGGACTGAACCACTCTATGGCTCACAAACTTGGAGCATTCCATCACCTGCCACACGGTATTGCTAACGCTGTAATCCTTACAGATGTAATGCGCTACAATGCAGCAGAAGTTCCAACAAGAATGGGAACATTCTCACAGTATCAGTATCCACATGCACTTGCAAGATACGCTGAATTAGGTCGTTTCGCAGGATGCACAGGTAAGACAGATGAAGAAGTATTCGAAAACTTCATCGCTAAACTGGAAGAACTGAAGACAAGAATTGGTATCAAGAAGACAATCAAAGACTACGGTGTAGATGAGAAGTACTTCCTGGATACATTGGATGAAATGACAGAGCAGGCATTTAATGACCAGTGTACAGGTGCTAACCCAAGATATCCACTTATGAGTGAGATGAAGGAAATCTACCTGAAGTGCTACTATGGAAAATAAAACAGGTAATAATATATATCCATGAGTTTTTGTTTGCAGGTTGGATAATGTATTAAATACAGGAAAAGTGTGGCAGGAAACTGTCACACTTTTTCTATACCAAAGTATACAAGAGTATCATAATAGATTTTTTGAATGTTAAAAAAATAACTAATTATATACAGCACAAAAATTAGCCAAAAAAATAACAAAAAACCATTTAAAAATCTGACAATAAGGTGTATAATACAGACAACGAAAAGGAAATGGGCCAAAGATTCAATAAAAAAGGAGGAATCTGTATGAAGCTCGAGAAGAAAAATGTAATCGTAGAGAGACCTTACAAATCAGTTTATAAGACAGAAGAAGGTATTGTTAAGATATTTGCGACAGATCATCCGAAGTCAGCGGTATTTAATGAAGCTCTTAATACTGTAAAGGTAGAAGAGACTGGACTTGATATACCGAAACTTAAAGAGGTAACTCTGATTAATGGGGAATGGGCACTGATCATTGAGAACAGAGAAGGAAAGACACTGGAAGAGATGATGAAGGTTGACCGTGCAAATCTTGAGAAATACATGTCCGATTTCGTAGATCTGCAGTTAAAAGTACAGAGTAAAACAGCAGCGACATTGCCAAAATTAAAAGATAAACTTGCTTCCGAAATCAAGAATCTGAAAGCACTGGATGCAACGGAAAGATATGAACTTCTGACCCGGTTGGAGAGCATGCCAAAACATACAAAGTTATGTCATGGAGATTTTAATCCAAGTAATGTTATTGTTGAGAAGAATGGTAAGATGACGGTGGTTGACTGGGCACATGCATCACAGGGAAATGCAAGTGCGGATGCAGCGATGACTTATTTGTTATTTGCATTGCATGATCAGGAAAGCGCAGATCTTTATCTGAAGTTATTCTGTAAGAAGAGTGATACTGCAAGGCAGTATGTAGAGCAGTGGCTTCCAATCGTAGCGGCAGCAGAATTAGAGAAAGATATCCGGCTCGAAAAAGACTTCCTGATGAAGTGGATCGATGTCATGGAATATGAATAAAAACAAAAAGAATGAGATAAAAATAAGCCTCGTATTGAGGCTTATTTTTATCTTCGTGCATTCGTAAGAAGCTGCCGGTGGCAGCTTCTCTTGCTATTGTACTTGTTATATGTAATTTAGAAAAATACATTTCCACCAACATTGACTCCCGATACACCTGTAGAAGCAGATCTAAACTGCAGACAATTAATTACTGCAGAATGTCTTGCTCCGGCGAGGGCATCCTGTGCAACCTGATATGCGGTTGAAGAAGCACCCTGTTTTAAGACTTTGTTCAGAGAACCGTTCCATGTAGGAGCGAACTGACCGGACTGATAGATTACATCATGCAGGTTATTAGGATAAGCAGGACTTGCAACACGGTTCATGATAACGGTTGCGACAGCGAGCATTCCATCATAACCACCTGCTTCACACTGAAGGATTGCTGCGAAAAGAGCAACATCCGAAGTAGAAGATGTGTTGTTATTGCCGGTATTTGTTGTTGTGTTCGTTGTTGTATTAGGTTTTGTAGTAGTTGTTGTATTTTTATTTGTTGTTGTCTGTGCTGGTTGAGTTGTTTTATTCGCGTTATTATTGTTGTTGTTATTATTGTTACTAGCCGTTGCAGTAGTGTCGGTTTTTGTCTCGGTCTTTTTATCTTCGGCCTTGAGAGAACCAGATACGGCATTATTTTGTGCGATTTTTAAAGCCTCTTCAGCAGCTTTCGCACGTTCCAGCTGAGCCTGATAATTGGCAAGCTCTCCGGAAGTAGAAGAAATCTTTGAATTTAATTCTTCGCGTTTGCTTGTCAGTGTTTTCTGAAGACCAGAAAGCTTACTTTGCTGCTCTTCCAGTTCTTCTTGTTTTTTTTCTACGCTTTTTCTGACATCTTGCAGCTGGTTAAGCATAGAACGGTCATAGTCACTGATGGTTGCAACATATTCAGCCTTATTCAGAAAATCACCCATATTTTCGGAAGTGAGCAGAATCTGAAGCAGGGATGAGGTACCACCCTCATACATGAATTTGATGCGGTCTTTCATAGAATCGTACTGAGCTTCTTCATCTAATTGAACAGAGGCCAGATCCAGCTTGGATTTTTCGACTTTAGCTGATAACTCTTCAATTTGACTTGAAGTGTCATCCAGTTCCTTACTTAAGGTGGCCAGCTGGCTGTTCAGATCATTTAATTCCCCTTTTAGATTGGAAGTAGTACTTTCTAATTCTTTTGAAGAAGGTGCTGAATATACAGGAGTACTAACAGAAGCAATTGTTACGGTGCAGATGGTGGTTGCCAAAACCGATCGTAATACTCGTTTCTTTTTCATACTTATCATAGACATATCCTTTCCATTCTCGCGAATATTCTAATATTATACACCAAAATGCCAGAGAAAGCAAATTTTGCAGGATATACCAGTAGCTGGCATAGCTGTAAAACAGTAACGCAAAACATTTAAACTTTACATAAACTGAGTGAGAAAGGTTGCCATAAAAAAGATTTCTGTATAAAATAGAGAAGGAATGTTTAAATAGGAGAGGAATATAATTATATGAAAAAATACGAAGAAGAAAAGTATAGATTAGAGAATATAAAAGAACACATCTATCCTTGGGTGAAAGCAGAGCTTTCGGACACACAGGCTCTGAATGGAAAACATTTTTCCGAAAAAGATGCACCGGTAATCGGATTTTTGGGGGATCTGAATGTAGTATTTGCAATAAAAAGAGATGAGGATGTATATGAGATTCTAAAAGATAATATGCTTCCGCCGGAATGCGATGTCATAGAACTTTATCACAAAGCATGTGAGAATCTGAACCGCGATGTTGAATTTGTTGTTGCCAACACATGGTATGGCGGGTATGGTATTGTGGCAGATGGTCATCACGAGGCAAGCGCAGTCTGCTATAAGCACATCTGGCAGGTATGTGCAGACAAATTAAAGGATGATCTTGTAATCATGATTCCAAGAAAAGATACAGTATTATTTGCACCGGCAGGTAATCAGGAAGTCGTAGATAAGATGATCGCACATGGGGAACAGGCATATGAACAGGGCGAGAATAAGATCAGTAAGAATCTGTTGTTATTTACACAGGAAGGGAAGGAATTAGTTACATATGAACATTAAGACCAGAATGATTGGTGTCGATCTGGATGGAACATTATTAAAATCAAACAAAGAACTGGCACCGTATACAAAAGAAATACTGAAAAAAGCAATTGATCAGGGAATTCTGGTCATGCCATCAACCGGAAGACCATTAACCGGAGTACCAAAGGAACTTTTGGAATTTCCGGGGATCAAATATGCAGTAACCGCGAATGGAGCCAGAGTGATAGATATCACAACCGGAAAGCCAATGGTGGAGGAGCTGCTTGCACATGATATTGCAGAAAAACTGATGGATGTATTTGAACATTATGATTCTTTCAGAGAGATATATTTTGAAGGAGTAGGATATGCATCGAGGGAAGCACTGGAAAATATCTCAAAATATCTGGAAGTACCGGCGATGGCAAATTATATCTCATCTACACGAATTGCTGTGGATGACGTAAGAGAAAAATTCGAAGAAGAAAAAGACAGACCGGTAGATAAAATACAGGCACTGTTTACTTCTGTAGAAGACAGAGATGCTGCCAGGGCAGAGATCCAGGATATACCCGGAATCGAGATCACAGGAGCACTTCCGATGAATCTGGAGATCAATGCTGCCGGTGTTAATAAAGGAAAGGCCATGATAGAACTTGGGAAGGTACTTGGCATTTCAAAAGAGGAGATCATGGCATTCGGAGACGGTGACAATGATCTTAAGATGTTAAAAGAAGTAGGGGTAGGCGTTGCAATGGAAAATGCGATCCCATCGGTAAAAGAAGCTGCTGACTATATTACATTGACAAATGATGAAGAAGGCGTTGCCAGGTTCATAGAAAAATATGTTCTGGTTTAAGAAAGGAAAGCAAAATGTTAGATATTATTAAAGTTATTATTTTAGGAATTGTTGAAGGAATCACAGAGTGGCTTCCAGTCAGCAGTACAGGACATCTGATCCTGATTGGCAATGTATTAAAGCCGGGTATGAGTGATGCATTTATGGAAATGTTTGATGTCGTAATCCAGTTAGGTGCAATTATGGCAGTTGTAGTATTATATTTCCACAAATTGAATCCATTTTCACCAACGAAGACAGAAAAGCAGAAAATGTTGACATGGCAGATGTGGTTCAAAGTAGTGATTGCATCAGTTCCGGCAGCTATTGTTGGATTACTGTTCAATGACATTCTGAATGAAATTTTTTATAAACCACTTCCGGTTGCAATTATGCTGATTGTATATGGTATTCTGTTTATCATTATTGAGAAAAATAATGCAGGAAAGACACCTTCTGTAACAAGAATCTCCCAGCTGAATCTTCAGATGCTTCTGTGGATCGGATTCTTCCAGATGCTGGCATTGATTCCGGGTACATCCAGATCAGGAGCGACTATTATCGGAGCCCTTATCATTGGTGTATCAAGAGAAGTGGCAGCAGAGTTTACTTTCTTCCTGGCTATTCCTGTTATGTTCGGAGCCAGTCTTCTGAAGCTGATTAAGTTCGGATTCCACTTTACTGGTGCGGAATTTGGTCTTCTGATGCTTGGATGTATTGTATCTTTTGGATTATCAATTGTTGCGATTAAGTTCCTGATGGGATATATCAAACAGCATGACTTCAAGGTATTCGGATATTATAGAATTGTTCTTGGTGGAATTATTGTAATCTGGACAATTATCCAGACGGCAATGGCATAAAATTATAAATATAAGATAGAAAAATAAAGTCAGACAGGTTTTGGAAAAGAAAAACCGTCTGGCTTTACTTTATGCCAAGGTGCGCTGCATCCCAAAAGATAGATATTCATACCTGAATCTCTTTTTTGCACAGTGAAACAGTAACATAAAGGGGAAAGGAGTACAGGTTGGGGGTTGTTTTTTGGATAAAACATGATAATATATTAAGTATATATGTATTTTTATACACTATATAAGTATCCGGGGAGAACATGGCTCCGGGTACCGAGCATATTATGTCAGAAGGATGGAGGAAAATATTATGAAGATGAAAAAACTCATCAGCGTAATGATGATCGGAGCATGTGTAGTATCTATGGCTGCATGCGGATCTAAAAAAGAAGACAAAAAAATTGAAAGTGCAGATGATCTGAAAGATGCAAAGATCGGTGTACAGACAGGTACAACAGGTGATATCTACTGTTCAGATGATTTCGGTGATGATCATGTAGAGCGTTTTAATAAAGGAGCAGATGCTGTTCAGGCACTGGTAAAAGGTAAGATCGATGCAGTTGTTATCGACAATGAACCTGCAAAAGCATTTGTAGATGCTAATAAAGGTCTTAAAATCCTTGAAACACCATACGTAGAAGAAGACTATGCTATGTGCTTTAAAAAGGGAAATACGGAATTAGAAGATAAGTTCAATGAAGCAATCAAAGAACTGAAATCTGATGGAACATTTGATAAGATCATCGGATACTATATCGATGGAACAGAAGATAAAGGATATGAGTCACCAGCAGATGTTGACCGTTCTAATGGTAAGCTTGTAATGGCTACAAACGCAGCATTCGAGCCATATGAATATTATGAAGATAACAAGATCGTAGGTATCGATGCAGACTTTGCACAGGCAATTGCAGATAAGCTTGGTATGGAACTGACAATCAATGATATGGAGTTTGATTCAATCATCGCTGCTGTAGATAGTGGAAAAGCTGATTTTGGTGCAGCTGGTATGACTGTAACAGATGAAAGAAAACAGCAGGTAGATTTTTCTGATTCATATTACACAGGAAAACAGATGATTATCGTAAACGAATAATCTGAAAAGTGGGAAGAAAAGATGCAGGAATTAAAAGATACGTTTATTCTGAATTTCATAGATGACAACCGGTGGAGATATATTGCCGATGGATTGAAGGTTACATTGATTGTAACTGTATTTGCAGTATTGATTGGTGTGTTACTTGGTTTTTTGATTGCAATTGTGCGTACGACACATGATAAGACCGGAAAACTTAAGATACTGAACGCAATATGCAAAGTGTACCTGACGGTAATCCGTGGAACACCGGTTGTTGTACAGCTGATGATCATTTACTTTATCATATTTGGAAGTGTAGATATCAGCAAAGTACTGGTAGCGATCGTCGCATTTGGTATCAACTCAGGAGCGTACGTGGCGGAGATTTTCCGTTCGGGTATTATGTCGATTGATAATGGCCAGTTTGAAGCAGGACGGAGCCTTGGATTTAATTATGCGCAGACAATGATGTATATTATTATGCCACAGGCATTTAAGAACGTTCTGCCGACATTATGTAACGAGTTTATCTCTCTTTTGAAGGAGACATCTGTATCCGGTTATATTGCACTGCAGGACCTGACAAAAGGTGGAGATATCATTCGAAGCCGTACATACGATGCATTTATGCCGTTGATTGCTGTTGCGCTGATCTACCTGGCAATGGTAATGATATTTACAAAACTTGTAAGTCTGCTGGAGAGGAGGTTGAGAAACAGTGACCACTAATAATGGGGATGTACTGATCAAAGTAGAAGGTCTGCATAAGATTTATGGGGATTTTCATGCGTTAAATGGAATTGATGAAGAGATCCGTAAAGGAGAAGTGGTTGTTATCGTAGGACCATCTGGTTCCGGTAAATCAACTTTCCTGCGGTCATTGAACCTTCTGGAAGTTCCGGATAAAGGACATATATATTTTGAGGGTGTAGATATTACAGACAAGTCTGTAGATATTAATAAGCATCGTCAGAAGATGGGAATGGTATTCCAGCATTTTAACCTGTTCCCACATAAGACTATTAAGGAAAATATCACACTTGCGCCGGTTAAGCTTCTTGGAAAGAGCAAAGAAGAGGCAGATAAAAGGGCAATGGAACTGTTGGAGAGGGTAGGACTTGCCGAGAAGGCAGATTCTTATCCATCCCAGTTATCCGGTGGACAGAAGCAGAGAATCGCAATTGTACGTTCTCTGGCAATGGATCCGGACGTGATCCTGTTCGATGAACCAACATCAGCACTCGACCCGGAGATGGTTGGAGAAGTTCTGGAACTGATGAAACAGCTTGCCAGAGAAGGAATGACGATGGTAGTTGTAACACATGAGATGGGATTTGCAAAAGAGGTTGGCTCAAGAGTCATCTTTGTAGATGCCGGACAGATTAAAGAACAAGCAAAACCGGATGAATTCTTTGATCATCCGAAAGATCCACGGTTGAAGGAATTTTTGTCTAAGATATTGTAAGACGGACGAACCCGTGCAAAATATAATACAAACGGTGCCGCTCCCTGCGGTCAGTGTCACCTTATTGTATTATATTTTGCACGGGTTCTGTGTCTTATAAAAAGGAAAATTTCTCAGATAGATTGTTGTAATATACAATAGAGCATATCAAAAAACAGCCCCATCCGAATATATATGAATAAGGTGACATTGACCGCAGGGAGCGGCACCGTTTCATATATATTCGGATGGGGCGTCCTTTTGTTAGCATATATTACAACAACTATCCCTCTCTATCAGTCTGTGCGGCACGATGATTTTTGTCGCCAGCAGGTTTGGATTCTCGATGTGGTTGATGATCTGGGAAGCGGCTTCGCTTCCGAGTTGTCCAGAGTTGATGTCGATCGATGTCAGCTGTGGTGAGGTCAGTCTTGCAAAGAGAGAGTTGTTGAAGGATATGATGGACAGGTCTTCCGGGATGGACAGGTGATTTTCCAGGCAGACTCTTTCCAGAGAGACTGCAAGGATATCATCACTGACAAGAATCGCTGTCGGGCGGTCTTCCTGCATGAGAAGTCCGTGGATGGCGTTTTCATTATTCGCTGAGACATTCTTCACTTCTACACAATATTCCGGCCGCACAGGAATCTGATGGCTTGTAAGAGCCAGCTGGTATCCTGCTTTTCTGTCAGCTGAGAACATCAGGGCGCTGTCAGAACCAAGATAAGCAATCTTGCGGTGTCCGAGCTGATACAGATATTCCGTTGCTTCCCGGCCGGCCAGAAGATTGTCGTTATCAATATAGATCGTCTGATTCGTATAACTGGTTGCTTTTCCAATCAGGATATATAAAAGTCCCTCATTAAAAAGAAAATCAATCACAGGATCGTCTTTTCTGGAATATAACACAATAAAGCCGTCAACTTTTCCGCTTCTGGACATGGAGCGTACAGCATCCAGAATCTCTTCTTCGTCCTGTCCGGTTACAATCGTTGTCATATATTGTCTGCCATTACAATAATGGCTGATGCCCTGGATGGCCTCTAGATAAAAAGAGTTTTCGTAGACCTCTTTTGCAGAAGCCGGAAGGATGATACCGATTGTACGCGAGTTCTGGGAAGCCAGATTACTTGCCTGGAAATTCGGTTCATAGCCAAGTTCCAGCATCGCTTTTCTTACACGTTCTTTTGTCTCTTCGCTGATCGAAGCGTTATTCTTACAGGTTCTGGATACGGTGGAAGGAGATACACCTGCCAGCGCAGCCACATCCTTGATCGTTACTGCCATATCAATAGCCTCCGTTATTATAAGATGTACCAGGTAGAGAATATTTCTGTCAGTACATCCGGTATTTTTATATGATGGTATTTATTTTACTGCAAAAAAAAGAAAATTGCAATCTGTTTGCATGGTTTGTTGCGCAAACATGTGCATGAATTGTGCTGTGAGAAGAAAGGTATACAGATATGGAAATTTTGGATTGTAAAGCAACATCCATGGATGCAGTAAAAGTTTGAATGAGTTTTAAGGCACGTTCCAGTCAGTGGAGTTTTTATGTAAAGAATGAAAAAAGATGAGATTAGCGTATAGATAGTAGACGTTGTGGGAAAAGTGCATAAAAACATGATGGTAAAATTGTGTAAAAAGTAGAATCGAAAAGTATCTGGAAAAATGAATTGCAAATCGTGCAAAAGATGAATATAATTAATGCAAACGGTTGCATAAATAAATGCAAAACGGAAAACATGAGGAGGTTTCGTTATGAAAGAGAATGAGAGTAATAAGGTTCCAGATATAATTCTTGCGCCGGTAACAGGAAAAGCAGTAGCTTTAAGTGAAGTTCCAGATCCGGTATTTGCAGATAAGGTTCTGGGAGACGGAGCAGCAATTATTCCAGCAGAGGGTAAGATTGTAAGTCCGGTAAATGGAGAGATTTCAACAGTGGCAGAAACCGGTCATGCATATGGATTTACATCAGAGGACGGACTGGAAATATTAGTTCATGTCGGACTGGAGACAGTGTCATTAAACGGGGAGTGTTTTAAAGTATATGTAAAACCAGGAGATAAGGTAAAAGCCGGAGATCTGGTTGCAGAAGTGGATCTTAAGTATCTGGAAGAGAAAAAAATCAATCCGGTCACGCCGGTACTTCTTTGCTCAGATACTGAAGGAAAAGAACTTCAGTACACAGAAGGTGAAGTAAAAGCCGGAGAGTCAGCAGTGTTAACACTGGTGGCTGAGGAAGAAAGTAGTAAAGAAAACAACACAGAAGAAACAACAAAGACAGAGGAAACGAAGACTGCAGCTACAGAAAACGATGCGCAGGCGGGAAAGAAAAAGAAATTCAACTTTAATTTTGATTTCCTTCAGAAGCTTGGAAAAGTTCTGATGACGGTTATCGCAGTTATGCCGGCAGCAGGTCTGATGATCAGTCTTGGTAAGCTGGTTCAGATGGCAGGCGGAGACCTATCACTTATAATGACAATCGGAAGCACAATGGAGAACATCGGATGGGCCGTGATCAATAACCTGCACATCTTATTTGCAGTAGCAATCGGTGGTTCCTGGGCAAAAGAAAGAGCCGGCGGCGCATTTGCGGCAGTTATTACATTTATCCTGATCAACCAGATTACCGGTTCGATCTTCGGGGTAACTTCAGAGATGTTAAATGATGCATCTGCAGTTACACATACATTATTTGGACAAGAGATTCTTGTAAATGGATATTTCACATCGGTTCTTGGAGTGCCGGCACTGAATATGGGTGTATTCGTCGGTATCATCTCAGGTTTTGCCGGTGGAGTCATCTATAATAAATATTATAACTACAGAAAACTTCCGGACGCGCTTGCATTTTTCAATGGAAAACGTTTCGTACCAATGGTATGTATCGCATGGTCAGTGATCATTTCCCTGATTCTTTCCGTAGTATGGCCGGTTGTACAGTCCGGAATCAATGCATTCGGTGTATGGATTGCCAATTCATCCTCTACATCACCGATCCTTGCACCATTTATCTACGGTACATTAGAGCGTCTGCTGCTTCCGTTCGGACTGCATCATATGCTGACAATTCCGATGAACTACACTTCATTCGGAGGTACTTATACAATTGCAACCGGAATCAATGCAGGAAAACAGGTATTCGGACAGGATCCGTTATGGCTTGCATGGGTAACTGATCTGATCAACTACAAAGATGCAGGAAATATGAGTGCATACCAGCATCTGTTAACAACCGTTACACCGGCACGTTTCAAAGTCGGACAGATGATCGGGGCAACCGGACTGTTACTTGGTGTTGCTCTTGCAATGTACAGAAGAGTAGACCAGGACAAAAAGGCAAAATACAAATCCATGTTCTTCTCTACTGTACTGGCTGTATTCTTAACAGGAGTTACAGAGCCGCTGGAATTCATGTTCATGTTCTGTGCACTGCCATTATATATCGTATACGCAGTACTTCAGGGATGTGCATTTGCAATGTCAGGAATTATTCACTTAAGAGTACATTCCTTTGGTAACCTTGAATTTATCACAAGAATTCCGATGAGTATCAAAGCAGGACTTGCAGGAGATGTGATTAACTTCGTAATCTGCTGTGTGGCATTCTTTGTAATCGGATATTTCGTAGCATACTTTATGATCGGTAAGTTCCAGTTTGCAACACCGGGAAGACTTGGTAACTACATGGATGATAATGCAGAAGAGGCAGAAAGCACGTCCGGATCTTCAGAAGGAAAAGGCGGCAACAGCCAGGCAGAGAGAATCATAGCCCTCCTTGGCGGGCGTGAGAACATCGTTCTGGTAGATGCCTGCATGACCAGACTTCGTGTAACAGTAAAAGATGTGGAAAAAGTCGCAGAACTCGAAGCATGGAAAAAAGAAGGTGCGTTAGGACTGCTTAAAAAAGATGAAGGAATCCAGGCAGTATACGGGCCAAAGGCAGACGTATTAAAGTCAGACATCAATGATATTCTGTAAGAAATAATAGTTACTGTTCATATATTGTGTAAACAATAACGAATAATATTCTTTAGGAGCATGTAAATGAAATTATTAACATTAAATACGCATAGTCTGGAAGAACCGGACTATGCAAAAAAGACAGAAAAGTTCATAGAGATGCTGGAAAAAGAACAGCCGGACATCATAGCATTGCAGGAAGTCAATCAGACAATTCAGGAAAATGAGATTCCGGATATCATGCTGGATGGTTATATCCGCTGCGGAACTTTTAACCGTCCGGTGAGACAGGATAATCATGCAAGATACGTAGTAAAAGAGCTGAGAAAAAGAAACGTCTATTACTACTGGACCTGGATCAGTGCCAAGATCGGATATGGAAAATATGACGAAGGAATGGCATTACTTTCAAAGAAGCCAATTAAGAGAGCGCAGGAATTCCTGATCAGCAAAGGTGATGACTATGAAAACTGGAAGACAAGAAAGACGCTTGGAATCCAGGTGGAAGGATGTAAAGACTGGTTTTTCACTGTACATATGGGATGGTGGAATGACGAAGAAGAGCCATTTACAGATCAGTGGAAATGTATGAGTCACACATTTGACGATTCCATGTATCAGAAAGGCAGCATATGGCTGATGGGTGATTTTAACAGTCAGGCAGATGTAAGAGGCGAAGGATACGATCTGATCCGGAATGCCGGATGGAAGGATACTTATCTTTTAGCAGATGAAAAAGACTCTGGAATTACAGTAGCAGAAGAAATTGACGGATGGCGCAAGGAAGATAAAAGAAACGGGGCATCCAAAAACGAAAAGAGACTGGATTACATTTTCGTTAATAAGCCGGAATGCGTCAAAAGTTCTAAGGTAATCTGCAATGGGGATCATTATCCGGTGGTATCAGATCATTATGGAGTTGAGATAACCGTATAGTAAAAGGTCCGCAAAAACTGCGGAACAAGACAGAAGAATAGTAGAAGGGGAACATAGAATGAGCAATCGAGCAGCAGGCATCTTAATGCCAATCAGCAGTCTCCCATCAGAGTATGGAATTGGCTGTTTTTCAAAAAGTGCATATGAATTTGTAGACTGGTTAAAAAAAGCAGGACAGAGTTACTGGCAGATCCTGCCACTTGGACCGACAAGCTATGGAGATTCACCATATCAGTCATTCTCAACATTTGCAGGAAATCCGTACTTTATCGATCTGGATACACTGATCGAGGAAGGCGTCCTGACAAAAAAAGAATGTGATGCAGTAGACTGGGGAAGAGTAAAAGGGAGTATTGATTATAAAAAGATATACGAAGGACGGTATCCACTTCTTCGTAAGGCATACGAAAGAAGTAAGGTTCAGGAGAATACAGGATATCAGAAATTCGTAGAAGAAAACAGCTGGTGGTTATCAGATTATGCCCTGTTCATGGCAGTAAAGGACAGATTTGGCGGCGTAGAGTGGAAGCAGTGGGCTGACGATATTAAGCTCCGCTGGGGACCGGCAATGGATTATTACCGCGAGGAACTGTATTTTGACATCGAATTCCAGCAGTATATGCAGTTCAAGTTCTACGAGCAGTGGATGAAATTAAAAGCTTACGCCAACAAAAAAGGCATCCAGATCATCGGAGATATTCCGATCTATGTTGCGATGGATAGTGCGGACACATGGGCGCATCCGGAACTTTTCCAGTTAGATGAGGAAAATGTACCGGTAGCAGTAGCAGGATGCCCGCCGGATGGATTCTCCGCAACAGGACAGTTATGGGGAAATCCTCTGTACCGCTGGGGATATCACAGAGAAACCGGTTATCAGTGGTGGCTATCTCGTCTGTCTTATGTGTTCCGTCTGTATGATGTGGTAAGAATCGATCATTTCCGTGGATTTGATGAGTATTTTTCTATTCCATACGGAGCAGAGACAGCAGTTGACGGACACTGGGAAAAAGGACCTGGTATTGAATTATTCTGGAGAGTGAGAGAAGCACTGGGAGAGAAACCGGTTATCGCAGAAGACCTTGGATATGTGACCGACACAGTACGTGACCTGGTAAGAGACAGTGGATTCCCGGGAATGAAGGTTCTGGAATTCGCATTCGACTCCAGAGATTCCGGATGTGCAAATGACTACCTTCCGCACAATTATCCGGAAAACAGTGTGGCATACACAGGTACACACGATAACGAGACACTGGTTGGCTGGTGGGGAAGCATCAGCAAAGAAGAGCAGAAACTTACCAGAGAATATCTGTGCGATACATATACACCGGAAAAAGAACTTTATAAGTCACTGATCAGTCTGGTTATGAGAAGCGCAGCAAAATTATGTGTGATCCCGATGCAGGATTATCTGGGACTGGATAACAGATACCGTATGAATACCCCATCGACAGTCGGAACAAACTGGAAATGGAGAATCAGAAAGAACCAGTTATCTGTAAGACTTCAGAAGGAAATTCATGGAATTGCACTTCGTTATGGAAGAATGAACTGGATAGAAGACGAAGAGGAAGCAGTTACAGTAACAGGAAAATAAAATAAAGAGATGAAAAAGTGTGTTACAATAATTACAATACAGTAACACGCTTTTTTTATACCAAAGTATGCAAGAGAAGTTACCAGAATATGGGAAAGACGCTGTAACAGTGGTATATCAGACAAGTGTGAATAAAGAATAAAGGTGGAACTGCATGGAATATAATATGAATCTGCTTGCAAAACTTCTACATACATCTATTTCAAGACTCGATCCAGAGAGAAATATAATAAAAATATATGGTAATCTGACAGATTTTCATATCGATTACGTAGTGAAAAAATACAGAGAAGAAAAAAAGGATACAAAAAACGTACCATATCTTATTAATCTGTGTCCGGGCGTAACAACGGCAGTAATTGAGGATGCAGAAAGTGGACTATATCTGATCGGTCCGGTATCCTTCGCAGAATATGAGCAGGCAGATCTGCAAAAATTCATGACACAGGAGTGTGGGATTCAGAAAGATTCGTTTGTGCTTCCAAAGATTCCATATTGTAGCCGGGACCGGTTCGGTACGACGGTACTGCTTGCATATCATATGCTGACAGGAGCAGAATTATCACTGGAAGATCTCTGGAGAGAGAATGGGGAAAAAGTAAACGAAGATCATATCCATGAACGTAAAGTCGGCTCTGTATTATTTGATCGTATGGAGTTTGAAAACCCACATAATCCATATGATCAGGAAGTAAGAGAACTGAATAGTATAAGAAATGGAGACATGGAAAGTTTCCAGAAAAGCTTAAGGGAAACATATGCGGGATCAGAAGGACGACTTTCAGAAAACCAGATCCGTCAGGAAAAGAACATTGCCATCTGTGTGATCACGTTGGCGTCCCGTGCAGCAATTGAAGGAGGCGTCCTCACGGAAATGGCGTTTTCCATGGTAGATGCATATATTATGCAGGTGGAAAAGATGTCAAATATTGTCGAAATACGCTCGTTCATGAGAAAAGCGGAACAGACATTTCTGGAAAGAGTACAGGAAAATAAAAAGCCGAAAGTAAAAAATATGCTGGTAGAAGATACAAAAAAATACATTTTTCAACATTTACACAGCAAAATTGAGATCGGAAATATTGGAAATGAAATAGGAGCCAATACAACTTATCTGTCAGAATTATTTCACAAGACGGAAGGAATCACGATTCAGAAATACATTCAAAGAGAAAAAATCAAGCTTGCAAAAAACATGTTACAGTATTCGGAATACAAGACAGAAGATATAGCAAACTATCTTGGATTTTGCTCTCAGAGCTACTTTGGAAAGATTTTCCGGGAGTACGAAAATCTGACACCGAATCAATTTCGTAAAAAATATGGAAGAAATACCAGAAATAAATGATAAATGAACGAAATAATTGATAGATTATTCTCTGACTGATTGATAAGATAATGCTATCAAAAAAGAAAGGGAGAAAATAAGATGTCACAAAATGTAACAGATAGTAATGGAAAAATAAGTGTAAAAGAACGTATTGCTTATGGATTTGGAGATTTCTCAAGCAATATTATGTATTCAGCAATGTCCGCATTTCTGATGTTCTATTATACAGATATTGTCGGCGTAGGAGCGGCAGCGGTCGGAGTGATCATGCTATGTTCCAGACTATTTGACGGAGTCAGTGATCTGATCATGGGGATCATCATCGACAGAACCAATTCAAAATACGGAAAAGCGAGAGTATGGATTTTAAGGCTGGTGATTCCGTATGCGATCGGTACGGTTCTTTTATTCGCAGTGCCGACAGGTTGGACACAGACGGCAAAGCTGATCTACATATTCTTCAGTTATAACCTTGCATTTACTGTATTATTTACAGGAATCAATCTTCCGTATGCAACACTGACAGCACTGATGACACAGAATCAGTATGAAAGATCAGTACTTAGCATCTTCCGTATGATCCTTGCGACAACAGGAACATTATTCATTAAGACCTGTACATTACCAGTTGTAAAATTCTTTGGAAATGATGCACATGCATGGACATATACATTTATCGTGTTTGGTATTTTAGAGATCATCACATTTATGATTACATTCTTTGGAACAAAAGAACGTGTTGGAAATGATCCAGAAGCGAAGAAAGAGAATGTTTCAGTTAAAGATGGATTTAAAGCACTTCTAAAGAATAAATACTGGTTTATGGCAACATTGAACCTGATTCTGATTTTCGTTGCACAGGGTGTGAATGGATCGGCAGAAGTATATTATACAAAGAATGTACTTGGTAACAGTAACCTGATCGGAACATTTTCGGTAGCACTTCAGGTAACACAGATTATTTGTATGTTCTTCATTGCAATCTTTGTTAAGAAATATGGAAAGAGAAATGTTCTGATGGCAGGAGCCGCAATTATGATCATCGGATATGGAATTATGGCTGTTGCGGGAACTAGCGTACCGGTACTGATTATTGGATGTGCGGCAAGAGGAATCGGTAACTCGGGAATCTCGGCTTGTATGTTTGCAATGGTTACAGATACGATCGAATATGGTGAGTGGAAGACTGGCGTACGTACAGAAGGACTGATCAACAGTGCAGCAAGTTTCGGACAGAAGTTAGGAAACGGACTCAGTACAGTACTTCTTGGAGTAATTCTGAATATCGGAGGATATGTAGGTTCTGCGAAAGTACAGACAAGTGGTGCACTTACGGCAATCAAAGCAGGATATATCTATGTGCCGATTATATTGACAATGATCCAGATCGGAGTACTGTATTTTTATCATCTGGATAAAGAATATGAAGGTATTCTGTCAGACTTAAACGAACGTAAGGCAGCAAAATAAGAGTCAGATAAAAAGATTGAAGGGGAATAAATAATGGAAAAGCTAATTTATGGAACTGCATATTATGATGAATATATGCCGTATGACAGACTTGCAGAAGATGTAAGAATGATGAAAAAAGCAGGCATCAATACAGTCAGGATTGCAGAATCGACATGGAGTACCTGTGAGCCGCAGGAAGGGGTTTTTGATTTTTCGCATGTGGAACGTGTGCTGGATGCGATGGAAAAAGAAGGAATCCAGGTGATCATTGGGACTCCGACGTATGCGGTTCCAACCTGGATGGTAAAAACATATCCGGATGTCATTGCAGCAACAAAACAAGGACAAGGCATCTATGGTGCAAGGCAGATTATGGATATTACACATCCGGTTTACCGCTTTTATGCAGAACGTGTGATCCGTAAGCTGATGGAAGTATCTGCACATAGAAAATGCGTCATAGGTTTTCAGGTGGATAATGAGACAAAATATTATGGAACAGCAGGAAAGAATGTACAGCTTGGTTTTATAAAATATTTAAGAAAAAAATTCCACGATGATCTGGATGCGATGAATCATGAATTCGGATTGGATTATTGGAGTAACAGGATTAATGCATGGGAAGATTTTCCGGATGTAAGAGGTACGATTAACGGAAGTCTGGGGGCAGAGTTTGAAAAGTATCAGAGAAGCTTGGTGGATGAATTCCTTGGATGGCAGGCGGATATTGTGTCGGAATATAAAAGACCGGATCAGTTTATTACACACAACTTTGATTTTGAGTGGCGAGGATATTCATATGGTGTACAGCCTGATGTCAGTCACTTCAAGGCAGCAAAGAAGCTTACAATGGCAGGCGTTGATATCTATCATCCGACGCAGGATGATTTGACCGGTATCGAGATTGCATTTGGCGGCGATATGACAAGATGCCTGAAAAATGATAATTATCTGGTTCTTGAAACAGAGGCTCAGGGCTATCCTGGATGGACACCATATAAAGGCCAGTTAAGACTTCAGGCATACAGCCATCTGGCATCCGGGGCAAATGGTGTAATGTACTGGCACTGGCATTCAATCCACAATTCCTTTGAAACTTATTGGAAAGGAATTTTAAGCCATGATTTCAAGGAAAATGCGGTGTATAAAGAAGCTCAGATAATAGGAAATGAATGGGCAGAATACAGTGATAAGCTTTGCGGACTTAAAAAAGAAAATAAAGTTGCAATCATGGTAAGTAATGAAGCATTAACAGCACTTAACTGGTTTGGAATTGAGGCGACAGCAGCAGGAAATGAAGGTATCCGTTATAACGATGTAGTAAGATGGATCTATGATGCACTATATAAAATAAATGTGGAATGCGACTTCATCTGGCCGGAAAGCCAGAACATCGAAAATTATGATGTAATCATTTTACCTGCACTTTATGCAGTAGAAGAAAAAGTTCTGAATCGTCTGAAAGAATATGTAAAACAGGGCGGTACACTGGTTTCAACCTTTAAGACAGGATTTGCCAATGAAAATGTAAAAGTCTATGCAGATGATCAGCCTCATAACATGACAGATGTATTTGGGATGCATTATCAGCAGTTTACATTCCCGAAAAAAGTTACATTATCAGGAATGGGAGAGGTTCATCCGGAAGCAGAAGTATTCATGGAATTACTGATTCCGGATACGGCAAATGTACTTTCTTCTTATGAACATTATAATTGGAAAGAATACGCGGCAATTACAGAAAATCAGTATGGAGACGGATATGCATATCATATCGGATGTATGTTTGAAGAAGCGGAATTACAGAGACTCTTCAGATATATACTGGAAAAAGCAGGTGTATCCTGTGAAGAAAAAGCAACATTCCCGTTGATTATAAGAAAAGGGAAGAATGCACAGGGAAAAGAGGTTACATTTTATCTGAATTATTCGAAACAAGAACAAAGCATCGTACTGGAGCTGGAAGAAGAAGTTGTGATTGCGAAAGGCAGCCAGGAGAACTGTGTGGCAGATAGAAGCTATGTACTGGAACCATGGGGCGTATGTGTGACAGAGAGATAAGATAAATGAAATATAAAAAATGATCTGAAATCAGATAACAGATATAAAAAGGGCAGATATCGTTGCGTGATATCTGCCCTTTAGAGTTGTCATAATGGATTAAGAAGCTGCCAGAGGCAGGAACTTCATAATTACTAGATAGGAAGCTCAAGATAAATATCTTTTCCTTCTTTAATAGAGATTACTACCTTACCATGTTTGATAGTAGTAACAGCACCCTGAACGCTTGCAACAGGTGCAGCTTCTGCTGGAGCTTCTTCTTCTGCAGGAGCTTCGTCAGCAGCTAATTCATCATCAGATTTGAATCCCTCTACGTTGTCTGCTGTCAGTGGACAGAGAGAATCACTTGTCTTTGTTAATTTTGCCCCAAGAACCTGTCCGATTTTCAGACATCCGTCCAGATTTAAAAGTCCAGAATCTACTAATTCGTCGAAGATTGCCGGATCCTCTAAGTTTGCAGGTTCAATTGTGATTCCGCCCTCTGCCCTACAACATAATACGGCAGGGTCATTTGCATGAGCTTTCGCTGTTTCAGCTGTAATTGACATACCGAATACCTCCTAATAAAATTTATATTTATTTTCTATGAATAGTATAGGCTTTTATTCATAAATTTTCCAATTGCTTTTTTCTATAATAAAGAATACATATAGAAAATGATAATAGAAAAGAAAGATGATTTATAGATATATTCTATAAACACATGAGAATAACCGATTGGTAATTTCAATAAAACAGGCATATAATGTAATCAAACGATAATATTGTTCGTGGCAAGGATCAGCCACATTCCCTTCTAAGAGCCCTTTTCCTGAAGGTGTCGGACCCAAGACGACATTTCCAGGAAAAGGGCTTTGACGTTATATAGAAATGTAAGTTATAATAAATCCGATAGTATGTTCGAAAATATAAAGTAATGAGAATTACAGAAGAAACATACCAGAGGGTGTCTGAAAATATGAAGTATAGCAGAAATCATTGAGTGAATAATGTACGAATGGTAATAAAAAGAATTAATATATAAATGAAGGATATAAAAGCTGTGAAAATAAAAGAAAGAAAAAATCAAACAGATAATAATATGGATTCACAAAAAACGGATAAGCTGGCCGATATCGTAATTCCGCTGACAGACTGGTACAGAAAGAATAAGCGTGACCTTCCGTGGCGCCACAACCCGGATGCGTACCGCGTATGGGTATCAGAGATCATGCTGCAGCAGACAAGAGTAGAAGCAGTAAAAGGCTATTATGACAGGTTCTTAAAAGCACTTCCGACGGTAAAAGATCTGGCGGAAGCACAGGAAGATAAGCTGTTAAAGCTATGGGAAGGACTTGGATACTATAACCGTGTAAGAAACATGCAAAAAGCAGCACAGCAGATCATGGTGGATTATCATGGTATATTTCCGGATACTTATGAGGAAATACTGAAACTAAAAGGGATCGGGAATTATACAGCAGGAGCCATCAGCGCATTTGCCTATGGAATCCCAAAACCAGCAGTGGACGGGAATGTACTCAGGGTAATATCAAGAATCATCGGAAGTTACGAAGACATTATGAAGCAAAGCGTCAGAAAAAAGATAGAAACAGCACTAGAAGGAATCATTCCGGAAAATGCGGCGAGTGATTTTAACCAGGGACTGATCGAACTTGGCGCAATTGTATGTGTGCCAAATGGAGAGCCAAAATGCGAAGAATGTCCGGTGAAAGAAATGTGTGTGGCACACAAAGAAGATCTGACCGCTGAGATACCAGTGAAAAAGAAAGCGAAAGCCCGGAAAATTGAAGATAGAACAGTTCTTATTTTCAAAGATGATGATAAGATCGCCATCCGTAAACGACCGGCAAAAGGATTGCTTGCAGGACTATATGAATTCCCGAATCTGGATGGACACTTATCCATGGATGAGGTAACGGAATATAGTAAGAACATCGGTCTCATGCCAGTAAGAGTACAGAAGCTTCCAGAAGCAAAGCATATTTTCAGCCACATAGAATGGCATATAACAGGCTATGAAGTGATCGTGGATGAACTGGAAAAGACGAATGAAAAAGGATTTTTATTCATCCACCCGGAACAGATAAAGAAGGAATATTCGATCCCGTCGGCATTTGAAAAATATACGGTTTATGCAGGGATTGAGCGGAGATAAATTTTTGAATGTAATTCCTGGTTTTATGCTATAATTAATATAGATTATTGGAGAAAATTGAAAATTCTGATTTTTGAGACATGATAATGGACTATTAAAATTTGATATATCAAAGAGAAGACAAAAAGGAGGGAGAAAGTGAAGGACAGACTTAATATTCCTGTAGGAATTTCCGATTTTAAGAAAATTCGGGAAAATGGATATTATTATGTAGATAAGAGTGGATTGCTGAAAGAACTATTAAAAAGAGAATCTGCAGAAGTTACACTGATTACCCGTCCAAGACGTTTTGGAAAAACAATGGGAATGAGCATGTTGGCTCATTTTTTGGATATACGTTTTGATAATAAAAAGTTATTTGATGGTCTTGAAATTGCAAAGGATGAGACATTATGCAACGCATGGATGAACCAGTGTCCGGTTGTATTTCTGACATTGAAAGATATTGACGGGCTTACATTTGAAGATGCTTATGAAAGGCTTGCAGTTCAGATATCTAATCTGTATAAAGAACACGCATACTTGCTGGAAAATGAAAAAATGGATCTGGATGACAGGCAACTTTTTAAAGATTTGAAAAGTGGGAATTCCGGAAAAATCCAGGTTGGACAATCGCTCTATACATTGATCAGACTGATGAGAGATTATTACGGCAAACAAGTTATTTTGCTGTTGGATGAATATGATGTACCAATGGCAAAAGCGAGCAGCAATGGTTATTATGAACAGATGCTGGACATCATGAAAGAGATTATGAGCACAGCATTAAAAGATAATGCAGCACTTCAGTTTGCTGTAATTACAGGATGTCTTAAGATTGCGAAAGAAAGTATCTTTACAGGAACGAATAATTTTGTGTCAGATAATATTACAGATTCCAGATTTAATGAATATTTTGGTTTTACACAGGCTGAAGTGGATACTATTCTTTATGATGCCGGCACGACAGAACATGCGGAAGAAGTGAAAACATGGTATGATGGATATCATTTTGGACAATTTGATGTATACTGTCCATGGGATGTCATGAATTATATGCGTGATCTTCAGCGTGATCCCAAAGCAGCACCGGCAGGATACTGGAAGAATACGAGTGATAATGCAGTAATCCGGTCTTTTATCGATTATGCAGGAAGCAATATTACTAAGAAACTGGAAACGTTGCTTGCCGGAGGATATATTGTACAACGGATTGATGAAAATCTCACGTATGATTATCTGCATTCATCGGAAGATAATCTTTGGAGTATTTTATATCTGACAGGATATCTTACGAAAGTGAGGGAGGATAATCTAAAGGGATCTGTAAGAGATGGGATGGCGGCACTGGTGATTCCAAACGCAGAAATCCGGGAAATATTTGAAATAACAATTATAAAATGGTTTGATGACAGTGCAAAAACCTGGAGTAGAAAAGGACTTTTTGATGCAGTATGGTCCGGGAACAGTGAAAGATTGACCCATGAAATGAATACATTATTACGGAAAACGATCAGCTACCATGATTATAAAGAAGATTTTTATCATGCGTTTCTTGCCGGAATATTTACAGGAGCGGGTTATTCAGTGGAATCGAACCGTGAACATGGAGAAGGACGAAGTGATGTCGTCGTATATGATATCGCAAATGGAAGGGCTGCTGTTTTTGAGGCGAAAGTATCTAAGAATATAGAAAAAATGGAAGCGGATAGTGATACAGCAATAAGACAAATAGCAGACCGTATGTATACAAAAGAGCTGGAAGAAGAGTATGATCAGATATTCAGTTATGGGATTGCATTCTTCAAAAAACGTTGTCTGGTAAAGAAAAGCAAATAGATATTAGAATGCATGGCGATACAAAAAGAGGGGTATGAATGATTATAAATTCATACCTCTCTTTTTCTTACATGCCAAAGCATACAGGAGAAGCTGCCAGTGGCAGGTCCTCTGTATACCATTTAAGTCGGCTGCTGGGAAAGCTTAGGAGCCTTCTTGTCAGCTGTTACATACACGAATGGATAAATGACACAAGCCATCGTAACGGCTGCAATCACGTCTGTTACCGAATGCTGTTTTAAGAACATGGTAGACAGAACGATAAGACCTGCCAGAACATAGGCACTGATCTGAATCCATCTGTGCTTTTTAAGATCATTACTGTGTGAAATTGCAATGCAGGCACCAAGCGAATTAAATACGTGAATACTAGGAAGTACGTTGGTTGGTGTATCTGCCTTATATATCATCTTTACCAGATCTGTAAATACGTTGTCCCTTGGAAAAACGGTTGGTCTCAAGTCTAATGCATTTGGGAAAATGGTGCAAATAATCAGGAAAACTGTCATTCCGGAGAATAAAAAAGCACACAGCCTGTAAAATCCCCATTTATCCTTAATCAGGAAATAAGCCACTGTAACAGCGATAAATACAAACCATAATAAATATGGAACAATGAAATATTCTATAAAAGGAATATGATTGTCAATTGGAGAATGAATCATGTAATGCCGTACATTTGTACGCCGCTCCAGATAAACAAACCATGGCATATAGATCAGGAAGTATAACAGTACCCAGGCGTGACGATATTTCTTCAAAAAACTCTTTGCTTTATCAATGGCCTTCATATGAACTACCCCTTTTTCAAAGCCTTTGCTATTATCTTATCTTGTTTCAAAGCGCATTATAACATGAAAAAATTGAATCAACAACCAAGTTCATGGAATCTTAACATTTTTCGAGCTTGCATGTCGTGCAATATTAATATATTAATAATACGCTTTCTTCCTCTCAAAAATCTGCATATCATAATGCATCTTTCCTTTTTTTAGTGCATCCGGTGTACGAAGCGTCCACACAGCAATCGGAAGACGGAGGAATCTCTTAAGAAACCAGACTTCAAAGGACGGGAGATCTGCAAGTTTATAAGAGATGAAATCAGGTCTTCCAAGCACATTTCCAAGTAAATGCTTTACAACAAAGGTCAGGATCCATGGTTCCGGGAGATTATCTGCTGTCAGATTGGAAGATAACTGACCGCGCAGTACATGTGGAACATGGCGCCTGAACCACCAGATGCCGAGTGTGTTAAAAGACTGTACCATAAAAGGTCCCTGATATCTGGAGAGCACATCCCAGGTCTTCTGACAGATTTTGAGTGAAGTTTTTGGAATCTTAAGTTCGATCAGCAGAGGAACCCGGCCGTCGACGAGAGAGAGCACATCCGTTAACAGAGGAATGGTCTCATCTGTGTTGGAAAGCCGGCAGGTCTTAAGTTCTTTGAGTGACAGATTTTCAATCTGTTCCGGTCGTCCGCAGATGCGTTCCAGAGTATCATCGTGAAAAACGATCAGCTGTCCGTCTTTGGAAAGATGAACATCCAATTCGATTCCGTAACCACGGGAAATAGCTGCGCGGAAAGATGGAATCGAGTTTTCGGGGATTCCTTTTTCGATACAATGGTAACCTCTGTGAGCAAACATCGTATGAAGAAACGGATGAATCTGTCGCTTCCTGGAACGTCTTGGCCAGATCAGATAAAAATACGAAGCAACGAAAAATGTAATAATTCCGAAAATCAACAAAAGCATAGTAATGTCCTCCTATCACAGGATCGCCGTAAACATAGAATTATATGGGCAATCCAAAACAATCAGAATGTGTACATTATTTGCATGGTGTGATGATACGAAGTTTCTGATCTTCCAGGTGAACATGGATTTCTTTTTGTAAGAATACAGGTTCGCCGTCAGTATGTACAGGAAGTGCACGGTCACTGGTGACTGTAACTTCCGTGCAGGTATCGATATTGATTCCCCGGAAGCGTGTATGCCAGCCTTTAAAGGCAGTCGGCAGCAGGCAGAGAACCTTAAGCCTTGGAAGATCTGAGACAGTAATGATATCCAGCCTGTCATCACTGCAGTCGGCAGCAGGGCAGAAGCGGAAGCCTCCTCCTTCATAGCCGAGATTCATAACAGCTGTAAAGTAGACTTTGTGATAAGTCTTTGTAATACCGTCTTCGGTTGTAATGGTCATCGTTACAGGTTTTAATGTCAGAAGTTTATGAAGTGCAACGCCAAGATAAGTAAGTTTTCCAAGTTTCAGACGGTTTAGGAATGCTTTCAAAGGAGTCACCATCACCTGATGGCAGACAGCAGCATCGAATCCAAGACCGGTACTTACAGCGAAGCGGCGGTGCTTATCTTCATAATCAAGCACACCGATGTTCATATAAGTATAATGCGTCGGCGCAAGGATTTCGTCAAGAGCTTCCTGAATATCCGTCGGAAGTCCGATACCTCTTGCAAAGTCATTGCCGGAACCAAGAGGAAGATATCCAAGCGTAACCTTGTCAAGAAAGGCGATTCCATCGATAACCTCATTCAAAGTCCCGTCGCCGCCAAGCACAACGATGGTATGATGTTCCCCGTCAGAAGTAAGATCGTGCACCAGTCTGGTAGCATGGTGCTGGTATTTGGTAAATAGAACCTGATAGGTAATCTTTCTATCTTTTAAGATCAGCTCAATCTGCTTCCAGAGCAGGATACCCCTGCCGGATCTGGCATTGGGATTGGCAATAAATGTGTACATATATAATCATCCTTTGTATACAATAATTAAAATAATCCGTTCAGGTACGTTTCTAAAGAACGCTGCATATTTCCTTCAAAGTCAGCATTTCCACTTTTCAGACACCATTCGAATACATTTCCGATGACGATCATACGGATGTCAGTGGTAATATCTTCCAGATCCGCAGAAGGAGAGATGATGCCTGCGTCAATCACACGTTTCAGATAATCATGAACCGTGATGATTGGATAAGGACGTTCTGTACGGCTTAAAGGGTTCAGGGACTGATTCTTTGGTGTATAGTAATTGGCCATAAATTCAACTCCGAGCTCTTCACAGTAGTGGACATAATTAAGGTAGACAGAGATAATCGCTTTCTTTGTCTCACCGGCATTAGCAGGAAGACCGAGCAGATCCGGGTCCATGCTTGGCTGTTCTTCAATATAATAGGAAAGAAGATCATCCTTTGTTTTAAAATGATGATAAAAGCTCCCGTTAGAAACACCTGCTTCTTCGCAGATGTTTTTAATAGAAAGCTGTTCATATCCCTGCTTTTGCAAGATGCGTTTGGCTGCCTGGAAGATTTTTGCCTTCGTTTCTCTGGATTTGATTTGTTGTTTTGAGAGTCCCTGTGTTTCCTGATTCATAAGTAAAACCTCTTTTTAGTCTTTATATTTCCTAATAAGTTCAATTATGTTCAGTATAACACAGGAAAAATGTATTTTCAAGAAAACAGAGTGAACTCTGTATTGTCCATTCCATTGCATAGAGTAGTGAATTCAGTTATAATTATCCGCGGTGACAAGGGGAAATTTTGCTGTTGTACACACAGTGCTGAAAACCCCTTTTGAATACAGCAGAAAGGTATAGGCAAATGTATGGATATTAATCAGGTGATTACCGGAGAACTTGGTGTCAAAAGATGGCAGGTAGATGCTGCGGTAAAATTAATTGATGAAGGCAACACGATTCCATTTATCGCAAGATATAGAAAAGAAGCAACGGGAACGCTGGACGATGCACAGCTTAGAACCCTGCATGAAAGATTGTTATATCTGCGCAATCTGGAAGAAAAGAAAGAACAGGTATTGGCAAGCATCGAAGAACAGGGAAAGCTTACAGAAGACCTTAAGAAGCAGATCCTGGCAGCAGAGACGCTGGTTGTGGTAGAGGATCTGTACCGTCCGTACCGACCGAAAAGGCGGACACGTGCAACCATCGCAAAAGAAAAAGGACTGGAACCACTGGCAGCACTTATTACATTACAGAAGGCTGATAAGCCGGTAGAGACTTATGCACTCGAATATGTGAATCCGGAAAAAGAAGTTGCTACTGCAAAAGAAGCAGTTGACGGGGCAAAGGATATCATTGCAGAATCTGTATCAGATGAAGCAGATTACAGAAGCTGGATCAGAAAAGCAACCATGCAGAAGGGAAAAGTCATTTCCCAGGCAAAGGATGAAAAGGCAGAATCGGTCTATGAGATGTATTATGACTTTGAAGAGCCGGTCAGCAAGCTTGCAGGACACCGCGTGCTTGCACTCAACAGAGGGGAAAAAGAAAAATTCCTGAATGTTAAGATCGAAGCACCACAGGAAGACATCATCCGTTATCTGGAAAAGAAGATGATCCATGGGGACAATCCATATACAACTCCAATTCTACAGGAAGTAGCAGAAGACAGTTATAAGCGTCTGATCGCGCCGGCAATCGAAAGGGAAATCCGCAGTGAATTGACAGAAAAAGCAGAAGATGGGGCAATCAGTGTATTTAAAAAGAACCTGCACCAGCTTCTGATGCAGCCTCCGATCGTCGGACAGACGGTTCTTGGATGGGATCCGGCCTTCCGTACAGGCTGTAAGCTTGCAGTAGTAGATCCGACCGGAAAAGTCATTGGAACGACGGTTATCTATCCGACGGCACCGACAACACCGAAGAAGATCGAAGCGTCCAAAGATTTATTAAAGAAGATTATTCCAAAATACAATATCACACTGATCTCAGTGGGAAATGGAACCGCATCCAGAGAATCAGAGCAGTTCATTGTAGAACTCTTAAAAGAAATTCCACAAAAAGTGCAGTATGTAATTGTAAATGAAGCAGGGGCTTCGGTATATTCAGCAAGTAAGCTTGCGTCGGAAGAATTTCCGAAATTTGACGTAGGACAGAGAAGTGCGACGTCCATCGCAAGAAGACTGCAGGATCCGCTTGCCGAACTTGTAAAGATTGATCCAAAATCAATCGGAGTCGGTCAGTATCAGCACGATATGAATCAGAAAAAGCTAAGCGAGGCATTATCAGGAGTTGTAGAAGACTGTGTGAATAAAGTAGGAGTTGATCTGAACACGGCTTCAGCACCGCTTCTTTCATATATTTCCGGAATCTCTGGTGCAATTGCTAAGAATATTGTGGCATACAGAGAGGAAAACGGAAGATTCACAGATCGTAAACAGCTGTTAAAGGTTGCAAAACTTGGACCAAAAGCATTCGAACAGTGTGCCGGGTTTATGAGAATCCAGGGCGGAGACAATCCGTTAGACGGAACAAGCGTGCATCCGGAATCTTACGAAGCAGCAGAAAAACTTCTGAAAAAACAGGGATTTTCACTGGATGATATTGCAGGCGGAAAACTGACAGGTCTTTCACTTACAATCGGTGATTATGCGAAGGTTGCAAAAGAACTGGAGATTGGTGAGATTACCTTAAGAGATATCGTAAAAGAGCTTGAAAAACCAGGCCGTGATCCACGTGACGAGATGCCAAAACCAATCTTAAGAACAGATGTCCTGGATATGAAAGACTTAAAAGAGGGCATGATCTTAAAAGGAACAGTAAGAAATGTAATTGACTTTGGTGTATTTGTCGATATCGGAGTACATCAGGATGGACTGGTTCACATTTCCGAAATTACAGATAAGAAATTTATTAAGCATCCACTGGAAGTAGTAAGTGTAGGAGACATTGTGGATGTAAAGGTCATGAGCGTAGATCTGAAAAAGAAGAGAATCCAGCTTACGATGAAGGGGATTAATTAAAAGTAATATCAGATGTAAAGCGTGTCTGAATCACCATGCGTTCGGAAGGAACTGACGGTGGCAGGTCCTGCAGATATAAAGAATTTTATACAGGCGGAGAATAAAAAAATAAATATGAAGGTGTGGCGTAATGGGGAATGCCACATTTGTACAAAGTATACAGAGAGGATTGGAAGCAATGAAGAATAATTGGGGAAAAACTTTGATGACACTGCTCGGTGTACTGGGCGGAAATCTTACGCTGGCTTTTGCAGTAGCAGCTTTTATCGTACCTAATGGAATTATTATGGGCGGGGCAACAGGTATCGGTCTTACAATCAGCCATTATTTACCGGTTAATCTGTCTGTGATCATATTTGCAGTCAATGCGATGCTGTTCATTTTAGGAGCGGTATTTCTTGGAAAAAAATTCGCACTGACAACGATTATAAGTACATTTACCTATCCGGTATTTTTATCGGTTGTACAGTCGATTCCGGGGATTGATCACGTGACAGATAATGCAATGCTGGCAGCTTTGTATGGAGGTGTGATACTTGGAATCGGAATTGGTCTTGTGGTAAGAGTTGGATCTTCTACAGGAGGAACAGATATCCTTGCACTTGTGTTACACAAATGGTTCCATATCCCGGTTGCTGTATTTTTATATATTGTAGATTTTTCTGTTCTGGGAATCCAGATGCTGTTTTCTGATTCGGAACAGATTCTGTATGGTATTTTGAACCTGGTTTTAAGTACCATCGTTTTAAACCGTATGATGCTCCTTGGAAAATCACAGATCCAGCTCTTTGTAATATCGGATAAATATAGAGAAATCCGTGAAAAAGTGTTAAAAGAAATCGATGCAGGAGTAACGATGGTAGATATCGAGACCGGATACGGAGAAAAGAAGCAGCAGGGGGTATTATGTGTCATCCACAGCAGAAAACTATATTCTGTAAAGGAAGCAATCCAGGAGATTGATCCGAAAGCATTTATTACGATCACACAGATCAACGAAGTAAGAGGACGTGGATTTACCATGGAAAAGCTTCGTTATGATGAGGTGAACGAGAACAAAATTACGAAAAACTAGACTTTACTCGTATTGTGAGTTAGAATGTTAACAAAGAATGAAGGAAGGAAGAGGTATCATTTATGGAGACGTATACTGGCAAATCAATATTTAAAGGAATTGCAATTGGAAAAATATTGTTCTACCAGAAGGGAGAACAACCTGTAAAACGTATGAAAATAGAAGATACTGCTGAGCAGATCAAACGTTATGAGGATGCCCGCGCAAAAGCAGCAGAGCAGTTACAGGGACTGTATGAAAAAGCGTTAAAAGAAGTTGGAGAAGCGAACGCAGCTGTATTTGAAGTACATCAGATGATGCTGGAAGACGATGATTATATCGATTCTGTTGTCAATATCATCGAGACACAGCAGGTAAATGCAGAATTCGCTGTAGCAACTACCGGAGACAACTTTGCAAAAATGTTTGCTGAAATGGAAGACGATTACTTCAAGGCAAGAGCGGCAGACGTAAAAGACATTTCCGAGCGTATGGTAAATATCTTAAGCGGTAATGAAAGCGGCGGAGCAATCGGAGACGAACCTGTAATCGTAGTAGCAGAAGACCTTGCACCAAGTGAAACAGTTCAGATGGACAAAGAAAAACTTCTGGCATTTGTAACAAGACTTGGATCTGCAAACTCTCATACAGCAATTCTTGCCAGAACAATGAATATCCCGGCATTGATTGAAGTAGACATCAAAGAAGAGTGGAATGGTAAGATGGCAGTTGTAGATGGCTATACAGGCACATTCTACATTGATCCGGATGAAGAGACTCTTAAGAAAATGCAGGAGAAAAAGGAAGAAGACATCAAAGCAAGAGAACTTCTTCAGGAATTAAAAGGAAAAGAAGACGTTACTGTAGATGGAAAACATATCAAATTATATGCCAATATCGGTGGAGTAAAAGACGTTGCAAGTGTACTTGCCAATGATGCAGCCGGAATCGGTCTGTTCAGAAGTGAATTCTTATATCTGGAAGCAGATAATTATCCGGATGAAGAAGCGCAGTTCCAGGCATACAAGACAGTTGCAGAGAACATGGCAGGTAAAAAAGTAATCGTACGTACACTTGATATCGGAGCAGATAAGCAGGTAGATTACTTCAACCTGGATCACGAAGAGAACCCGGCTATGGGATACCGTGCAATCCGTATCTGCTTAGACAGAAGAGATATCTTCCGTACACAGCTTCGTGCACTGTTACGTGCCAGTGCTTATGGTAATATCGGAATTATGTATCCAATGATCATCTCTGTAGATGAAGTAAAAGAAATCAAGAAGATCGTAGAGTCTATCAAGGCAGAACTGACAGAAAAAGGAATCGAGTATGGTAATATAGAACAGGGTATCATGATCGAGACACCTGCAGCAGTTATGATCAGTGACCTTCTGGCAGAAGAAGTAGACTTCTTCAGTATCGGAACAAACGATCTGACCCAGTATACACTGGCAATCGACAGACAGAACAGTAAACTTGACAACATCTACGATGCACATCATCCGGCAGTACTCCGCATGATCCAGAAGACGATCGAAAATGGACACAAGGCAGGATGCTGGGTTGGTATCTGTGGAGAACTCGGAGCAGACATGACTCTGACAGAGACATTCCTTAAGATGGGAATCGACGAATTATCCGTATCACCAACATTCGTACTCCCAATCAGAAAACTGATCCGCGAGATGAGCACAAAATAAGAATGATTCAAGTTATGAATCAAATTATTATTCGCTTGAATTTTATTGCGTAAGAAAGTGATTCAGGCGAGAAGGGTGTTCCTTTTGAACAGCAATCCAAATATAAATGTGATTGGAGTTAATTAGCTGTTGCGAGGGAGAGTAATCTGTATTATAATATCTGAGAAAAGAAGATTCTTCGGGGCAGGGTGCAATTCCCAACCGGCGGTAAAGTCCGCGAACTGATTAAAAAAAATGACTGTTCAGTAATAACAGGACAGGTATCAGAAAAAATCAGCCGATCTGGTGAAATTCCGGAACCGACAGTAAAGTCTGGATGAGAGAAGGATGATGCGATAATTGCAGAATTAATATTTGAAAAATCATAGCCCCGGTACTTCAAGTGCCGGGGTTTTTGCTGTAAGTGACAGGAGAGATGATATACCAACGTGTACATCCACTTTCTAAGATGCAGGATTATTTCAAATAAATTACAAGTGACAATTTGCTAATCGCATGGTTCGAATTAAGAAGTTTCTTCCTTTAGAAATTTATAAGTTTAAAGGAGAAGAAAGATGAGTACAGAAGTAATGGCAAAACAAAATGAAAGAAACAGAAACAAGATCAGAACGATGGCACAGATCGGTATGCTCTCAGCAATTGCAACCGTATTGATGCTGTTCGAGATCCCGCTTCCATTTGCACCATCGTTTTACGAGATTGACTTTAGTGAAGTACCGATCCTGATCGGAAGCTTTGCAATGGGGCCGCTCGCAGGAGCTGCAATAGAATTTATCAAGATTTTATTAAACTTTGCAATCAACGGAACCTTAACAGCAGGAGTCGGTGAAATCGCAAACTTCCTGATTGGATGTTCCCTGGTTGTGCCGGCAGCAATGATATACCGCAAAAAACACACCAGAAACGGCGCCTTGCTTGGCATGGTGACAGGAACCGTCTTCATGACCATAGTCGGATGCTTCATGAACGCCTACATCCTGCTCCCGGCATACGCCAAAGCCTTCGGAATGCCACTTGATGCGCTGGTAGGAATGGGAACAGCAGTCAACAAACATATCACAGACATCAAGACATTTGTGATTCTGGCAGTAGGACCGTTTAATCTGCTGAAAGGAACATTGGTGTCATTGATAGTGTTCCTGGTTTATAAAAAAATAAGTCCGATCTTAAAAATGAATGCGTAGGATGGGTGTTTAATACACTATTTCATTGTG
>NZ_CAKRAH010000008.1 GCF_934294775.1 uncultured Dorea sp.
TCGGAACTGGCAGACGAGCAAGACTAAGGATCTTGTAAGCATTGCGCTTGTGTGGGTTCAAGTCCCATCTTCCGCAGTAAACCTCAGTAAATAACTGAGGTTTTTTTCTACCCATTTGTAAAAAATAAGCTGGAAAAAAGATTTGAAAAAATAAAGGAAATAGAAAAGTTTTGTCGAATAATATATATGAGGAGATTTTATATGTATTATTCTGATGAGATTATAGAAGAAGTAAGATCTAGAAATGATATCGTAGATGTGATATCAACATATGTAAAATTACAGAAAAAGGGAAGTTCGTATTTTGGACTTTGTCCGTTTCACAATGAAAAGTCCCCTTCTTTTTCGGTAAGCAGACAAAAACAGATGTATTATTGTTTTGGATGTGGCGCAGGAGGAAATGTATTTACCTTTCTGATGGAATATGAGAATTACACATTCGTAGAGGCGTTAAAATATCTGGCCGACCGTGCAGGTGTAGATCTTCCGGAGGAAGAATATTCCAGAGAGGAAAAAGAACGGGCAGACACAAGGGCTGTACTGCTTGAGATTAATAAGCTTGCCGCACAATATTATTATGTGCAGCTGATGAGCAGTCAGGGTGCGATCGGAATGGGGTATTTCAAAAAAAGAAAGCTCAGTGATGAGACGATCCGTGCATTTGGTCTGGGGTATTCGAACAAATACAGTGATGATCTGTACCGTTATCTGAAGTCAAAAGGCTACAAAGATGATATGATCGCAAAGGCAGGACTTATTTCCGTTGATGAAAAGCATGGCGTGTATGATAAGTTCTGGAACAGGGTGATGTTCCCGATCATGGACGTGAACAGCCGGGTGATTGGATTTGGCGGTCGTGTAATGGGAGATGCCAAACCAAAATATCTGAATTCACCGGAGACAATGATTTTTGATAAAAGCCGTAATCTTTATGGACTGAACCGGGCAAGACGTACCAAGAAACCATACTTTTTACTGTGTGAGGGCTATATGGATGTGATATCGCTTCACCAGGCAGGTTTTACAAATGCAGTAGCGTCTCTTGGGACAGCGCTTACGCCGGGACACGCTTCACTGATCAGGCGTTATGTACAGGAAGTATATCTGACGTATGACAGCGACGGGGCAGGTACAAAAGCAGCGCTTCGTGCAATGCCGATTTTGAAGGAAGCCGGTATTACAGCGAAGATTATCCGTATGGAGCCTTATAAAGATCCAGATGAATTTATAAAGAATCTTGGTGCTGAGGCGTTTGAACAGAGGATTGCAAGTGCCAGAAATGTATTCATGTACAGTCTGGAAGTTCTGGAGAAAAATTATGATATGAATTCACCGGAAGGTAAGACGGAATTCATGAAAGAGACCGCCAGAAGACTGACAGAGTTCGAAGAAGAGATTGAACGTAATAATTACATAGAAGCGGTTGCAAAAAGCTATCATGTAGGATTTGAAGACCTGCGTAAGCTTGTGGGACGGATGGCTGTGCAGACAGGACTTGCAAAACCAGCTGTAAAACCACGTGAGACATTAAACCGTAAGAAGAATAAAGAAGATGGCATACTGGTATCACAGAAGATTCTTCTTACATGGCTGATCGAAAGTGAAGACATATTCCGGCAGATTGAAAAGTATATTACACCGGATGACTTCTCGGGAGATTTATACCGCAAAGTCGCAAAACTTTTATATGAGCAATATGAAAAGCATGAGGTGAACCCGGCGCAGATTATGAATCATTTTACAGATGAGGAAGAACACCGGGAGGTTGCGAGCCTGTTCCATACAAAGATTAAGGAACTGACTACAGTGAAGGAACAGGAGAAGGCATTGCAGGAAACGATATTAAGAGTAAAGGATCACAGTATTGCTGAGGCAACGAAGAATCTGGATCCGACGGATATTCAGGGGCTGCAGCGTCTGATGAATGAAAAAAGAAAAATGCAGGATCTAAAGGCACTGCATATTTCCATTAATTAAGGATAAAATATAAACAAGCAATGAGAGGATGGACATTACATGGATGAAAATATCGTAAAATTCCAGGAAAAATTAAGAGAACTGGTATCACTTGGAAAAAAGAAAAAAAGTATCCTGGAGATTCAGGAGATCAATGATTTCTTCTCTGATATGGATCTGGATTCGGATCAGATGGAGAAAGTGTTTGATTATCTGGAAGCAAATAATATTGATGTTCTCAGAATCAGTAATGACGATGATGACATTCCGGATGATATTATCGTATCAGACGAGGATGACATAGATGTTGAAAAGATAGATCTGTCTGTGCCGGATGGAATCAGTATTGAGGATCCGGTCCGTATGTATCTGAAAGAAATCGGTAAAGTACCACTTCTGACTGCAGAAGAAGAAGTGGATCTGGCAAAGAGAATGGCAGAAGGAGACGAGGATGCCAAGAAACGTCTGGCAGAGGCAAACTTACGTCTGGTAGTAAGTATTGCAAAGAGATATGTCGGACGAGGAATGTTATTCCTGGATCTGATTCAGGAAGGAAACTTAGGTCTTATTAAGGCTGTTGAGAAATTTGACTACCACAAAGGATTTAAGTTCAGTACCTATGCTACATGGTGGATCAGACAGGCAATCACAAGAGCAATTGCTGATCAGGCAAGAACCATCCGTATTCCTGTTCATATGGTAGAGACGATCAATAAACTGATCCGTGTATCCAGACAGTTACTGCAGGAACTGGGACGTGAACCTACGCCGGAAGAGATTGCAGCAGAACTGGATATGCCGGTAGAAAGAGTAAGAGAAATTCTGAAGATTTCTCAGGAACCGGTTTCTCTGGAGACTCCGATCGGAGAAGAAGAGGACAGTCATCTGGGAGACTTTATTCAGGATGATAACGTACCAGTTCCGGCTGAGGCAGCAGCACAGACACTGTTAAAAGAGCAGCTGGATGAAGTGCTGGATACTCTGACAGAGAGAGAGCAGAAGGTATTAAGACTCAGATTTGGAATGAATGATGGACGTGCACGTACACTGGAAGAAGTCGGCAAAGAATTCGATGTTACCCGTGAGCGTATCCGTCAGATCGAGGCGAAAGCGCTGAGAAAATTACGTCATCCAAGCCGGAGCAGAAAATTAAGAGATTATTTAGATTAAGAAAAGAGGCGCCTATGGAACTATCAAAAAGACTGCAGGCAGTTGCAGATCTGGTGACAGAGGGCGCCTCTGTTGCAGATATCGGAACGGATCACGGATATATACCAATTTATCTGGTAGAGAAGCATATTGCGAAAAAAGTGATTGCGCTGGATATCAACAGAGGCCCGCTGGAAAGAGCCAGGATGCATATTGTCGGGCATGGATTAAAAGGGAAAATAGAAACGAGACTTTCGGACGGACTTGAAAAAGTAGAACCCGGAGAAGTAGATACAATGATCGCAGCCGGAATGGGTGGAGGCCTCGTTATTAAGATACTGATGGAAGGTCGTGAAGTCGTACAGACATTGGATACGATGATCTTGCAGCCGCAGTCGGAGATTGAAAGAGTAAGATGGTTTTTGCAGAAACAACATCTGAAGATCATAGAAGAAGATATGGTAGAAGAAGATGGAAAGTTCTATCCGATGATGAAAGTGGTACATGCAGAACCGGAAGTATATTCACAATGTGAATATATATATGGGAAAAAGCTGTTGGAAGACCGGCATCCTGTACTGAAAAAGTATCTGGATCGAGAGATGGCGGTAAAAGAAAGTGTATTTCATCAGTTGTTCAGACATCAGAACAGTGTAAGTGCAATGGAACGGATGGAAGAAGTAAAAAAGGAAATCGTACTGACACAACAGGCATTAAAATATTACGAGTAAAAGAAAGGAAGTATGCAGTATGTTATGTAAAGAAGTAATGGACGTGATTGAAAGAGAGTATCCTCTTAGTTATGCTCTTGACTGGGATAATGTAGGACTCCTGGTTGGAAGAGATGATAAAGAGGTAAAACGGATTTATATCGCACTGGATGCAACGGATGACGTGATTGAAAAAGCAATCAGTGTGCAGGCAGATATGCTGATCACACATCATCCGATGCTTTTTTCACCGGTTAAAAAGATAAATAATCTTGAATTTACCGGCGGCCGGATTCTGAAGCTGATCCAGAATGATATTTCTTACTATGCAATGCATACGAATTACGATGTGCTTGGGATGGCGGATCTTTCCGGCGACAAGATGAATATGCGGGATGCAGAGATCCTGGAAGTAACCAGCGAAGGTGATATTGGAAAAGAAGATGAACCGGAAGGAATTGGAAGAGTTTCTGATCTTGAAGAACCGATGACGCTTAGAGAGTGCTGTGAAGATGTCAAAGAGGCATTTCATCTGGGAGCCGTAAAAGTCTTTGGTAATCTGGAACAGAAGGTGAAACGCATTGCAATATGTCCGGGATCAGGGAAAAGTGTGATACGGACAGCGCTTGAGAAAAAGGCAGATGTATTGATTACAGGAGATATTGGTCATCATGAAGGTATTGATGCTGTGGAACAGGGGCTGGCAATCATAGATGGCGGACATTATGGTATTGAGCATATATTTATTGAAGATATGCGTCAGTATCTGGAAAAGAATCTGCAACAGGTAGACGTGGTGGCAGCACCAATCAGTCATCCGTTTCTGATTGTGTAGTGAAAGGACATAAGTGCTACAGAAGCTGAATATAGTGAAAATGAGGTGAGCTTATGAAGAACCAGAATTATGAAGAGCAGATCCAACAAGAAACCACAGCAGACAGAAAATTCTATACCGTAGAAGTGAATAATGAAAGCAGAAAATTCCAAGAAGGAACAAGCTACCGGGAGATAGCAGAAGCATATCAGAAAGACTATCCACATGATATTGTGCTTGCTTTTGTAAATGGAAGACTACAGGAATTATTCAAAACACTGGATCAGAATTGCAAGATGCAATTTGTTACAACCGGAGAACCACTTGGATACAAAGCGTACAGAAGAAGCATGAGCCTGATGCTTGTAAAAGCCGTATACGATGTGGCCGAGCATAAGAATATTGATAAAGTCCGGATTCATTATTCTGTCAGTAAGGGGTACTATTGTACGATCGAAGGAAAGATTGAACTGACGCAGGAATTTCTGGATAAAGTAGACACGCGGATGCGGGAAATGGTGAAACAGGATCTTCCGATACAGAAAAAAAGTGTGCATACGGACGATGCGATTGCGATGTTTGGAAAGCACGGAATGCACGATAAAGAAAGATTGTTTCATTACAGACGGGTCTCCCGCGTGAACATTTACCGCATGAATGAATTCGAAGATTATTATTACGGATATATGGTTCCGAGCGCAGGATACCTGAAATATTTTAAATTGTATCTGTATGATGAAGGGTTCGTAATTCAGATGCCAGGACAGAATGATCCGGAAGTGGTTCCTCCATTTGAACCACAAAACAAGTTGTTCAGTGTGCTAAAGGAAGCAACCAGCTGGGGAGATTCACAAGGGATTGAAACAGTAGGAGATCTGAATGATAAGATTACCCGGGGAAATGTTAATGAACTGGTTCTGGTACAGGAGGCACTTCAGGAAGAAAAGATTGCACAGATTGCAGAACAGATTAAGAAACGGCCGGATGTCAGATTTGTCCTGATTGCGGGCCCGTCTTCTTCCAGCAAGACAACATTCTCACATCGATTGTCTGTTCAGCTCCGTGCAAATGGACTGTGTCCGTATCCGATTGCGGTAGATAATTACTTTAAAGAAAGAGAAGAAAATCCGAAAGACGAGAATGGCAATTATGACTTTGAAGGTCTGGGAGCAGTAGATATCAAACTTTTTAACCAGCAGCTGCAGGATCTGCGGGATGGGAAAGAAGTGGTCATGCCGGAGTTTAATTTTGTGACAGGGCATAAGGAGTTCAGGGGACCTGCTAAGAAATTAAAAGAGAATGAAGTACTGGTAATAGAAGGTATACACTGCCTGAATCCGGAACTGACAAAAAACCTGCCGGATAAAAATAAGTTCAAGATATATATCAGTGCACTGACGCAGTTGAATATAGATGAACATAACCGGATTCCGACAACGGATGGACGACTGATCCGCAGAATTATACGGGATGCAAGAACAAGAGGTACTTCTGCAAAAGAGACAATCCGGATGTGGCCGTCTGTCAGAAAAGGAGAAGAACGCAATATCTTCCCGTATCAGGAAGAAGCAGATGTGATGTTTAATTCAGCACTCATCTATGAACTGGCAGTATTAAAGCCATATGTGGAAGCACTGCTTTTCGGGATTGAACGGGACTGCCCGGAATATCTGGAAGCAAAAAGACTTTTAAAATTCCTGGATTATTTTGTGGGAATTGGAAGTGAAAATGTGCCGGCGAATTCTCTGCTAAGAGAATTTATCGGAGGTGGATGTTTCCGCGTCTGAAACAAAGTGATGACGATATAAAAACAGCAGAATATATACCAAAGGTTAAGAGAAAAAGCGGTATATATTCTGCTGTTTTTTGTATCAAAGTAAGAAGATTAAAGATAGATCTTTTTCAAATAATCAATCTTAGAATGCATATTCTGCATCAACAGATCGACCAGGGTAATAGCTGCCATAGACTCTACAACGACAACTGCACGTGGGACAACGACAGGATCGTGGCGTCCGGATATTTCAATTTCGATATTATCCCCAGAGGTATTGACTGTTCTCTGAGGCTGTGAAATAGATGGGGTTGGTTTTACCGCAGCGCGGAAAATAATCTGGCTTCCATCACTTAATCCGCCCAGGATACCACCACTGTGATTAGTTGCTTTGCGGATCTGTCCGTTTTCGGAAAGGAATGCATCGTTATTGATACTTCCGGTAGAAGAGGTTACAGCAAAACCATCGCCGAATTCAATACCTTTTACTGCACCGATAGACATAACTGCCTGTGCAAGAGCTGCATCCAACTTGTCAAATACAGGTTCTCCGATACCGGCAGGCATACCATCGATCAGGCATTCAATCATTCCACCGGAAGAATCTCTTTCCTGGATACATTTTTCAAGATAAGTACCGGCCTGGGCTGCATAATCCAGATTTGGCATGTACAGGTGGTTTTCACTGATCACATCGAAATCGTAAGCGCTATCAGGAATCATGACTGGCCCGATGGATTTAGTATAAGTAGTCAGGCGGATTCCCAGTGTTTCAAGAATGCGGCAAGCAACAGCACCGGCTGCGACGCGCCCGATTGTTTCACGTCCGGAAGTGCGTCCGCCACCCCGGTAATCCCGAAGGCCGTATTTCTGATCAAAGGTATAATCAGCGTGACCAGGGCGGTAACAATCTTTGATCTTGCTGTAGTCGTGAGAACGCTGGTCTTTGTTATGGACGATGAGGGAAATCGGTGTTCCAGTTGTGATATCTTCAAGCACACCGGAAAGAATCTCTACCTGATCTGATTCTTTTCTGGCTGTGGTGAATTTGCTTTGGCCAGGCTTGCGTCGATTGAGAAATGTCTGTATATAATCAGCGGTAAGTGGAATTCCGGCCGGGCAGCCATCGATTACAACACCGAGTGCCGGTCCATGAGATTCTCCCCATGTGGTAATAGTGAATAAGGTTCCGTATGTAGATCCTGCCATGTTTGTTGTCTCCTTAGAATAGATTTGGCCAAAAATTGACTATGATTGTATTATATAGAAAAAGAAATGAAGCCGCAATCATAAAATATTCATAAATTCTAAAGGATTTTTTTTATAATTTGTCTGTACTTTTCCATTTGTGCATATTATAATTAGGAAGCGTGAACTTTATATAAGAGAATTATTTACTATAGAGGAGTAAGGCAAAATGAGTAAGATCGATGAACAAAAAGATGAAATCGCAGCTGCAATGGAACAATTGCAGGATGATGAGACGTATGCAGACGAGGGGTTTGCAGAAATTGATGTGGAGGACGAAGAAGAAGACTCAGGAAAGAAAATGAAAAAAGAAAAAAGAAAATTCAGACGTGGAAGACGGAAAAAGAAAAGATTGAGTAACAAAATGGCAATAGCTTTATCATTGATTGTATCTGTATTAGCAGTCGGATATGTCGGAATAGCTGTGTATTATAGTGGACATTTTTTTGCAAATACAAAAATCAATGGAATTGACTGTTCAAACAAAAGTGTAAACGAGGTCGAGTCTTATCTGGAAAAACAGGTGGCTGATTATAAGCTTACTTTAAAAGAGTCCGGTGATAAGAGTGAAGAGATAACAGGACAAAGCATTTCTTTAAAGTACGTGCCTGGCGATCAGATTAAAAACTTACTGGAAAATCAGAATCAGTTCCTGTGGCCGGAATCATTTTTCAAAAGTCAGAACGTGGAAGCGAAGATTGGCGTAGAATACGATGAAAGCACGCTGAAAACCCTGGTTGCAAATCTGGAATGTATGAAAGAAGAAAATCAGGTAGCAGCAGTAAATGCACATCCGGAGTACCAGAATGACAAGTTTGTGATTATACCAGAGACAGAAGGAACACAGATTGATGCAGAAAAATTCCGGAATCTGGTCATTGAATCAGTAAATGGATTAAGCGATGAACTTAATCTTTCAGAGGCTGGATGTTATCAGGAACCACAGTATACATCTGAATCTGACAAGGTAAAGGAAGCATGCGATACAATGAATAAGTATCTTGGTGTAACGGTTACTTATGATTTTTCAACTACTACAGAAGTGGTAAATGCAACACAGCTTTCACAGTGGGTGAAGGTTGATGATGATATGAATGTTGTATTTGATGAAACTGCTGTAAAGGCGTATATCCAGTCTCTGGCAGATAAGTATGATACAAAAGGAAAACAAAGAACATTTACTTCTGCAAGTGGTAATACGGTAACTGTTTCCGGTGGAAGTTATGGATGGAAGATCGACCAGAGTGCAGAATATAATGCGCTGATTGCGAATATTCAGAGTGGGGAATCTGTGACAAGAGAGCCGAATTATTCCAGCCGTGCAGCAAGTCATGAGGGCAATGACGTGGGAAATACCTACGCAGAAGTTAATCTGTCTACACAGCATATGTATTTTGTAAAAGATGGACAGATTGCGCTGGAGACAGATGTAGTAACAGGTAATCCAAATAAAGGAAATAGTACACCGGCGGGTGTTTATTCGCTGGCTTATAAAGCAAAAGACCAGGTTCTTAGAGGAACAAAAAAAGCAGATGGTACATATGAATATGAGACACCGGTTAGTTACTGGATGCCGTTCAATGGCGGAATAGGATTCCATGATGCATCATGGCAGCCGACCTTCGGTGGAAGCAGATATCTGACAAATGGTTCTCATGGATGTGTCAATATGCCGCCTGCAATGGCAGCACAGCTGTTTAATCTGATCTCAGCTGGAACACCAGTTGTTGTTCATAATTAAAAATGATAATCATTGATGAGGATAACAGAGTATGTATGAATTGATAAAAAAAGACGGTCGTGCAAAACGTGGACGGCTGCATACAGTACACGGGGTCATTGAGACCCCTGTATTTATGAATGTAGGTACGGCAGCAGCCATAAAAGGAGCTGTTGCAACAACGGACCTTCAGGAAATAAAAACACAGGTAGAATTATCGAATACGTATCATCTTCATGTGCGTCCTGGAGATGAAGTGGTAAAGAAGATGGGCGGACTGCACAGATTCATGAACTGGGATAAGCCGATTCTTACGGATTCGGGCGGATTTCAGGTATTCTCACTGGCAGGACTCAGAAGAATCAAAGAAGAAGGAGTCTACTTTAATTCCCATATTGATGGAAGAAAGATATTCATGGGACCGGAAGAAAGCATGCAGATCCAGTCAAACCTTGCTTCGACAATTGCAATGGCATTTGATGAGTGTCCATCCAGCGTAGCTGACAGGGAATATATGGAAAAATCAGTTGCACGTACGACCAGATGGCTCGAGCGCTGCAAAAAAGAAATGGACAGATTGAATTCACTTCCAGATACGATCAACAAGCATCAGATGCTGTTTGGAATCAATCAGGGAGGTGTCTATGAGGACATCCGTATCCAGCATGCAGATGAAATCTCGAAGCTTGATCTGGACGGATATGCCGTTGGCGGTCTGGCAGTTGGAGAAAGCCATGAGGAGATGTACAGAATCCTGGATGCAGTAGTACCGCATCTGCCAGAGAATAAGCCGACTTATCTGATGGGAGTCGGAACTCCGGCAAATATTCTGGAAGCCGTCGACAGAGGTGTGGATTTCTTTGACTGTGTATATCCAAGCAGAAATGGACGGCACGGACATGTGTACACCAATCACGGTAAACTGAATCTGTTCAATGCCAAATTTGAACTGGACGCAAAGCCAATCGAAGAGGGATGTCAGTGTCCGGCCTGCAGAAATTATTCCAGAGCATATATCCGTCATCTGCTGAAGGCAAAAGAGATGCTTGGAATGAGACTTTGTGTTCTGCACAATCTGTACTTCTATAATACAATGATGGAAGAAATCAGAGATGCCATTGAACAGGGGTGTTATAAAGAATACAAAGAAAAGAAAATTGCAGCGGTAACAGGAAAGAATCAATAAAATAATGAAAAAAACATAAAAAACCTTGCTGAATGCGAGGTTTTTGTGTATGATAGCAATAGTGTTTAAAGATAAGTAGGAGGAAAAGAAATGTTTTCATTAGCAGCACAGAGCTCCGGCACAAGCTGGATCGTTTTAATTGCAGTATATGCAGTAATCTTCGGAGGCTTTTATTTTGTATTTATGAGACCTCAGAAAAAAGAGCAGAAGAGAGTACAGGCCATGATCAATGACATGGAAGTTGGAGATACAGTACTTACAACAAGCGGCTTCTATGGTGTATTGATTGACATCTCTGATGAAGATGTAGTCGTAGAGTTTGGACACAACAGAAACTGCCGTATTCCAATGCAGAAGTCAGCAATTGCCCAGGTTGAAAAAACATCTGCGGAATAAGAAGAATAAAATTATAAAAATGGAGAATCTGTTAATATGTACAGGTTCTTCTTTTTTTTATGCCAAAGTATGCAAGAGAAGTCCATATTGTTCGTATAAATATACACAAATTGCACAAAATTGCATACAAGGGCGATTTTGAAAACGATTATCAGAATAAGGCTTGATATTTTCTTCACGAGATGTTATACTGACGGCGCAAAAGAAAATGAAAGATAGGAAAGGGGAACAAAAAGATGGCACATTTTGAGCAGTGGGCTGGTTTTAAAGGAAAAGAATGGGTGAACTCCGTAGATGTTCGTAGCTTTATCCAGGAGAACTATACACCATATGAGGGAGACGAATCCTTCCTGGAAGGACCAACAGAAGCAACCAATATTTTATGGGGTAAACTTCAGGAACTGCAGAAAGAAGAGCGTGCAAAAGGCGGCGTTCTTGATATGGAGACAGAAGTAGTATCTGGTCTTACAGCATATGGCCCGGGATACATCAGTGAAGAGACAAAAGATCTTGAGAAGGTTGTTGGTCTTCAGACAGACAAACCTCTGAAGAGAGCATTTATGCCATACGGTGGAATCAAGATGGCTGAGCAGGCTTGTACAACATACGGATATCAGCCAAGCGAAAAGCTTCATGAGATCTTTACAAAATATCATAAAACACACAACCAGGGAGTATTCGATATCTATACACCTGAAATGAAGAAAGCAAGACACAACAAGATCATCACAGGTCTTCCGGATACATACGGAAGAGGACGTATCGTTGGTGACTACCGTCGTGTAGCTCTTTATGGTATCGACTTCCTGATCGAGAGAAAACAGTATGACTTCGAGCGTTATGCAAGACATGGAATGAAAGGAACAGATTTCCGTCTTCGTGAAGAGCTCGCAGATCAGATCAAAGCTCTGAAAGAAATGAAAGAAATGGCAGCAGCATATGGCTACGACATTTCACAGCCAGCGAAAGATGCTCACGAAGCAGCACAGTGGCTGTACTTCGGATATCTTGCAGCAATCAAGACTCAGAACGGAGCTGCAATGAGTGTTGGACGTATCTCTACATTCCTTGATATCTATATTGAAAGAGACTTAAAAGCTGGAAAGATCACAGAAAAAGAAGCTCAGGAATTAATCGACCACATGGTAATGAAATTCCGTATGGTTAAGTTCGCAAGAATCCCATCTTACAACGAACTGTTCTCAGGAGATCCTACATGGGCAACACTGGAAGTTGGTGGACTTGGACAGGACGGACGTTCTATGGTAACAAAGAATGACTATCGTTTCCTTCACACACTGAAGAACATGGGACCTTCACCAGAACCAAACCTTACAGTACTTTACTCTTCAAGACTGCCAGAGAACTTCAAGAAGTTTGCAGCCCTGATTTCAGTAGAGACAAGCTCAATCCAGTATGAGAATGATGATGTTATGCGTCCAGTATGGGGCGATGACTATTCAATCTGCTGCTGCGTATCTGCTACAGAGACAGGTAAAGAGATGCAGTTCTTCGGAGCTCGTGCAAACCTTGCTAAGTGTCTGTTATACGCTATCAACGGTGGTATTGATGAAAAGAACAAAATACAGGTTGCACCTGCTTACAGACCAATTACATCTGAGTATCTTGACTTTGATGAAGTAATGGAAAAATACGATGCTATGATGGAATGGCTGAGCAAACTGTATGTTGATACACTGAACATGATTCACTACATGCATGACAAATATTACTATGAAGCAGCTCAGATGTCTCTGATCGACACAGACGTTAAGCGTTCATTTGCAACAGGTATTGCAGGATTCTCTCACGTAGTAGATTCACTTTGCGCTATCAAATACGCTAAGGTAAAAGCTATCCGTGACGAAGACGGAATCACAACAGATTTTGAAATCGAAGGAGACTTCCCAAGATACGGTAACGATGATGACCGTGCAGATGAGATGGCTGTATGGCTTCTTAAGACATTCATGCACAAACTGAACAAGTGCCACACATACAGAAATTCTGTACCTACAACATCAATCCTTACAATTACTTCTAACGTAGTATATGGTAAGGCTACAGGATCTCTTCCAGACGGAAGAAAAGCAGGAGAGCCACTTTCACCAGGTGCTAACCCATCTTACGGTGCAGAAAAGAGCGGACTTCTTGCATCTCTTAACTCTGTTGCTAAGCTGCCATACGAGCTGGCTCTGGATGGTATTTCTAATACTCAGACAATCAGCCCAAGTGCACTTGGACATACAGATGACGAGCGTAAAGAAAACCTTGCACGTGTAATGGACGGATACTTCGATCAGGGAGCACATCACCTGAATGTTAACGTATTTGGTACAGACAAACTGGTTGACGCTATGGAACACCCAGAGAAACCAGAATACGCAAACTTCACAATCCGTGTATCTGGATACGCAGTTAAGTTCATCGACCTGACTCGCGAACAGCAGTTAGACGTAATCGCAAGAACTTGCCACGATCATATGTAAAAACTATGAGCCATGCATCAGATGAGACGGATACAGTAATCAAGCTCGCTTGAATTAATGTATCTGGATCAGCTGATATACGGCGACAGCCGTCAGCGAGATGAAGCAAAGCGGAATCGAGCTGGGCATGGCGGATTATATAAGAAGAGGAGCAAAACTATGACCAAAGGATATATTCATTCTCTGGAAAGTTTCGGCTCCGTTGACGGTCCAGGTGTCCGGTATCTGATATTTACAACCGGCTGTGCAATGCGCTGCCAGTTCTGTCACAACCCGGACACATGGAACATGAATTCAGGGACTCTCTACACAGCAGATGAACTGATTGATAAAGCCTGGAAATACCGCACTTACTGGGGAAGTAAGGGCGGTATTACCGTCAGTGGGGGCGAACCGCTTCTGCAGATCGATTTTCTGCTGGAGTTGTTCCAGAAAGCAAAAGAAAGAGGAATCAACACAACACTGGATACCTGTGGAAATCCATTTACAAGAGAAGAGCCATTTTTCAGTAAATTCCAGGAACTTATGAAAGTGACAGATCTTGTAATGCTGGATATCAAGCATATTGATGATGAGCAACATAAGATCCTGACTGGCCAGACGAACAAGAATATTCTTGATATGGCAGAATATCTGTCTGAGACTGGCAAACCGGTATGGATCCGTCACGTACTGGTTCCAGAGAGAAGTGATAAAGATGAATATCTGGAAAGACTTCATGACTTTATTGAAACATTGGATAATGTGGAAAAAGTAGAAGTCCTTCCGTATCACACACTTGGAGTATATAAATGGAAAGAACTGGGAATCCCATATCAGTTGGAAGGCATCGATCCTCCGTCGAAAGAACGCGTGGAAAATGCGAACAAGATTCTTGAGACAGCAAAATATCATGCGTAAAAAATACGGGACACACAAAACGTGTGTTCCGTATTTTTATACTAAGTATGCAGGGAAAGTTGCCAGTGGTAAGTTTTCCCTATACCAAAGTATGCAAGAGAAGCTATCGGTGGCAGATTCTCTGTATATCATCAAAGTGTACAAGAAATACAGTAAAAAGCCATTTTTTAGTATGTAAAATGCAGCAATTTGTCAATTTAGTCAATTAAAGTCTTGAAACATGTATAAAAATACGATAATATTAGTTTTATAGATTTTTACCGAAGGAAGGAAGAAGAACTATGAATCTTAAAATTGGTGTGATAAAGGGAGATGGAATTGGTCCGGAGATCGTAACGGAAGCAATGAAAGTCCTGAATAAAGTTGCAGAGGTATATGGACATGAGTGTGATTACACACAGTTGTTAATGGGAGGTGCATCCATAGATGTTCATGGTGTACCACTTACAGATGAGACAATTGCACAGGCGAAAGCATGTGATGCTGTTCTGATGGGATCGATCGGAGGAGATGCCAAGACATCGCCATGGTATCAGTTAGAACCATCTAAAAGACCGGAAGCAGGCCTTTTAAAGATTCGAAAAGCGTTAAATCTTTTTGCAAATTTAAGACCGGCAGTATTGTACGATGAATTAAAAGGTGCATGCCCTCTGAAAGAAGAGATTACAGAAGGCGGATTTGATATGATGATCATGAGAGAGCTGACAGGTGGTCTTTACTTTGGAGAAAGAAAGACAGAGGAAATTGACGGTGTCATGACTGCCAGAGATTCTCTTACATATAATGAGAAAGAAATCCGCAGAATCGCAAAACGTGGATTTGATATTGCAATGAAGCGCCGTAAAAAAGTAACAAGTGTAGATAAAGCAAATGTACTGGATTCTTCGAGATTATGGAGAAAAGTAGTAGAAGAAGTTGCGAAAGATTATCCGGAAGTAACTGTTGAAAATATGCTTGTAGACAACTGTGCAATGCAGCTTGTAAAAGATCCAAAGCAGTTTGATGTAATTCTTACAGAGAATATGTTTGGAGATATTCTTTCAGATGAAGCAAGTATGGTAACCGGATCCATCGGAATGCTTGCAAGTGCCAGCTTAAATGAAACGAAATTCGGATTATATGAACCAAGTGGTGGATCTGCACCGGATATTGCAGGAAAGGGAATTGCTAATCCGATTGCAACCATTCTTTCGGCAGCAATGATGCTTCGTTTTAGTTTTGATCTTGATAAAGAAGCTGATGCAATTGAAGCCGCAGTTTCAAAGGTATTAAAAGATGGATATCGTACAATTGATATTATGTCCGAAGGAAAGACACAGATCGGAACTGCCCAGATGGGGGATCTGATCGCAGCAAATATCAATTAATTTATATATGAAACGCAGATAAGAGGAGGATACAAAAAATGAGAAGTGATACAGTAACAAAAGGAAAACAGCAGGCGCCGCACCGTTCACTGTTTAACGCACTCGGACTTACAGAGGAAGAGATGAACAGACCACTGGTAGGTATTGTTTGCTCTTATAATGAGATCGTTCCGGGACATATGAATCTTGATAAGATTGCAAATGCAGTAAAACAGGGAGTTGCCATGGCAGGTGGTACACCAATCATGTTCCCTGCAATTGCAGTATGTGACGGAATTGCAATGGGACACATCGGAATGAAATATTCACTGGTAACAAGAGATCTGATCGCAGATTCTACAGAAGCAATGGCAATGGCACACCAGTTTGACGCACTCGTAATGATCCCGAACTGTGACAAGAACGTACCAGGACTTCTGATGGCTGCAGCAAGAATCAATGTTCCGACTGTATTTGTAAGTGGCGGACCGATGCTTGCAGGACATGTAAAAGGGCAGAAGAGAAGCCTTTCCAGCATGTTTGAAGCAGTAGGAGCAAATGCAGCAGGAACAATGTCAGATGCAGACCTGTGCGAATTTGAAAATAAAGTATGTCCGACCTGCGGATCCTGCTCAGGTATGTACACTGCAAACAGTATGAACTGTCTGACAGAAGTACTTGGTATGGGACTTCGTGGAAATGGAACAATCCCGGCAGTATATTCTGAAAGAATCCGTCTTGCAAAACATGCAGGTATGAAGGTTATGGAGCTTCTTGAGAAAAACATCCGTCCAAGAGACATCATGACAAAAGAAGCAATCCTGAATGCACTGACTGTAGATATGGCACTTGGATGCTCTACAAATAGCATGCTTCACCTTCCTGCAATCGCACATGAAGTAGGTATGGATTTTGAGATCGATTTTGCAAACGGAATCAGTGAAAAGACACCAAACCTTTGTCACCTTGCACCAGCTGGCCCGACTTATATGGAAGATTTAAATGAAGCCGGCGGAGTATATGCAGTTATGGCAGAATTAAATAAAAAAGGACTTCTGCATACAGAATGTATGACTGTTACAGGAAAGACGGTTGGAGAAAATATCGAGGGTGTTGTAAATAAAGACCCTGAAGTTATCAGATCAATTGACAATCCATATACACCAACAGGTGGACTTGCAGTATTAAAGGGTAATCTTGCACCGGATGGAAGTGTTGTAAAACGTTCCGCAGTCGTAGATGAGATGCTGGTACATGAAGGACCTGCAAGAGTATTTGACTGTGAGGAAGATGCAATTGCAGCAATCAAAGGCGGTAAGATCGTAGCCGGCGATGTAGTTGTTATCCGCTACGAAGGACCTAAGGGAGGACCTGGCATGCGTGAGATGTTAAATCCTACATCTGCAATTGCCGGAATGGGACTTGGATCAAGTGTAGCACTGATCACAGACGGACGTTTCAGCGGTGCATCAAGAGGAGCATCTATTGGACATGTATCTCCGGAAGCAGCAGTTGGCGGACCAATCGCACTGGTAGAAGAGGGAGACCTGATCCAGATTGATATCCCGAATCTTTCCATTCATCTGGATGTATCAGATGAAGAACTGGCTAAGAGAAAGGAAAACTGGACTCCTAGAGAGCCAAGAGTTACAACTGGATATCTTGCAAGATATGCAGCAATGGTTACTTCTGGAAACAGAGGAGCAATCCTTGAAGTTCCAAAAGCAAAATAAAGTAGTCAGAATAAATTGGTGAAAATAAAGTAGTCAAAAAAACAAATGACAGGGGAATGAATGGTATGCACTTAACAGGATCACAGATAGTAATTGAGTGTTTGAAAGAGCAGGGCGTAGATACCGTATTTGGGTATCCGGGCGGAGCTATTTTGAACGTATATGATGAATTATATAAACATAAAGATGAAATCAGACATATCCTCACATCGCATGAGCAGGGTGCTGCTCATGCGGCAGATGGATATGCCAGAGCAACAGGAAAAGTTGGTGTGTGTCTGGCAACCAGCGGACCTGGTGCAACAAACCTTGTAACCGGAATCGCAACAGCGTACATGGATTCAATACCGGTTGTTGCAATTACCTGTAATGTCGGAGTTTCGCTTCTTGGAAAAGACAGCTTCCAGGAGATTGATATTGCAGGTGTTACAATGCCGATCACAAAGCATAACTATATCGTAAAAGACGTGAATAATCTTGCAGATACAATCCGTAAAGCATTTGTGATCGCAAAAGAAGGCAGACCGGGACCTGTCCTGATCGATATTCCAAAGGATGTAACAGCCAATAAGGCAGAATTCACGCCAGAGGCACCAAAAGAAGTAAAGCCATCCGAAGACATATGTGAAGAAGATCTGGAAAAAGCAGTTCAGATGATTAAGGGATCAAAGAAACCATATATATTTGTCGGAGGCGGGGCTGTATTAGCCGGAGCAAGCAAAGAGTTATATGAGTTTGTAAAGAAGGTAGATGCGCCGGTTACTGATTCCCTGATGGGAAAAGGAGCATTTCCAGGAACCGATCCGTTATATACCGGAATGCTTGGAATGCATGGAACAAAAGCTTCGAATTATGGCGTCAGTGAATGTGACCTTCTGATTGTTGCAGGAGCCAGATTCAGCGACCGTGTTACAGGTAATGCGAAAAAATTTGCAAAAAATGCGAAAATCTTACAGTTTGATGTAGATGCTGCAGAGATGAATAAAAACATCCTGATCACAGAAGGTGTAGTAGGTGATCTGAAGGTTGTTCTTGAAAAGATGAATGAACGTCTGGAGCAGCAGGATCATAAGGCATGGGTAGAACAGATCATGTCTTACAAAGAAAAATATCCGATGACATATCATCCGGATGTACTGAGTGGTCCGTTTGTAGTAGAAGAAATCTACCGCCAGACCAATGGTGAAGCGATTATCTCTACCGAAGTAGGTCAGCATCAGATGTGGGCAGCACAGTATTATAAATATACAGAGCCAAGAACACTCCTTACATCAGGAGGTCTTGGAACTATGGGTTATGGTCTTGGAGCTTCTCTTGGAGCGAAGGTTGGCAGACCGGAAAAGACTGTAGTTAATATTGCAGGTGACGGATGTTTCCGTATGAATATGAATGAGATTGCTACTGCAACACGCCATAATATTCCGGTGATCCAGGTAGTAATCAATAACCATGTACTTGGTATGGTCCGCCAGTGGCAGAACCTGTTCTACGGACAGCGTTACTCGGCTACCGTATTAAATGATGCAGTAGACTTTGTAAAACTTGCAGAGGCTATGGGAGCAGAAGGAATACGTGTGGCAACCCAGGAAGAGTTCAAAAAAGCATTTGCGGATGCGTTAAAGAGTGGACATCCGGTTGTGATCGACTGTCAGATTGACAGTGACGATAAAGTATGGCCGATGGTTGCACCTGGAGCGCCGATTAACGAGGCTTTTGATGAAAAAGACCTGGAAGCAAAGAAAGCAGAATAAGAATAGCAAAAAAAGTTAAAGGAAAATGGAGGAACTACAATGAGCAGAGTGTACAATTTTTCAGCAGGCCCGGCCGTATTGCCGGAAGAAGTATTAAAAGAAGCAGCAGCAGAGATGTTAGACTATAATGGCTGTGGAATGTCGGTAATGGAAATGAGTCACCGCTCATCGGTGTTCCAGGAGATTATTGAGACGGCAGAAGCAGATATCCGTGAACTGATGCATATTCCGGATAATTATAAAGTATTATTTTTACAGGGTGGTGCGTCTCAGCAATTTGCCATGATTCCTATGAATCTTATGAAAAATAAAGTGGCTGACTATATCGTTACCGGGCAGTGGGCGAAAAAGGCAGCAAAAGAAGCGGAAAAATACGGAGAGGTCCATGTGATTGCATCTTCCGAAGATAAGACATTTTCTTATATTCCGGACTGCTCAGACCTTCCGGTTTCTGAAAATGCAGATTATGTATATATCTGTGAAAATAATACGATTTATGGTACAAAATTCAAAGAACTTCCAAATACCAAAGGAAAAACACTGGTGGCAGATGTATCTTCCTGCTTCCTTTCTGAGCCGGTTGATGTCACAAAGTATGGTGTGATCTACGGAGGAGTTCAGAAAAATGTTGGTCCTGCAGGTGTAGTGATTGCCATCATCAGAGAAGACCTGATCACAGATGATGTATTAGAAGGAACACCGACTATGCTGAAGTATAAGACACATGCAGATGCAAAGTCTTTATATAATACACCACCGGCATATGGCATCTATATCTGTGGAAAAGTATTCAAATGGCTGAAAAAACAGGGCGGCCTGGAAGCAATCAAAGAACGCAATGAGAAAAAGGCAAAAATCCTGTATGATTATCTGGATGAAAGTAAACTTTTCAAAGGTACGGTTGTACCAAAAGACCGTTCGCTTATGAATGTTCCGTTTGTAACAGGAGATAAAGATCTGGATGCGAAATTTGTAAAAGAAGCAAAAGAAGCCGGATTTGAGAATCTGAAGGGACACAGAAGCGTAGGTGGAATGCGTGCAAGTATTTACAATGCTATGCCGGTCGAGGGCGTAGAAAAGCTTGTAGAATTCATGAAGAAATTTGAAAAGGAGAATCTGTAATCATGTATAAGTATCATAATCTGAACCCAATTTCCCAGGTAGGACTGGACGAATTTACACAGGAGTATGCACCGGTCAGCACACCGGAAGCAGCAGATGCAATTCTGGTAAGAAGTGCAGCTATGCACGAGATGGAATTTGCACCGGAATTAAAAGCAATCGCAAGAGCCGGTGCCGGAGTAAATAATATTCCGCTGGAAAAATGTGCAGAGCAGGGAATTGTTGTATTTAACACACCTGGAGCCAATGCAAACGGTGTAAAAGAGCTTGTAATCGCAGGAATGCTTCTTGCATCCAGAGACATCATTGGTGGAATTAACTGGGTACAGGAAAATGAAGAAGACGGGAACATTGCAAAAGATGCAGAAAAAGCAAAGAAAGCATTTGCAGGACAGGAGCTGCAGGGAAAGAAACTTGGTGTAATCGGTCTTGGTGCGATTGGAGTTCTGGTTGCAAATGCAGCAACACATCTTGGTATGGATGTATACGGATATGATCCGTATGTATCTGTTGACTCTGCATGGAGACTTTCAAGAAGCATTCATCACACAACAAATGTAGATGAAATTTATGAAAACTGTGATTATATTACTGTGCATGTGCCGGCACTTGACAGTACAAGGGGAATGATAGGAAAAGATGCTCTTGGACTGATGAAAGAAGGCGTGATCGTCCTGAACTTTGCAAGAGATGTGCTGGTAGATTCCGAAGCGATGGTAGATGCTCTGGTATCAGGTAAGGTAAAACATTATGTAACAGATTTCCCGACACCAGAGATTGCGGGCGTGAAGGGAGCTATCGTAATCCCTCATCTCGGAGCTTCTACAGAAGAGTCTGAAGATAACTGTGCAAAGATGGCAGTAAAAGAGGTTATGGATTATCTGGAAAATGGTAATATCAAACATTCTGTAAATTATCCGGATTGCGATATGGGACTTAGAGGAGATAAGACACGTATCCTGGTATTGCATCATAATGTGCCGAATATGATTGGTCAGATTTCTGCAATTCTTGCAAAAGATAACATGAATATCGCAGACCTTACCAATAAAAGTAAAGGAAAGTATGCGTATACAATGATTGATATTGATTCAGATGTTACAGAAAATGTAGTAGAAGAATTGAAGGGCATCGGAGAAGTGTTACGTGTACGTGTTATATGTTAATTAAAATTAATAATTTTGTAAGAAAGCCTTAATTGCGAAATGTGTCGAATTAGAGTATCCTTAATATATTAGCTGATAAGAATCAGGGGGATATAATAATGGATGAATGGTCAGAAATTCGAAGACGCAAAAAAAGACATCGGAGAAGAGTAAGAAACATACGTGTGTGTCTTACTCTTTTTGCCATCTGCTTGGTAGCGATTGCAATTCCAACAATAAGAGTATTGCTTCGCAAACCGGCAAAAATAACGATCCAGATGGCGGATATAGAGATTACCCAGGGAGAACAGTTGCCGGCATATTCTGCAGATGTTAAGATTACTGATAAAGATCATATCAGGCTTGAAAAAGATTACACAGCAGCACAGCTGGCAAAAGAACTGCAAAACGGCAAAGGAATTACATTTTCGAGCAGTGCGGATGCGAACACGGAAGGAACTTACGTGATTACAGCAAAACTAGATGCAGCAATCCAGAAGAAATTGTCAAATGAATGGAAGAAAAAAGTAGAGATCAGCATTAAGAACGGAACTTGTAATGTGAAGAACCCTACCGGAGCATGGGAGAATAACAAATTCAAAAAATATGATGGAACTTATGTTACATCTGATTTTGTGGATTCTATGGGAAATACATATTATCTGGATGAGAACGGTGAAAAAGTTACTGGCTGGCAGACAATTCAGAATGCAATGTACTGTTTTGATACCGAGGGGGCAATGCAGAAGTCGGCATGGGTAGAAAAAGACAATGGAAAAGCATATGTTGGTGAAGATGGAAAAGCTTTAACCGGCTGGCAGACACTGGACGATAAACAGTATTACTTTGATGCGGAAGGTATTGCTGCAACAGGAGAAGTGACGATTGGACTGGAAAAATGCAAGTTCAGTGATTCGGGAGAACTGATTTCCAAGGAAAAAGCAGCGATTGATCCAAAGAAACCGATGGTTGCACTTACATTTGATGATGGACCTGGCGCCAGAACAAAAGAAGTTCTTGATCAGTTGAAGAAGTACAATGCACATGCAACGTTCTTCATGTTAGGAAAGAATGTAGAGAAGTATGCAGATGTGGTAAAACAGATGCAGGAAGACGGAAATGAACTGGGTAATCATTCGTACGACCACAAACAGCTGAGCACACTGGATGCAACAGGAATTGCAGGCGAAGTTGGTAATACGAACCAGGCAATTAAAAATGTGTGTGGTAAAACTGCGACAGTTATGAGACCGCCATATGGTGCAATCAATGATACCGTAAAGGCAAATGTCGGTATGCCGATGATTCTCTGGAGTATCGATACGCTGGACTGGAAGACACGTAATGCACAGTCAACGATTAATAATGTCATGACGAAGGTAAAGGATGGAGATATTATCCTGATGCATGATATTCATACAGAGACTGTTGATGCGGCACTTACGCTGATTCCAAAACTTGAAGAAGCCGGATACCAGCTGGTAACGGTTTCTGAGATGGCACAGGCCAAAGGTGTGACGCTTGAAAATGGAAAAGCTTACAGTACAATTGTAAAATAATAATATATCAGGAAATAGAAATAATATACAAGAAAAGCTTCTTTTATTGCATGGCAGATTTGCCGACGATAGAAGAAGCTTTTTATATCGCCATACGTTTGGGAAGAAGATGCCACTGGCAATTTCTCTTGCATACTACGGTATACAAAAAAGCTGCCGGTGATGGCAGCTTTTACATAGTGGCTTATGGATTATAAAGAATTACGATGTTTTTCGAGCAGGCGGTGAATCTTTTCTGTAGGATCCATAACCTTACCGATACTGATATCATGGTTCATGGAATCGATGATCAGTGCGATAAATTTACTCATATCAGCAATCAGGAAGTATGGTTTTTCCTTTGCTGCTGCAGGAAGGTAAGTAAGGTTAGTTGTGATGACACGGTCAATATAGCCTTTTTCATAATATTCATCAAATTTTTCGAATCCATCTGTAAAAAGACCAAATGTCGTACATACAAATACACGGTTAGCACCGCGGTCTTTGATCTGTTTTGCAACATCCAGCATACTTTCACCTGATGAAATCATATCATCGATGATGATTGCATCTTTTCCATCGAGATGCTCTCCTAAGAATTCGTGTGCTACAATAGGGTTTTTCCCATTTACAACCGTTGAATAATCACGGCGTTTGTAGAACATACCCATATTAACTCCCATAACGTTAGAGAAGTATACGGCACGCTGCATAGCACCCTCATCAGGGCTGATGATCATCAGATGCTCTTTGTCAACTTTAAGATCAGGTTCTGCTTTTAACAAAGCCTTCATAAACTGATATGGAGGATTGAAACTGTCAAATCCGTGCAGTGGAATTGAATTCTGAACACGTGGATCATGTGCATCAAATGTAAAGATATTTGAAACTCCCATATCGATTAATTCCTGTAAGGCAAGGGCGCTGTCCAGGGATTCACGTTTGGTACGTTTGTGCTGACGGCTTTCGTATAAGAATGGCATAACTACGTTTACACGGCGTGCCTTTCCATTTGCGGCAGCAATAATACGTTTCAAATCCTGAAAATGATCGTCTGGTGACATGTGATTAAGATGCCCGTTAACAGAATAAGTAAGGCTGTGATTACATACATCAACCATGAGGAAAAGATCCGCACCTCTGATTGATTCTGTCAAAAGACCTTTTGCTTCTCCGCTTCCAAAACGAGGACAAGGACAATCAATCAGATAATTGTCACGCATGTAATTGTAATACAATGGCGAATCCATTGCTTCGTTCATTGCACTTTTTCTGAACTGAACAATATAATCGTTCACTTTCTCACCGAGTTCGCGGCATGATTCCAGTGCACCGATTTTTAATGGTGCTACAGGAAGACCGCTTTCCATTAATTTAATGTTTGGCATGATGAAAACTCCTGTATATTTTTTGTAATAAGTTACTCCTAATTATTTATATCACTTTTCCTATGAAAAGGTCAACTGTTGATTGGACGAATTGCCAAAAGTGATGTATAATAAGATACTGTTCATTAGTGTGCGCAGTAACCATAATAGTGCTTGCACAATATATGGGGAGTAACGTATAATAGTAACGTTAAATGACAAATACAAGATAAAATATAGAGGAGAATGAAGATGAGTAAACCAGTAGTTGCTATTGTGGGAAGACCAAATGTTGGAAAGTCTACCCTTTTTAATGTACTGGCGGGAGAGATGATTTCTATCGTCAAAGATACGCCTGGAGTAACAAGAGACCGTATCTATGCTGATGTTACATGGCTGGATAAAGAATTTACAATGATTGATACAGGTGGTATCGAGCCGGAGAGTAAGGATATTATTCTGTCTCAGATGAGAGAACAGGCGCAGATCGCGATTGATACAGCTGATGTAATCATATTTATCACAGATGTAAGACAGGGACTTGTAGATGCAGATTCCAAAGTGGCAGACATGCTCCGCCGGTCAGGTAAGCCGGTAGTGCTTGCTGTTAACAAGGTTGACAGTTTTAATAAGTTTATGCCGGATGTATATGAATTTTACAATCTTGGAATCGGAGATCCGATACCGGTATCTGCGGCTTCAAGACTTGGTATTGGTGATCTGTTAGATGCTGTGATCGCACATTTTCCTGAACATGAAGCAGAGGAAAAAGAAGATGAACGTCCAAGAGTAGCAATCGTTGGAAAGCCAAATGTTGGAAAATCATCGATTATCAATAAGCTGGTAGGAAAGCAGAGAGTTATCGTATCTGACATTGCAGGAACAACAAGAGATGCAATCGATACAAATGTAAAATATAACGGAAAAGACTACGTATTTATTGATACAGCCGGTCTTAGAAGAAAAAGTAAGATCAAAGAAGAACTGGAAAGATACAGTATCATCCGTACTGTTACCGCAGTGGAACGTGCAGATGTTGTGCTGGTCGTAATTGATGCGACAGAGGGTGTTACAGAACAGGATGCCAAGATTGCGGGTATTGCACATGAAAGAGGAAAAGGCATCATCATCGTAGTGAACAAATGGGATGCGATCGAGAAAAATGATAAAACAATGCGGGAGTATGAAAATAACGTCCGCCGTGTCCTTTCGTTTATGCCATATGCGGAAATCATGTATGTATCTGCAGAGACAGGACAGCGCCTGAATAAACTTTACGATATGATCGATATGGTAATCGAAAACCAGACACTTCGTGTAGCCACAGGTGTACTGAATGAGATCATGACAGAGGCCGTTGCAATGCAGCAGCCACCTTCAGACAAAGGAAAGAGACTGAAACTGTATTATATCACACAGGTAGCGGTTAAACCGCCATCATTTGTAATCTTTGTAAATGATAAAGAACTGATGCACTTTTCTTATACCAGATATCTGGAAAACAAGATTCGTGAAGCTTTTGGATTCCGTGGTACTGCTTTGAAATTCTTCATCAGGGAAAGAAAGGACAAGGATCAGTAATCATGGAACGTTTGATATGTGTACTTGTCGGATATGTATTTGGTCTGATTCAGACGGGATATATATACGGGAAAAAGAATGGCGTTGACTTGAGAAAAAAAGGCAGTGGAAATGCAGGAACGACGAATGCACTTCGTACCATGGGATGGAAAGCCGGAGCAATTACATTACTTGGAGACTGCTTCAAATGTGTTGCAGCGGTTGTTGTTGTACATCTGATCTATGGAAAGACACATACAGATATGATGCCGCTGCTTTCCATGTATGCAGGAATGGGCGCAGTTCTTGGACATAATTATCCGTTTTATCTGAAATTTAAGGGTGGAAAGGGAATCGCTGCAACGGCAGGTCTGATCATCAGTACAACTAATATATGGATTGTATTGATCTGTCTTGCAGCATTTATCGCGATTGTTGCAGCAACAAGATTTGTATCGCTTGGATCGATGGCAGTTGTTACAATCTATCTGATCAGTGTGATCGTATATGGACAGATGGGTGGATTCCATGTGGAAAATGCAGCATATCTGCATGAGATGTATGGAGTAGCAGCATTCTTAATGATACTTGCATTCTGGAGACACAGAGCAAATATTAAAAGACTGTTAAGTGGTACTGAGAATAAGATCAGTGTCGGAGGAAAGAACAAAGAACAGTCAGAAAAAGTATAGATACAGAAAGGATAGGTCTTATGGCAAAAGTTAGTGTGATCGGAGCCGGAAGCTGGGGAACAGCCTTGGCACTGCTTTTAAATAAAAATGGACATGAGGTGACTGTCTGGTCATATCAGGAAGAAGAAGTACGGGAACTGAGTGAAAAAAGAGAACACGTTACGAAACTTCCGGGAGTAAAGATTCCGGAAGAGATCGGATTCACCGCAGATATTAAGGGCGCAGTGCAGGGAAAAGATGTTGTGGTACTGGCGGTTCCGTCTATCCATGTAAGAAGTACTGCGAGAATGATCAGTCCTTATGCAATAAAGGATCAGAAGTTTGTAGATGTAGCAAAGGGAATCGAAGAAGATACTCTTATGACGTTGTCACAGCAGATTGAAGAAGAAATCCCACAGGCAGATGTAGCAGTTCTTTCCGGACCTAGCCATGCCGAAGAGGTAGGAAGAGGACTCCCGACAACAGTCTGTATAGGAGCAAGAACAGAAGAGACAGCGAGATATCTGCAGGAATTATTCATGAATGAAGTATTCAGAGTCTATATTAGTCCGGATATACTGGGAATAGAGCTGGGTGGTTCGCTTAAGAATGTCATAGCACTGGCAGCAGGTATCGCAGATGGTATGGGATACGGAGATAACACGAAAGCCGCGCTTATCACACGGGGGATTGCAGAAATATCACGCCTGGGTGTAAAAATGGGCGGGGCAGCTGAAACATTTGGCGGGCTCGCAGGTATTGGCGACCTGATCGTTACGTGTGCAAGTGTACACAGCCGTAACCGTAAGGCTGGCTATCTGATGGGACAGGGCAAGACTATGCAGGAAGCCATGGATGAAGTACAGATGGTCGTAGAAGGTGTATATTCGGCAAAAGCGGCGGCAAAGCTTGGACTGAAATACGGCGTGTCTCTGCCAATCATAGAAGAAGTGAATAAAGTCCTGTTCGAGAATAAAAATCCAAAAGATGCGGTAAATGAACTGATGCTCAGAGGTGGAAAAGCAGAACATACAGCACTTCCGTGGCAGAAGAATTAAATATAGAATTTTTGCCAAATTCCCAGAGCGTTTTTAGCCACCCTCTAATACAAGGGATGAAAGATAAAAAGAAAACAATAAAAATAACAGAGTTGAATTTAATTTCAACTCTGTTATTTTTTTATCGTTTTGTCTCAGTTAAAGCATACCTGATATCCGATAAAAGTTTTTTGTAAAATCTTCCGTGAATACAGATGCCTACAGGTTTGCGTGATCCATAACATATTTCTTGAAATCCATAATAGCCGGAGCCTGGTAAACATTCTTAAGTGTTGCCATGTAAAACAGTCTTTCCCAGGACGGTTTTTCAATCTCGATGATAGAAACCGGCATATAGGAAAGAACCGGCATTTTTGGAACTACAGCAATACCGAAACCGGCACCAACCAGTCCGGCAACCCCCTGATCCTCCTCCATGGAGTAGGCAATCTGAGGGTATCCCCCACATTTTTTAAATAATTTGTCAATGACGTGTCGGAGTCCACTACGCTTTGAAAAGGCAATGTGTGGATAAGCAAGTGTATCCTTCAAGTCTATCGAACTGCGTCCTTCCAGAGGATGTCCTTTTGGGACGATCAGTACCAGCTCCTGTTTTGCAACAGGAACAAAATCGATCAGAGGCTCATTGTCCATCATAGAGCAGAAAGCAATGTCATATTTTCTGTCTTTTAATCCCTGGATCATATCAGAAGTAAGCCCTGTGGAACTATGAAAATAAAAATCAATTTTTTTGTCTGGCGTAGAATCCAGAAAGCCTTTTACAAAATTCGGAACAATAGAGCTGCTGACGGCTCTTAGTTCGACGATATCAATGCGACCTTCCCCACGACCTGTCATCTGTAGTTTGTTAACACTGGAATCAATCATATCCAGAGCCTGTTCGACATCTATAAGAAATGCCTGCCCGCATTTTGTAAGGGCTACGTTCCGCCCTTCTTTTTCAAAAAGCTTAACCCCCAGTTCTTTTTCGAGTGATGCAATTGCATGACTCAGACTTGGCTGAGTGATGGCTAGAATCTCTGCGGCTTTTGTGTAATGCTCCAGATGGGCCAGTGTGGCAAAATATCTTAGATGATACAGATTCATAAAGCCGGCCCCCTTTCTTTCGTTATTGTTATGATATATGCATTATCTTAGCATGAACTGAGCACAAAAACAACCTATGAATAAAATCTATGAATTTTGACAAAACTATTAATTTGTTTTTTATTTAACAAGGATATATAATCAAACCATAGCAAATATTACTAGATTGAACAACAAGAAAAAAGGGAAAATGTTCAATTTTAACAATGGAGGTAGAATTATGTCAAAAAAGAATCCAATCACAGTAAGCTCATGGACACTTGGAGATCAGTGCAAATTTGAAGATCGTGTTATCGCTGCAAAAGAAGCAGGATACGAAGGAATCGGTCTTCGTGCAGAGACTTATGTTGATGCATTGAATGAAGGACTTCATGATGAAGACATTCTTGCAATTCTTGACAAACATGACATGAAAGTAACAGAAGTTGAGTACATCGTTCAGTGGTGTGAAGAGCATCGTTCATACGAGCAGAAATACAAAGAGCAGATGTGCTTCCATATGTGTGAACTCTTTGGAGTTGGTCACATCAACTGTGGACTGATGGAAAACTATTCAGTTGAGTATACAGCTCAGAAATTAAAAGAACTTTGCCAGAGAGCTGGAAAATACATCATCGGTGTTGAACCAATGCCGTACAGTGGTATTCCAAACCTTCAGAAAGGCTGGGAAGTTGTAAAAGCTTCTGGATGTGAAAATGCAATGCTTATCCTTGATACATGGCACTGGGTAAGAGCTAATCAGCCATACGACATCCTTACACCAGAAATCGCTAAGAAAGTTATTTCTATCCAGATCAATGATGCTTATGAGAGACCATATGCAGATTCAATCTTAAGAGATGAGTCAATGCATGATCGTCTTGCACCTGGAACAGGAGCAAAAGATACAGCTGGATTCGTTAAAATGATCAAAGACGCTGGAATTGATCCAAAGGTAATCGGTGTAGAAGTAATTTCTGATGAAATCCTTGGAAGAGGAATCAACGAAGCAGCAGCTTATACATATGAAAATACAGAGAAAGTATTAAAAGAAGCCTGGCCAGAAATGGTTGACTAATTTTAATCACTGATTCATTTCAGACAAGATAAGAAAACACATTTGTTTAAAAGAGAGAGGTAAAAAAATAATGAAGTTCAAACATATGTTTTCTCCGATTCAGATCGGACCAATGACAGTAAAGAACCGTTTCGTAGTACCACCAATGGGTAATAACTTTGCAAACACAGATGGAACATGGAGCGACGAGTCAGTTGCATATTACAGCGAACGTGCAAAAGGTCAGTTCGGACTGATCACAATCGAAGCAACAGTAGTTCACAAAGGTGCAAAGGGTGGTCCAAGAAAACCTTGTCTGTATGATGACAACAGCATCGAGAGTCTGAAAAAGATTACCGATGCCTGTCATGCAGAAGGTGCTAAGATTTCTATCCAGCTTCAGAATGCAGGACCGGAAGGAAATGCAAAAAATGCAGGAACACCAATCCAGGCAGCTACTTCAATTGCATCAGCTGATGGAAGAGATATTCCGGAAGCAGTTCCTACAGAGCAGGTATATGAGCTCATTAAGGGATATGGAGATGCAGCAGTCCGCGCAATGAAGGGCGGGGCTGATGCAGTAGAAATTCACATGGCACATGGTTATCTTGTGAATTCTTTCATGTCACCAAGAACGAACAAACGTGTAGATGAGTTTGGCGGAAGCTTCGAAAACAGAATGAGATTTTCCCGTCTGATCATTGAAGAAGTAAAGAAGAGAACAGAAGGTAAAATTGCAGTTCTTGCACGTATCAACAGTACAGAAGATATGTTTGGCGGTCTGGACAACCACGATATGTGTGCAATTGCTTCTTATCTTGAAGACTGCGGAATCGACGGACTTCACGTATCACGTGCAGTACATCTGAAGGACGAGTATATGTGGGCTCCGACAGGAATTCATGGCGGATTCTCAGCAGAGCTTGTAGCAAATATCAAAAATTGTGTATCTGTTCCGGTAATCACAGTCGGACGTTACACAGAGCCACAGTTCGCAGAACAGATGGTGAAACTTGGAAAAGCGGATCTGGTAGCATTTGGACGTCAGTCACTGGCTGATCCTCATACTCCGGAAAAAGCGCAGGAAGAGAGACTGGAAGATATGACACCTTGTATCGCATGTCTGCAGGGATGTGTTGCCAACATGTATGCTGGTAAACCACTTTGCTGTCTGGTAAACCCGGTACTTGGACGTGAGGTTGAGGGACTTCCAAAAGCCGAAAAGGCAAAGAAAGTATACGTTATCGGTGGTGGTGTAGCAGGTATGTGTGCTGCATTCACAGCTAAGAGACGTGGACATGATGTAACATTATTTGAAGCAACAGACAAACTCGGTGGTAACATGAGACTGGCTGCTTACCCACCAGGAAAAGGTGACATCACAGGTATGATCAGAAGCTACATCGTTAAATGCGAAAAAGCTGGCGTGAATATCAAAATGAACACAAAAGTAACAGCTCAGATGTTAAAAGAAGATACACCGGATGCAGTTATCCTTGCAACAGGATCAGAGACATTAGTCCTTCCATTTATCAAAGGTATTCATAATCCTGACATCGTATATGGTGTTGACTGCCTGGAAGGAACACGTCCGGTAGGACACAAAGTCTTAGTTGTTGGTGGTGGTATGGTAGGTGCCGAGACAGCAGACTTCCTCGCTGAACAGGGACATGAAGTATCTGTTATCGAGATGAGAGATGCAATCGGACCAGATGTAATCCACGAGCACCGTATCTTCCTTATGGAAGCATTTGAAAAATACGGAATCGAGCAGATTACAAGTGCTGCTGTATCTGAGATCTTCTCGGACGGAGTAAGCTACAAGAATGCAGCTGATAAGTCTGATGAAACAATTTACGAAGCAAGAGGATTCGATACAGTTGTTCTTTCTATGGGATTCAGTTCCCGCTATACACACCGCGATGGTCAGAATGTTGTATATGACTTCGCAGATGAATTAAAGGACATCGTTCCAGAAGTTCATGTAGTAGGTGATGCGGTAAGAGCACGTCGTGCACTGGATGCTACAAAAGAAGCTTACGATGTTGCATTAAAACTTTAATAAGAATTATAAAATGTGTATGTAACAGCCCGCATACCACGGGCTGTTATATGTAAAGAGGAATACAAGAGGACCAGATAAAGGTTTCTCTGTAAATAAAAGAAAACCAGGAGGGTTAAGATCATGGAAAAAAGAATTTCCGGACATACAGGCTTAATGGGATTATTTGGAACACCAGTTGGACATTCAGGATCTCCGGCAATGTACAACTTCAGTTTCCAGCATGACGGACTTGATTATGCATATATGGCATTCGATGTAACAGAAGAAGAGATGCCAAAAGCATTTGAAGCAATCCGTTTATTCAAAATGCGTGGTGGTAACTTTACTATGCCATGTAAGAATATCGCAGCAGAACTGGTAGACAAACTTTCACCGGCAGCTGAGATTATCGGAGCTTGTAATGTATTCGTTAACGATGACGGAGTGATCACAGGACATATTACAGATGGTGTTGGATTTGTTAAGAATCTGGAGCTCAACGGAGTACCTGTAAAAGACAAGAAAGTTGTTGTTCTTGGAGCAGGTGGAGCAGCTACAGCAATTCAGGTTCAGTTAGCATTGGACGGAGCAAAAGAAGTAAATATCTTCAATATCAAAGACAAATTCTTTGAAAGAGCAGAAGGAACAAAGGCTAAATTAGCTGAGAAGTGCCCGGATTGTGTTGTTACAGTAGATGATCTTGATGATAAAGCAAAACTGGAAGAAGCAGTAAAAGCCTGCGATATCCTTGTAAATGCTACAATCATGGGAATGAAGCCACATCAGGATGTAACACTGGTTGACAAATCATTATTCCGTAAAGATCTGGTAGTTGCAGATACTGTATACAGCCCAGAGAAGACAAAGATGATCCTGGAAGCAGAAGAAGCTGGATGCAAAGCAATCGGTGGTGTCGGAATGCTTCAGCAGCAGGGAGCAGTAAATTATGGACTGTTCGTTGGAAAAGAAATGCCGCTTGCTGAGTATCAGGAATTTCAGAAAGCTCAGGCAAAATAAAACAACTTGATAAAAGGAGAATGAGGGAATGAAAGCAAAGAAATATTTATGGTCTATCATTTGCGTATACTTTTGCTATCTGACACATGGTATTCAGGCTATTATTTTAAGCCAGAATAACGTAAATTTCGCAAAACAGTGGGGATTTAATATGTCAGATCCACAGTCAGCAGCATATGCAGCTGGTCTTGCAGCAGTAAGTACAGCGGTAGCATGGACTGGATTTGGTAAATTTGTCAGTGTATGGATCGGTGGAGAGATCTCTGACCGTGTGGGACGTAAAAAATTAATGATCGGTGGAGCAGCATTATACATCGTCTGCTTCCTTGGATTCTTACTTACAAAGAGTGCATTAGTTGCATCAGTATGTGGATTCGCATCAGGAGTTGCAACATCAGGTTTCTGGGATGCATCAGGATATCCTGCAGTACAGGAAGCATATCCGGCAGCACCTGGATCAGCACTGGTAGGAATTAAGTTCTTCGTTTCACTGTCTGGTATGGTATATCCGCTTCTGGTTGTACATAATGCAAACAGCGGAAACTGGAAACTGAACGTTATGATTCCAGTTGTTATGTCAATTATCTGTCTGGTACTTGCAATTATTGCACCATTCGTATATGATGATCAGAAGAAGGCAGCTTCTGGAAATGATGGAAAATCCAAAGATGCCGTACAGGCAGAGATTGATGCAGCAAAAGCAGCAATGCTTACAAAACCAAGTAAATTCGTAGTATTTCTGGTAATGTTTTATGCATTCCTTTGCATGGCAATCATGTATGGAGCTCAGCAGTATACGAAAGCATTCGGATTATCTGTATGTGGACTTTCTGAGATGCAGGCAGCAGGTATGACTTCTATCTATACAATCGGTTCTATCTGTGCTGTACTTTTCTGGGCATTCATGATGGCTAAGTTAAAATGGAGCCCGCTGAAGGTTGTCCTGATTGATTCTATCTGTACAGCAGTTGCACTTGCAGGTGTACTGTTTATCCATCAGGTAGCAATCATCTATGTAGCAATTGCTATGTTAGGATTCTTCGCAGCAGGTGGTGCTCTTCAGACAGGTCTTGCAGTGGTTCAGTTATTTAACCCGGGACCAAAAGGAAGAAACACAGGTATTTATTACACATTCATGGGCGCAGCAAGCTACCTGATCCCAGTTGTAGCTGCTCAGCTTACAAAAGCATCAGGTGAGGCTAATGCAGTATATAGCCTGATGATCATGTTATTGGTATTTGCAATCCTTGCTATTTTAAGTTCCCTCTACTTAGTAGCACAGCACAAAAAGATTTTCGGAAAGAGTGCATTATAATTAAATGATTGAAAGAAAGGGGCTGTTAGTCCTTAAGATGAAAGGCATCGAAAGACAGCAGTCCCTTTCTTTTAACAAAGGATTGTTAAAAAAAAGACATTCATAGAAAACATCGAGAGAATTAGAGGAAAAATGCATATTCCATAGATTTTATCTATGGAATATGCCATGTTGTGTCATGAAAAGATATGTCTGTAAAATCTAAAAAGTAAAAGATGAAGGAGGACGCTAAAATATGAGTCCGAAAAAAGCAAAAAGAGAGAATGAACTTCCGTATATTCCTCTGGGACCCTTTCAATGGAGAATTCCGGGAATACACTATCGCGTAGAGTATGTAGAGTTCTTTCAGGGTCTGATTCTTGGTGCGACAGCTTTAAGTTCCATTCCGTATCTGACAGATAACCTTGGACTTCCTTATGAACTTGCATGGAGCTGTGTAATTATTGAAGTATTCATGTACATGCTTCACGGATGGCTTGGAGATCCGGTTGTTCCGGGATGGATTACTCCGACATTGCCATTTACCCTGGCGTATTTAAATGGGTTTGAAAAAGGACCGGAAAGAATTCAGGCAATGATAGCATTGCAGCTTCTGGTCGCATTTGTATTTATATTTATGGGAATTACGAAACTGGCAGACAAATTTGTAAATGGAGTCCCGAACTCCATCAAAGGTGGTATCCTGATCGCTGCACCGATTACGGTATTACAGGGACAGCTGTCAGATGGCAGTCAGCTTATGACAGCACCGGTAGCAACACTTGCCGGAACATTGTTACTTGCATTCTTAAGCTTTTCGCCATTCTGCGAAAAGAACAGAAGCAAATATAAAATACTGGACATTATGGCAAAATACGGTAACTTATTCCCGTATCTGATTGCGATGGTGGCAGGAGTTGCCATTGGAGAATTGGCAAAACCAGTATTAGAACTTGGAACAGTCATCAGAATTCCTGATTTCAGCAATATATTCCATACAGTAAGTATCTTTGCGGTTGGATTCCCTCCGCTTTCTATGTTCGTCAGTGCACTTCCACTTGCATTGATCTGTTATGTACTTGCGTTTGGAGATTTTGTTACATCGAAGACACTGGTAGAAGAAGCACAGGAGAGCAGAAGTGATGAATACATCGACTTTAACTCAAGCAGATCAAATCTGATCAGTGGACTTAGAAACCTGATCCTTGCAATTTTTGCACCGTTCCCGCCGCTGGCAGGACCGCTATGGGTTGGTATGACAGTATCTGTAGCTATGCGTTACAAAGAAGGTAAGAAAGCCATGAAGTCACTGATTGGTGGAATGAGTTCTTTCCGTATGGCAACATTTATCAGTGTTATCCTGGTTCCAATCGTATCTTTCATGAAACCGATCATGGGAGTCGGATCTGCGATCACGCTGTTATTCCAGGCATATGTATGTGCCCGAATTGGTATGGAATATTGTCAGTCTAATACGGATAAGAGTATTGCAGGTGTTATGGCTGCAGTACTGGCATTCAAAGGATCTGGCTGGGCACTGGTTGTCGGCTTTGCAATGAACCTGCTACTTTCTAATATGGATTTCCAGAAGAAAAAACTGGGAGTGCTTACAACAGAGGAGTTAGATCAGGTGGAAGCAAAGAGAGACGAAGAGGCGCAGAGACTTCTTGCTATGAAAAAGTAGGGATAAAACAAAGTCTGATTTGGAAAAAGTGTCATGAATATGGCAAAATAATAAAACAGAGAAGCACATATATTATGAACATAAAATGAGGGCCTGTGGGAATATCCATGGGCCCTCTCTCTTGCATAAAAATAAAGAATATACCACTGGCCGTTCTATGTATTCCCAGAAAGAGGCCAGTGGTATATTCATATGCTGTATTATATGGATTATAATGCGTCGTGTACAATCTGCAATGCCTGATACAGTTTTTCGGATTCGATCTGTCCAGGGGCAGAAGCCTGTGAGCCGGAACCAAATGTAAGACAGGAACCAAAAGCTTCACACGCAATACGGCTGATACTTCCAAGTCCGGCCATTGACATCGTAATGATCGGTCTGTCAGCATAATCAGTTGCCATTTCTTCTGTAGCTGCAAGAAGTGTCAGGACGTCTTTTTTACTCTGCGGCATAACAGCCATCTTTGGAATATCTGCGCCCATGTCCTGCATTTTACGAAGACGGTAGACCAAGTCGGATTTTGCAGGTGTTTTGTCAAAATCGTGATTAGAAGCAATTACCTTTGCTCCGGATGCGTGAATAGCATCGATCATTTCACGAACAACCGCATCTCCGGTAAAAATCTCAACATCAATGATATCCGCATTCCCGGTTGCAGCAACAGCCTTATTAAGTTCTGCATACTTTTCTACGGACATAGGATGTACACCGCCTTCTTTTTCGGTACGGAAAGTACAAAGAAGTGGAGTATCTCCCATAACGTCACGGAGCTCTTTTACAAGTGCAGTTACTTTATCAATATCTTCAACGTCTTCAAACCAGTCCATGCGCCACTCCATCAGGTCCATATGCATAGAAAAGTAATTCTTAGTAAGAGAAAGAATCTCTTCTTTTGTCTTTCCGACATTCGGAATACAAATAGCAGGGATACCATTGCCCAGCTCTAAATTTCTGACTTTTACAGTATTCATAGAGTGTTCTCCTTAATCTTCGTATACGTATGAAATGCCAAGCTTTTCTTTCATATATTCACTGTCTACGCGCTGTCCGAGAATCAGTTCGATTGCAGCGATAGCCTGGAAAAGCATCATGCCCTGACCGTTCATGGTTTTACATCCGGCATGTCTTGCCATTTTAAGCATAGCTGTTTCATGTGGTGCATAGACAACATCTGTAACGATTAAGTCCGGGCGGAAGAATGACGGGTCCGGAATATAGGTAATTCCTTCCAGCGGTTTCATACCAACACCTGTAGCATTTGTGAACAGGTAAGAAGAATGCATTTCTTCTTTTAACTTCTCCAGATCCTCCAGAGGATAGAACGTTGCTTTACAGTTGGTGTTTTCGTTGATTTTTTTAACTGTTTCCAGAGCATTTGCTTTGAATTTATCATCTCTTGCAAAGATAGACATTTCAGCAACACCATCTAATGCAGCCTGGATCTCAACAGCTGTAGCAGCTCCGCCTGATCCGACGATGGTTACTTTTTTGCCTGTAGGATCGATGCCATTGTCTTTTAAGGACTGGACATAACCGATACCGTCAGTGATGTGCCCTACAAGATATCCGTCTTTATTTACAATTGTATTAACTGCTCCACACAGTTTTGCTGCCGGGGAAACTTCATCCAGATACTGGTGTACGATTGTCTTGTTCGGCATAGATACATTTGCCCCACGGAGTTTTAATGCACGTAATCCTTTGATTGCGTCCTCGAGTTCTGGTGCATCTACTTCGAATGCAAGGTTGACGATGTCAACGCCAAGTTTTTCATAAGCGGCATTGTGTGTTGCTGGTGACTGAGAGTGTCTGATTGGATAAGCCAGAAGACCGATTAATTCGGTGTGTCCGGTAATCTGATGTCTTTCCATAATAAAAATAATCTCCTTCCATTTGTTTGCCTATATTTTAACAAATTATTTGCTTACAATCAAATGCTTAAGAGGTGTTAAAATGATAGATTCTGACTATTGATAATCGGAACAAGTTCTATAAAGATCATAATTGACATATATTGAAACAGCATAACGAAGAAGGGGTGAGGCATATGGACAACGAACAGTTATATAACGATATAAAGGCCAGGACGAACGGAGAAATTTATATAGGAGTTGTAGGACCGGTACGGACGGGAAAATCAACATTTATCAAGCGTTTTATGGATGTCATGGTTCTGCCAAGGATGGAGGATGTACATGGAAAAGACAGAACCAGAGATGAGCTTCCGCAATCATCTTCCGGTAAAATGATTATGACAACAGAACCCAAATTCGTACCCAAAGATGCAGCAGTCATACGGCTTAATAAAGATACGGAAGTGAAAGTACGTCTGATCGACTGTGTCGGATATATGGTAAAGGGGGCAGAAGGGCATGAAGAAGGTGGAAAAGAAAGACTGGTAAGGACTCCGTGGTTTTCGGAAGAAATCCCATTTACAAAAGCGGCAGTCATAGGAACACAGAAGGTGATTCATGATCATGCGACAATAGGAATTGTTGTAACAACGGATGGAAGTATCACAGAGATTCCACCGGAGAACTATCTGGAGGCAGAAGAAAGGACGATAAAGGAACTGCAGACGATTCAAAAACCGTTTGTCGTACTGGTAAATTCCAAAAAGCCATATGGAGAAGAGGCGAAGGAGAAGACGGAGGAACTGGAAAAAAGATATGGTGTCTGTGCGCTTGCGGTTAACTGTGAGCAGTTAAAAGAAGAGGATATCCATCTGATATTGGAATCTGTCTTGTATGAATTCCCGGTTGCACAGATAGAATTTTATGTGCCAAAATGGGTCGAGATGCTGCCGGCATCCCACAGGATCAAAAAAGATCTGCTGGAACATATCCGTATGGTACTGGATGAAATGACATTTATAAAAGACGCAGCCGGGAAAATGATGGACAGCGAAAGCATTTACATAAAAGAAATGCGGATAGAACAGATCTGTATGGACAGTGGCTGCATAAAGATACAGATAGGAATCGAAGAAAAATATTATTATGAGACATTAAGCGAGATGACGGGTACACAGATTAACGGGCAATACGAGCTGATCCGGACGATGCAGCATCTGGCAGAATTAAAAGAAGAATATGAAAATGTGAAAGAGGCCTTCACTTGCGTGCGGATGAAGGGGTATGGTGTTGTAAGTCCGAAAAAAGAAGAAATCGTACTGGAAGAACCGGAAATTATAAAACAAGGGAACAAATACGGAGTCAAGATCCATTCGCAGGCGCCATCTATCCATTTAATCCGTGCCAATATAGAGACGGAGATAGCCCCGATAGTAGGTAATGAGCAGCAGGCGAAGGATCTGATCCGTTATATAGAAGATGAAAAAAAGGAAGAAGGTGGAATCTGGAAGACCAATATATTTGGTAAGACGATAGAAGAACTGGTTATGGATGGCATGAAAAATAAAATGGCAGTGATCAATGAAGAGAGCCAGGTGAAATTACAGGATACGATGCAGAAAATAGTGAATGACAGCAATGGAGGTATGGTCTGCATTATCATATAAAAAGTTCAAATAATTATAGAAAAGTACTTGAAATACAAAAAGAAATGTGTCTATAATAAATGCAGAAAATGGTAAAGGGGCCAGGCTTTTAGGAGCGTGGTCTCTTTTCTTTTTATGCCAAAGCATGCAAGAGAAGTTGCCAGTGACAGGTTCGCTGTATACCAAAGTATGCAAGAGAAGTTTTATGACTTCTTAAAACTTTACAGGAAGCAACAGCTATGCTTTGAAAATCAGGAGGATGATAAAATGAAAGATTACACATTTAAAGTACCACAGGACATTGTATTTGGAGTTGGATCACTGAAAAGACTGCCGGAATTACTGGAAAAGAGCGGATCAAAGAAGATGATGGTAGTGTCCGACAGAGGCCTGGAAAAACTTGGAGTTGTAAAGAAAGTAATGGATATCGTAGAGGCAGAAGGAATTGAGACAGTCAGCTATCTGGATGTGCTTCCAAACCCTACCGTAGACATGGTAGATGCAGCAACAAAGGTATATAAAGAATCAGGAGCAACCAGTATCGTGGCTTTAGGAGGAGGAAGCCCGATGGATGTAGCCAAAGCAGTAGGTGTTCTTGCAAGATATGGCGGATCCATTACGGAATATGAAGGAGCACATCTGGTTCCTGGACCGATTGAACCGATTATCGCAATTCCGACTACGGCAGGAACAGGAAGTGAGGTTACGGCATTTTCGGTTATTACAGACACTTCCAGAAATTACAAGTTAACTGTATTCAGCTATGAATTGCTCCCGAAATATGCGTTACTGGATCCAGAGATGATCATGTCTGTGCCGCCGATGGTTGCAGCATCCTGTGGTATCGATGCACTGATTCATGCATGGGAAGCTTATACATCACTTGGAGCATCCCCATTTTCTGATGCAATGGCAGAAAAAGCAATGGAACTGATCGGAGGAAATATCAGACGGTTTGTTGCAAACCGCAAAGATGAAGAAGCTGCATGTGCGATGATGTCTGGAAGTATGTTTGCCGGAATTGCATTTGCATGGGCAAGACTTGGTAATGTACATGCAATGTCACATCCGGTCAGCGCATTCTTTGGTGTACAGCACGGAGTTGCCAACTCTATCTTATTGCCGGTTATTGTAGAATATAACGCACTGGCCGATCATGGAAGATATGAAAAGATCTATAATTATATCAGTGAAGATAAAGAGCCTGTAAAAGATTTCAAACCGGAAATGCTGGTTGAAGAGATCAAGAAACTGAATGCATCGCTTGGAATTCCAAAGACATTGTCTGAAGTAGGTGTTACAGAAGATAAGATCCCGCAGATGGCAGCGGACGCAATGAAGAGTGGTAATATTGCAGCAAACCCTAGACAGACCACATTAAAAGACGTCGAGATGTTGTATCATAAAGCATTGTAAGAAACAGGATAGTTTTCATATGCACAGAATGTGGCTGCCAGATGCTGGTGCCGCTGTGTGATAAGAATTAGCAAGAGGCCGTGAAGCCCCTGAAAGCGACAGGCTGATGTGTTAGATTCACCCATTCCGGGATGTAAAGAGTGACACATCAGTCTGCTAACGGGGTTCGCGGCCTCTTAATGATTCTAAGTTGCAATATCGGAGAAAAAGGGTTAAAATATAGATTGTATGACTATAGACAAATAATATTGGAGGTACAATATGAAAGTAGCAATCATTACAGCAAATACAGATATATACAAAGGCGTAAAAGAAAATGAAAGCGGAGAAGCAGCAAAGCTTGTTGTAGAAGAAGCAGGGCTTGAGGTTGTATTTTTAAGAGCACTTCCACTGGACAGAGAAGTGTTGTCAACCGTTATGAAACGTATGGTAGATGAAAAGGCAGCGGATCTGATCCTTACAACAGGAGGTGCCGGATGTAATCCTGGCGACTGTACACCGGAAGCAACGATGGATATCGTAGACAGACCGGTTCCTGGAATTCCGGAAGCGATGCGTGCGCATACAATGAAGCTGACAAGACGCAGCATGTTAAACAGAAGCACTGCAGGAATCAGTGGGGATGTGCTGATTGTAAATCTTCCTGGAAAAGCACAGGCAGTAAAAGAAAGCCTTAGATTCTTATTGCCAGAGATTGTTCATGCAGTGAATATCATCAAAGGGGAAGCTTAAGAATGAAGGTAACATACCTGGAACACAGTGGATTCGCAGTGGAATATAAGAATTATGTTCTGATATTTGACTGGTATAAAGGCAAGGTGCCGGAATTTGATGTGACAAAGAAGGTGTATGTTTTTTCCAGCCATGCGCATTATGACCATTTTAATCAGAACATTTTTACATGGAAAGAGGACTATCCGGATATCCACTACATTTTGTCGGCGGACATTGTGACGGATACAGAAGGTGCCAAGGTCACATACGTTGTGGCAAATCAGGAATATCAGGTTGATGATCTGAAGGTTCAGACGCTGCATTCTACGGATGAAGGAGTTGCATTTGTAGTCTATGCAGAGGATAAGGTGATTTATCATGCAGGGGATCTGAACTGGTGGCACTGGGAAGAAGAGACGGAAGCATATAATAACAGCATGCGCGTGGATTATCAGAAAGAGATTGATAAGTTAAAAGTTTCTATCGACGTAGCTTTTGTTCCGCTTGACCCAAGGCAGGAAGAGCAGTATTACTGGGGAATGGATTATTTCATGAAGCATACGGATACGGGGTGCGTATTTCCGATGCATATGTGGGAACAGTATGAAGAGTATGACCGTCTGATGGAAAATCCGGAAGCAGATTCTTATAAAGAACGTGTTATGAAGATCACCGGACCGGGACAGACATTTGAACTGGAGGATTAATATATGCAGGTAACGATCTATACAGATGGGGCGGCAAGAGGCAATCCGGATGGACCGGGAGGATATGGTGCCGTTTTAGAATATATAGATACCAAAGGAGTTTTACACACAAAAGAGCTCTCTCAGGGATACAAACGGACAACCAATAACCGTATGGAATTAATGGCAGTGATCGCCGGACTGGAAGCTTTGAACCGTCCATGTCAGGTGGATCTGTATTCAGATTCCAAGTATGTGGTGGATGCGTTCAATCAGCACTGGATTGACGGCTGGTTGAAAAAAGGCTGGAAGCGGGGAAAGAACGAACCAGTTAAGAATGTGGATCTCTGGAAACGTCTGCTTCAGGCAAAAGAAAAGCATCAGGTAACGTTCCACTGGGTGAAGGGGCATGACGGACATCTTCAGAATGAAAGATGTGATACGCTTGCTACAACAGCTGCAGACGGGAATAATCTGATTACAGATCCGGGCGTTGCCTAGAGAGTGTTCTGGAAAAGTGGTTTGGCGGAATGAGCTGAACAATTTTAGAAGACAATTTCATAAAAAAGTAATTGTTATTTTGAAGAAAAGATGCTATACTAATATAGTTTTTTGAAAAGTGCAAGTAAGACAGGTAATCGCAGCTGCAAGTGCCGAAAGGCCGCAGATGAGGAAAGTCCGGGCTTCACAGGGCAGGATGCCGGATAACGTCCGGTGGAGGTGACTCCAAGGATAGTGCAACAGAAATGTACCGCCAGGATCTTATCCTGGTAAGGTTGGAAGGGCAGTGTAAGAGACTACCGCCCGGCTGGTAACAGCCGGGGCATATGTAAACCCCATCCGAAGCAAGACCGGATAAAGACAATGTGGCGGCCCGTCACGTCTTAGGTTGGTTGCTTGATCCCATTGGCAACGATGGGGCTAGATAGATGATTACCCAACGACATAACCCGGCTTATCGTCTTGCTTGTATTTTTTGACTTTAAAACATCTGTTATGGCAGACTTTGTGGATGCAAGCGAGATTATAATTTAATACGACATATAAGAAAATGAGCCGTAAGAATCAATGTGTAAATGATGTATTTACTCATTCGTATCTTATGGCTCATTTTTTATGCTAAAGCATACAAGAGAAGTTGCCAGTGGCAGTGAGAGTGAACGGTATTATTTGCGTCTTCTTCTGCCATCGTATTTTTCTTCACAATACATACAACGGTATACTTCATTTTCAGGATCTGTAAGTACAAATACATGATCCAGTTCCTGCTCGATGGAAGTGATACAACGTGGGTTTTTACAACGGATCACGTTTGTGATCTTACGAGGCAGGTGAAGAGTTTTCTTATCTACGATCTCTGAATTTTTGATAATATTTACGGTAATATTATGATCGATAAAACCAAGAATATCGAGATCCATAAAATCAATCGGACACTCAATTTTCATAATGTCCTTTTTTCCCATCTTATTGCTTTTGGCATTTTTGATAATAGCAACGCAATAATCCAGTTTGTCCAGATGCAGGTGTTTGTAGATATCCATGCTTCGTCCGGCCTGGATGTGGTCCAGTACGAATCCTTCTTCGATACGTCCGACTGTCAGTGTATTTTTAACCATTGATTTGTTCCTCCTAAACTTCAATTTCCAAAAGTGTCAGTATGAGTGCCATACGGATATATACACCGTATTGTACCTGTTTGAAGTAAGCAGCTCTTGGATCAGAGTCTACTTCAGTTGAAATCTCATTGACTCTTGGAAGCGGGTGAAGTATATACATGTCGTCTTTGGCAAGTTCCATTTTCTTTTTGTCCAGGATGTAGAAATCTTTCATACGTACATAATCTTCTTCGTTGAAAAAACGTTCTTTTTGTACACGTGTCATGTAAAGAATATCAAGATCCGGAAGAGCATCTTCCATTCTGACAACCTCTTCGTAAGGAATATGTTTGCGGTCTAAGACATCATTTTTGATATAGCTTGGTAATGTGAGCTCTTCTGGAGAAATCAGTACAAAACGGATACCAGGATAACGTACCAGTGCATGAATCAGGGAGTGCACGGTACGGCCAAATTTTAAATCTCCACACAGACCAATTGTCATATTGTCTAGACGTCCTTTTAATGAACGTATTGTAAGAAGGTCTGTCAGTGTCTGTGTTGGATGCTGATGACCGCCGTCGCCTGCATTAATGACCGGTATAGAAGAGTGCTGGCTGGCTACCATGGCTGCACCTTCTTTTGGGTGACGCATCGCACAGATATCTGCAAAACAGGAAACGGTACGGATTGTATCAGCCACGCTTTCTCCTTTTGCAGCAGAGCTTGAATTTGCAGAAGAAAAACCAAGAACGTTACCGCCAAGATTCATCATGGCTGCTTCATGGCTTAACCGGGTACGTGTGCTTGGTTCATAAAAAAGTGTGGCGAGTTTCTTGCCGTCGCATGCGTGTGCGTATTTCTTAGGATCTGCTTCGATATCCTTGGCAAGATCCATTAATTTGTCCAGTTCTTCCACGGAAAAATCCAGTGGACTTAATAAGTGTCTCATGTGAAACCTCCTGTTTTTTATAAATATGTTAATAAATCATTGACTGATTTTCTCTTTGGTGCGGCGGGATCGATATCCGGATATCCAATCGCAATAAGTGCCCCCAGCTCCTGATTCTCCGGAATGTTTAAAAGTTCAGTAATTCCGTCCTCATCCCAGATGCCCATAATAACAGTGCCAAGACCGGCTTCATGTGCTGCAAGACAGAAGGTCTGGCTTGCAACGCCTACATCAAACATCTGCCAGCGGTCTTCTTTTTTGGTAGAAAAAGAACCATCACGTTCATATCCACAGCGGCCTTTTACAAATGTAACTGCAATCAGCATCGGTGCCTGTTTGATGATATTAGCATTGAAATCAGGGGTGTAATCGGTGACAATTTTATCTAGAATAGATGAATCTTCAATTGCGGTATAACGTGTAATCTGACTGTTTTTCCAGGAAGGAGAATAAGATGCAGTCTCGATCAAAGATTCTAAAAGTGTGTGATCTACAGGATCAGGTTTGAATTTACGAATGCTTCGTCTTGTCTTGATACATTCTGTTGCGTTCATAGTATTACCTCCGTTTTGAAATCTTTCATACATCATATAATATTTGCAGATGATTTTCAATGTCTTAGAAGAAATTTTTCGTTACTGTTTGCACAACGTGTGAACAGTAACATTTTTTTCGAATCAAGGAGGGTAGATTTTATAGGTGAACTGTATTATAATTTAACAGAGTACGCAGATTTACTTGGATAAATATACAAAAAAGGAGATAGATAGATGGCGTCTTTGGAAGAACTTAGAGCGCAGTTAAGTGACGTAGATGACCAGATTACCAGTCTTTATGAAGAACGGATGAAAATTTGTGAAGATCTTGGAATCTGCAAGATTGAAAATGGATATAAAACATTTGACCGTCAGCGTGAGAAGAATAAGATAACAGAAGTGATGGGAAAAGTCTCATCTGATTTTAATAAAAAGGGAATTGGGGAAGTGTATGAACTGCTTCAGGCAATCAGCAGAAAATTACAGTATAAACAGCTGGTAGAAGCAGGGGCGCTTGGAAGACTTCCGTTTATCGGAATCGACAGTCTGGACAAGGATACTGCACGTGTCGTATTCCAGGGAACAGAAGGTGCATACAGCCAGGCCGCAATGGAGCATTATTTTGGAAAAGAATGTAATAGTTATCATGTGCATACATTCCGCGAAGCAATGGAAGCGATTGAAGAGGGTGCAGCTGATTATGCAGTACTTCCAATCGAAAATTCAACTGCAGGTGCAGTTAATGAGATCTATGACCTGCTCGTAGAATTTGAAAATTATATCGTAGGTGAGACGATCATCCCGATTAAAAACACACTGTCTGGACTTCCGGGGACAGATATTTCAAAAATCAAAAGAGTATATTCAAAGGCAGAGGCGCTGATGCAGGCATCACATTTTCTGGATGAACATGGTGACTGGCAGCAGATCAGTGTGGCAAATACTGCCCTGGCAGCAAAGAAGATTCTGGATGACCAGGATGAACATCAGGCGGCAGTCTGCAGTGCATATGCGGCATCTGTTTATGGATTGTCTGTACTGGCAGATGATATCAATGATGAGAAGAATAACAGTACCCGGTTTATTGTGATTACGAATCAGAAGGTGTTCTTAAAAGATGCGGGAAAGATCAGCATCTGCCTGGAGCTGCCGCATGAGAGCAGCTCTTTGTATCATTTGCTTTCGCATTTTGCATACAATGATCTGAACTTATCAAAGATTGAATCAAGACCGGTGGAGGGCAAAAGCTGGGAATACCGTTTCTTTATAGACTTTGAAGGCAATCTGGCAGATCCGGCTGTGAAAAATGCGATCCGTGGACTGCGTGAAGAAAGTAAGAGCCTTAGAATTCTTGGAAATTATTAGAAGATCAGTTACCGGCGGGCATAAAATTGGAGGAATGACAAATGAGAACAAATGAACTGATGTTATATAAGCATATGGAGGATGGACAGATCCTTCAGGATATGACATTTTTAATTGAAAATTACCAGAATGATTATTATAACATGGAAGACATGAAGGGATTGTTATATGATGCGGTCAATGAGATCCTTGAGATGGCAGTAAGTCATGGATTCGAAGGAAACCTGTGGCACAATTACCTGACATATCTTATGGCAAGTCATGAGAATGCATACAGTACATCATGTGAAATTGTAGGATCGGTAGAAGGAAGTATCAATCAGGTAGCATTACATGATTTTGAGATTTTTAAAGAGCTGTTTGATTATGATTTTTCAGACATGGAAAAGGTGATGGAAGTGGACTGCCTTTCTATGCTGCATGATTATGTGGGAACCAATGGCCACGGAAGTGTATTTAATAAAAGAATTCGTGATCGTATCTGCGACCTGAGTAAAGGACTTGCAAAAGCGGAAGATGCAGAAGCATTTAAGGATACGATGACACAATTCTATAAAGAATTTGGCGTAGGAAAACTCGGACTTCATAAAGCATTCCGTATTGCACACACAGAAGAAGGAGCACTGATCGAGCCGATTACAAAAATTGCACATGTACATCTGGATGATCTGGTGGGATATGAGATTGCAAAGAAAAAGCTGATTGATAATACCAAAGCATTTGTAGAAGGAAAGAAGGCGAATAACTGTCTGTTATTTGGAGATGCAGGAACCGGAAAATCTTCTTCTATCAAAGCAATCCTGAATCAGTATTATGATCAGGGACTTCGAATGATCGAGGTATATAAGCATCAGTTCCAGGATTTAAATGATGTAATTGCACAGATTAAAAACCGTAATTACAAATTTATCATCTATATGGATGACCTTTCTTTTGAAGAATTTGAAATAGAATACAAATACCTGAAAGCTGTGATCGAAGGAGGTCTTGAAAAGAAACCGGATAATGTCCTGATCTATGCAACTTCGAACAGAAGACATCTGATCCGCGAGACATTCAAGGATAAGGAAGACAGAGATGAGGAACTGCATACCAATGATACCGTGCAGGAGAAGCTTTCGCTGGTGGCAAGATTTGGTGTTACGATCTATTTCGGAAAGCCGGATAAGAAGCAGTTCCAGCAGATTGTAAGAGAACTGGCGAACAAAAATAATATTGATATGCCGGATGACGAATTGTTCCTGGAGGCCAATAAGTGGGAATTAAGCCACGGTGGATTATCTGGAAGAACCGCCCAGCAGTTTATTGATTATCTGGCAGGAACCAGATAAAATTTGAAAAAAGATCTGACAACTGGAAATGTAACAAAGACGATGCTGCTGTTTGCAGGACCTATGATATTAGGAAACCTGCTGCAGCAGTGTTATAATATAGTGGATATGCTGATCGTAGGAAGGGCACTTGGGGCGGAGGTTCTGGCAGCAGTTGGTTCTGCTTACAGTCTGATGACATATACTATGGTATATAAAAAATGTGCGGGAATTAATCCTGCACATTTTTTATATTGGAGATATCTGAGTCGATGACCAGAGAATAGTTCGTATAGTAAACAACGAATCCGGGTTTTGCACCATTCGGTTTTTTGACATGTTTTTTCTGGATATAATCGATCTCTACTTTGTCGCTTCCGCGGTTTTTTGAATAATAAGCAGCCAGACGTCCGGCCTCTTCAAAGGTGCGGTCCGGAAGTTCATCACCGCCGCTTTTTACAATGACATGAGAGCCCGGTGCACCTTTTGCGTGGAACCACCAGTCATTGCCATTTGCAAAAGAGAAAGTCAGCTCTTCGTTCTGAAGATTATTCTTTCCGACATACATATCGTAGCCGTCGCTTGAAATATAGTGCATTGGTTTACTGGTCAGTTTTACTTTTTTCTTGGTATGCTTTCTGCGGACATATCCACTTTGCATTAATTCTTCTTTGATCTGGGCAAGATCGGCCTCGCTGAGTGAGATGTCCAGTGCATTACTGATGGATTCCAGATACTGTATGTCATCTGCGGTTTCCTGTATCAGCTCGGTCAGTGCTTCAAAAGTACGTTTTTGTTTGTTATATTTTGCAAAATAGCGCTGGGCGTTTTCGCCCGGGGTCTGTGTAGGGTCAAGGGGGATCGTAATCTCTTCATTGGTATAGTAATTCAGGGCTGTCAGTTCTTTGGAACCAGGGGCCAGATTGTAACCATAGGTATTGATCAGTTCTCCGTAGACTTTGTATTTATCACGTTTTTCAGTGCCTTTTAATTGTTTAGACTGCAGGTCGTATTTTTTACGGTTGCGTTCAAGCGCTGTCTGTACGACATGTCTTAGATCCGCACTTTTCTGATGGATGCGAGTCAGGGTGTTTTTTGTGGAATAATACGTATAGAGAACTTCCGACATGGAAGTAAATTCTTTTTTTGTATATTCGTTAAAATGTGTAACCGAAAGTGCACTGAATTCTTTCGGGGCATTTCCATTATAATAGATAGCAGGCTGGAAAGTCCCCTGTCTGATATCTTCCATATAATAAGTAAACTGACGGTAGAGATGTGTCAGCACATCTTCTGAAAGATCGTGTGCAGTCATGGAAGAATCCACGCCTGCCAGGTAACAGATTTCTTCTGCTATCACAGGACTGATACCGGTCATGCTGGAATAGACAGCTTTGGATACCGGCATTGGTTTTTCCAGAATTGCCTGAACAAATGCTTCCTGTGTAACGGTGAGAGGATTCTTTTTTGACATGGTGTCCGGAATGAAATAATCCCGTCCCGGTAATACTTCGCGGACAGAACTCATCTGAGCGGAGACATGCTTGATACTGTCAATAATGCGTCCGTTTGAATCACAGAATATAATGTTGCTGTGTTTTCCCATGATTTCGATGATCAGTTTCTTTTTACATAAGTCACCCATTTCATCCAGATGTTCAATGTCCAGATGGATGATCCGCTCCAGAGACGGCTGGGAGACAGCTGTAATACGTCCGCCGCCAATGTGTTTGCGCAGAAGCATGCAAAAACCGGGAGCTGTCATAGGGCTTGGCTTATTTTCATTTGTCAGATAGATGAGAGGAAGGGAAGCGCTGGCTGAAATATAAAGACGCTTCAGTCCTTCATTTCCTTTTATTGTTAAAAGCAGTTCGTCGTTTTCAGGCTGGGCGATCTTGGAAATGCGTCCACCGACCAGTGCCTTATTTAATTCCTGAACGACCGCTGCAACGGTGATTCCGTCAAATGCCATAATACATATTCCTTTCGTTGCGAATTTTCATATTTGTCTAGTATAGCACAGTTGACGAACTTTGCCAAATGTCTTATAATAAGGTTTGGTTTTTTAGCGTTATATTTCGGATGGATAATGAAATATAACTTTTTAAAATAGCGAATAAGAAGAGGTTCATATCATGATTAAGAGTATGACAGGATTTGGGCGTTGTGAATCTGCAGATGAGAGACGGAAATTCACCGTAGAGATGAAAGGTGTGAATCACCGTTATCTGGATGCAAATATCCGTATGCCGAAAAAATTGAATTTTTTTGAAAGTGCGATTCGAAGCCTTTTAAAAGAAAGTGTCCACCGTGGGAAAGTGGATATTTTTATTACATATGAAGATTTTTCGGAGAGTCAGGTTTCTTTAAAGTATAACGAAACACTGGCAGCAGAATATCTGGAAAAATTCAAACAGATGGAAGAAAAATTTTCCCTGGAAAATGATATCCGTGTATCTACATTGTCACGTTATCCAGAGGTCCTTACAATGGAAGAAAAGATGGATGACGAAGAGGAATTGTGGAAAGGACTTAAGAAAGCCCTGGACGGAGCGATTGCCCAGTTTGTACAGACCAGAACGGTTGAAGGTGAAAATCTGAAACAGGATCTGATCGGTAAACTGGATGGCATGCTTGTTCTGGTAGGACAGATAGAAGAGCGTGCACCGCAGATCATTACTGAATACCGGGAAAAGCTGGAAGGAAAGGTAAAAGAACTTCTGGAAGATACGAAGATCGATGAGGGACGTATCGCAGCTGAGATTGTTATCTTTGCAGATAAAATCTGTACAGATGAGGAAGTTGTAAGATTAAGAAGTCATGTGGAGCATATGAAGGCAACACTTCAGTCGGATGACAGTGGAATCGGAAGAAAGCTTGATTTTATTGCACAGGAAATGAATCGTGAAGCCAATACAATCCTGTCAAAGGCCAATGATCTGGAAACGTCTAATATCGGTATCGAGTTAAAGACGGAGATTGAAAAGGTCAGAGAACAGATTCAGAATATTGAATAGTAAATGAAAAAGATAAAAAGAGGATAATAAGATGAAGGAAAAGGGAATTCTAATCGTTGTATCAGGTTTTTCGGGATCTGGTAAAGGAACCATTATGAAAGAACTGTTAAAACAGTATGATAATTATGCATTATCCATCTCTGCGACTACCAGAAATCCAAGACCGGGAGAAGAAGATGGCCGGGAATATTTTTTCAAAACTGTAGAAGATTTTGAAAAAATGATTGCGAAAGAAGAACTGATAGAGTATGCTAAGTACGTGGAGAATTACTATGGAACGCCACGGGCATATGTGGAAGAACAGCTGGAAGCAGGTAAGGATGTTATTCTTGAGATTGAAATACAGGGTGCTTTGAAGGTGAAAGAAAAGTTCCCGGATACACTGCTTTTATTTGTGACACCGCCAAGCGCAGAGGAATTAAAAAAACGTCTGATAGGCCGGGGAACCGAGACAATGGACGTGATAGAATTCCGTATGAATCGTGCGAAAGAAGAAGCTCTGGTAATGGATCAGTATGATTATCTGATCATTAATGATGATCTTCAGGAATGTGTAGAGGAGATGCATCAGATCATCCAGGGAGAGCACAGAAGAAGTTTCCGTAATACAGCGTTTATCGAGCATATGAAAGAAGAATTGAAAGGAGAATAAGTGTATGTTACATCCATCTTACACAGACTTAATGAAGGTAGTTAATAAAGATGTAGAAGAGGGCGAAACAAAAGTAGTTAACAGCCGTTATTCTATCGTTATGGCTACAGCAAAAAGAGCAAGAGAGATCATCGACGGATCTATGCCGCTTGTTAATGCGAAAATGGGAGAAAAACCATTATCTATCGCAATTGACGAGATGAATCAGGGAAAGATGACAATCATCGCTGAGGAAGAGGACGAAAAAGAAGATTAAGATTTTTCGTTAGAATAAAATGCAGGGCAGATGCCGCGAGGTATCTGCCTTTCTTTCCATAATAAATGAAGAAAATATGAGAAAAGAGGAGATGTGAATGAATATATTTTTTATATCACTTGGCTGTGATAAGAACCTTGTAGATTCGGAGGTCATGCTTGGACTTCTGGACGAAAAAGGTTATCAGATTATAGATGATGAGACACAGGCTGATGTAATGGTTATTAATACCTGTTGTTTTATCCATGATGCAAAAGAAGAAAGTATCCAGACAATCCTGGATATGGCAAGATACAAAGAAGAAGGAAGATTAAAAGCATTGATCGTAACCGGCTGTCTTGCGCAGAGATACAAGCAGGAGATCATTGATGAGATTCCGGAAGTAGATGTTGTGCTTGGAACGACTTCTTATGATAAGATCGTAGATGCGGTGGAAGAAGCACTTGCAGGAAAAGACGGTGTGGAACTTGCCGATATCAATGCACTTCCACTTCCTGATACGAAGAGACTTGTGACAACCGGCGGGCACTATGCATATCTGAAGATTGCAGAAGGCTGTGATAAGCACTGTACATATTGTATTATTCCAAAAGTTCGTGGTAATTACCGTAGTGTGCCGATGGAGCGTCTGTTAAAAGAAGCACAGGAACTGGCAGATCAGGGCGTCAAAGAACTGATCCTGGTTGCCCAGGAGACAACCGTATATGGCCAGGATCTCTATGGAGAAAAATCCCTGCACAAATTATTACGGGCGTTATGTAAGATCAAAGGTATCCGCTGGATCCGTGTGCTTTACTGTTATCCGGAGGAAATTGATGACAATCTAATCCAGGTTATGAAAGAAGAACCGAAGATCTGTCATTATCTGGATCTTCCAATCCAGCATGCAAGTGATGCAATCTTAAAGAGAATGGGAAGAAGAACTTCAAAGCAGCAGCTGATAGAGACCATCGAAAAATTAAGAAAAGAGATTCCGGATATTGCACTTAGAACAACACTGATCACCGGATTCCCTGGAGAAACACAGGAACAACATGAAGAAGTCATGGAATTCGTAGATGAGATGGAATTTGACAGACTTGGTGTATTTACCTATTCACCGGAAGAAGATACTCCGGCAGCAACGATGCCGGATCAGATTGAAGAAGAAGTGAAAGAAGACCGTCAGGCAGACATTATGGAACTTCAGCAGGAAATTGTATTTGATCAGGCAGAAGCAATGATCGGAAAAGAAGTCCTGGTAATGATCGAAGGGAAAGTTGCAGACGAGAATGCATACGTGGGAAGAACCTACAGGGATGCACCGAACGTAGATGGATTGATCTTTGTGAATACAGATGAAGAACTGATGACCGGAGATTTTGCAAAAGTAAAAGTAACCGGAGCAGCAGAATATGATTTGATAGGAGAGTTGTTATAATGAATTTACCAAATAAGTTAACTGTTTTAAGAGTAATTATGGTTCCGTTTTTTGTATTTTTCATGCTGACAGGTGTTGGCGGAGCTGCTAATAAATGGATTGCGCTGATTATTTTCTGTGTAGCAAGTCTTACTGATATGTTAGATGGAAAAATTGCAAGAGCAAGAAATCTGGTAACAAACTTTGGAAAGTTTATGGATCCGCTTGCAGATAAGCTGCTTGTTTGTTCCGCTATGATCTGCATGATCCCTCTTGGAAAACTGCAGGCATGGTTTGTAATCGTAATCATTGCAAGAGAATTTATCATCAGTGGCTTCCGTCTGGTGGCAGCAGATAATGATATTGTTATCGCAGCAAGCTACTGGGGAAAATTTAAAACCGTATCCCAGATGTTCATGCTGATTCTTCTGATTGCAGATCTTGGTGGTGCATTTAATGTGATCGCACAGGTTTTGATCTGGGTATCACTGGTTCTGACGATTGTATCACTGATTGATTATATTGCGAAGAATGTACAGGTACTGACACAGGGAGGCATGTAAGATGACGGTAGAGTTTGTCTGTGTGGGAACAGAGATCCTCTTGGGAAATATTGTAAATACCAATGCAGCGTACCTGGCAAAAAAATGTGCGCTGCTTGGACTTTCCTGTTATCACCAGAGTGTGGTAGGGGATAATGAAGAACGTCTGGAAGAAACGCTTAGAACAGCTCTTTCAAGATCAGATATTGTAATCTTAAGTGGAGGCCTTGGGCCAACAAAGGATGATCTGACAAAAGAAGTTGCAGCAAAAGTTTTTGAAAAAGAGCTTCATGAAGATGCACATACAAGACAGCGGATTGAAGAATATTTCAAAAATAGAAAAAGCCGTACCGTTACAGAGAATAACTGGAAACAGGCAATGGTTCCGGAAGGTGCAATTGTTGTAGATAATGATAATGGAACAGCACCGGGAATCATATTAGAAGCAGATGGAAAGACGGCCATTTTGCTTCCGGGACCACCAAATGAGATACAGCCGATGTTTGAAAAAGACATTGAGCCATATCTGAATAAGAGACAGCCGGAAGGAATCTATTCGCACATGGTAAAAATCTGCGGAATTGGTGAGAGCAGGGCAGAGACTATGGTGGCGGATCTTATGGATGAACAGTCAAATCCAACACTTGCGCCATATGCGAAGACAGGGGAAGTACATTTCCGTGTTACTGCGAAAGCAAAAGATGAGGAAACGGCAGAGAAATTGATGCAGCCAATGATCCAGGAGCTGTATAAGAAGTTTGGTGACCAGATTTATACAACGGAAGAAGCAGTTACACTTGAAGAAGCAGTGGTGACTCTTCTGAAAGAAAAACATATGACAGTGACAACGGCTGAATCCTGCACAGGAGGCTTGACGGCAGGCAGGCTTCTGAACGTGTCGGGTGCGTCAGATGTGTATAAAGAAGGCTACGTGACGTATGCAAATGAAGCAAAAGAAAAACTATTAGGTGTCAGCCATAAAACACTGGAAACATATGGTGCGGTGAGTCCGCAGACAGCACATGAGATGGCAGAAGGTGCGGCAAAAGCGGCAGGCTCAGATGCCGCTGTAGGAATCACCGGTATTGCCGGACCGGGAGGCGGAACACCAGAAAAACCGGTGGGACTTGTATATATCGGATGTTCAGTAAATGGAAATGTCAGAGTAGAAGAATTCCATTTTCAGGGAAATAGAAGCAAGAACAGAGATGCAGCTGTTGTAAATGCGCTTACGATTCTAAGAGAAGAACTTTTAAAAGTGTAAAAATGTGAAAAAAGATGCACAGAAAAAACAGGAAAATAGAAGAAATAGAAGTCAAAAAAGCAATTGACGAATGTCGAAATATATGAGAAAATGTAAACAAGTATGGATGTTAAAGACATAACAAACCCTACGATAAGCAAACTTACATAGTTGAAAGGAGTTTTAAAATGATTTATTCACAGGAAGTAGAAATGATGTGTCCGGTAGCTCAGGGTGCAAACCACGGACCAGCTCCGATTCCGGAAGAAGCAAAATGGGTTCAGGCTAAGGAAATTAAAGATATCTCTGGTTTTACACATGGTGTAGGCTGGTGTGCTCCTCAGCAGGGTGCCTGTAAATTAACACTGAATGTTAAAGATGGTATCATCCAGGAGGCTCTTGTTGAGACAATCGGATGTTCAGGAATGACACATTCAGCAGCTATGGCTTCTGAAATTCTTCCAGGAAAAACTATATTAGAAGCATTAAACACAGACCTTGTTTGTGACGCTATCAATACAGCAATGCGCGAGTTATTCCTGCAGATCGTATACGGAAGAACTCAGAGTGCATTCTCTGAAGATGGACTTGCTATTGGAGCTGGACTTGAAGACCTCGGAAAAGGACTTCGTTCACAGGTTGGTACAATGTACGGAACATTAGCTAAGGGTCCTCGTTACCTTGAAATGGCAGAAGGATATGTAACAGGTATCGCTCTTGATGAGAATGATGAGATCATTGGATATCAGTTCGTAAGCCTTGGAAAATTCACAGACTTCGTAAAAGCTGGAGATACTCCAAACGAAGCTTGGGAGAAAGCTAAAGGACAGTACGGACGTGTTGCAGATGCAGTTAAGATCATCGACCCACGTAAGGAGTAATCTCAATATTTTAAGGTAATTTAATCAGGAGGATAAATTAATGGCTTTATTTGAATCATATGAAAGAAGAATTGATAAAATCAATGAAGTATTGGCTGGTTATGGTATTTCTTCTATCGAAGAAGCACAGCAGATCACAAAGGATGCCGGACTTGATGTATACAATCAGATCAAAGGTATTCAGCCAATCTGTTTTGAAAATGCATGCTGGGCATACATCGTAGGTGCAGCAATTGCAATCAAAAAAGGATGTAAGACAGCAGCAGAAGCTGCAGCAGCAATCGGAGAAGGACTTCAGGCTTTCTGTATTCCTGGATCAGTTGCTGATCAGAGAAAAGTAGGTCTTGGACATGGTAACTTAGGAAAGATGCTTCTGGAAGAAGATACAGAATGTTTCGCATTCCTGGCTGGTCACGAGTCATTCGCAGCTGCTGAGGGTGCTATCGGTATCGCAGAGAAAGCTAACAAGGTTCGTAAGAAACCTCTTCGTGTTATCCTGAACGGTCTTGGAAAAGATGCTGCAAAGATCATCTCAAGAATTAACGGATTCACATATGTTCAGACAGAATATGATTATTACACAGGAGAACTGAAAGAAGTAGAGAGAATCTCTTACTCTGACGGACTCCGTTCAAAAGTTAACTGCTACGGTGCTAACGATGTACGTGAAGGTGTTGCAATCATGCACAAAGAAGGCGTAGATGTATCTATCACAGGTAACTCTACAAACCCAACACGTTTCCAGCATCCAGTTGCAGGTACATACAAAAAAGAGTGTATTGAGCAGGGCAAGAAGTACTTCTCAGTAGCATCAGGTGGTGGTACAGGACGTACACTTCACCCAGATAACATGGCTGCAGGTCCAGCTTCATATGGTATGACAGATACACTTGGACGTATGCATTCAGATGCACAGTTCGCTGGATCTTCATCAGTACCAGCTCACGTAGAGATGATGGGACTGATCGGAGCAGGAAACAACCCGATGGTTGGTATGACTGTTGCAGTTGCTGTATCCGTAGAAGAAGCAGCTAAGGCTGGTAAATTCTAAGGAATGGTTTGAATATAAGGGTTTTTAATGTGACTGAAAGTAGAAAAAAGTATGGAAAATGGATTCATTTGACAACTATTTGACTACTGCTTGACAACATACATTTGATAACTTTTAAATGAAAAAAGAGGATAAATATCGAATCTCATTTAGTTGAGTGACAGATATTCATCCTCTTTTTTTATTGCATTTTTCCAAATCTTCTCTTAAGTATTCAATATCACGTACCGTGTATGTAGATTGTGTGTATTCATCGCCATCAAAATGAGTAGCGAGAGCAGTTGGAAGAAAAGGTGAAGAAACATAACAACCTGATGGAACGTATGATAGTAGTAGAATAGTCTGTGAAATCAGCTCATCACAGACTGGACGAATTGATTGAAGAAAGAGAGGAAGATCGAGAATGAAAGATTGGAAGAACTGGGCAAAATGTGCAGGAATCAGAGCAATTAAGACTGTAGCGCAGACAGCAGTGGCAACCATTGGCACAGCAACAGCACTCGGACAGGTGGATACAAAGCTGGTGGTGTCAGCCTCTGTATTAGCTGGAATCTTGTCACTGTTAACCAGTATTGCCGGATTACCGGAATGCAACACAGAGGAATGATATAGATATGTGCGACATCGCACAGAAAGGAGCAAAATATGGCACATTTATTTTTAATTGCCGGACACGGAGCAGGGGACTCTGGAGCAGTGGGATACGGATTCACGGAGGCGGAAAGGGTAAGAGCTCTCGCAAGCAGAATTGTAGTATATGGTGGAAGTAACGTCACTCTTGGAGATACGAGCAGAAATTGGTATGCAGACAGAGGAATTATCTCGCTCAACATCTCGAAGGAGTGGCAGATATTAGAATTGCACATGGACAGCGGATCAGCATCGGCGAAGGGTGGTCATGTAATTATTAAGCAAGGATATAACCCAGATCAGTATGATACTGCGCTTGCCAATTTCATTGGCTCATTCTTCCCAGGCAGAGCAAATACTGTCGTAGGCAGAGCGAACCTTGCTAACGTAAACAGATCAGCGGCGAAAGGATATAGCTACAGATTATTAGAAAATGGGTTTATATCCAATAAAGACGATCTTACAAAATTCAATAATCAGATTAACGAACTGGCAAGAGGAATTCTCAACGCATTCGGAATCGTCGCACTTGCACCGATGCAAGCATCTACACCAGTGAAGACAGAACCAATTGACAGATATGTTAAGTCTGGTGGAGTCTTCCAGGATAAAAAAGATAGCTTCGGCACAGTATCCTATCAGGTACACGTAAGAGATATCGGTTGGTGTAATTGGCAGTGCGACGGCAAGATGGCTGGGTCAACAGGACAGAATCGTCGAATAGAAGCATTTCGCATGATTCCGGTCGGTGAAACGGATGTAACAGTACACATCAAGGACATCGGAAATAAAGAATACAAAAACATCACAAAAGATACGATCCTCGGAACAACAGGACAGGATAAACGTATCGAATCTATTAAGATTACAGGAAAAGACACATGCTACCTGTACCGTGTGCAGCAGAGAAATGTCGGTTGGAGTGATTGGATGAGCAACGGTGAATGCGCTGGAGCACAGGGAAAGAGCTTACAGATTGAAGCGATTGAAATCAAGAAAGCCATGTTTGTCGTAAATCCACATATACAGGACAAAGGATGGATGGGGGATCGTGCAGCTGAAACTGTAATCGGCATTACTGGTCACAATTTGCGCCTGGAAGCATTTAAGATTAATCCTTCCGGAAAGACGATTAAGGCGAAAGCTCATATTCAGAACAAAGGATGGGTTGACTATGGAGCAATTGATAAGGATACGATTATTGGTACGGTGGGTGAGGGTAAACGCTTAGAGTGTCTATCGTTCGAAGGAGATTTTGATTATAGGGTTCATATTCAGAACACGGGTTGGAGCAATTGGACAAAAGCGGACGGAGTGGCTGCTATGGGAACCGTTGGTCAGGCATTGCGTATCGAAGCCATCCAGTTTAGATAAGTATGCTGAACGTGTTTCCTCTATAATTAATAGAAACGCAAAACGTGTGAAATAAAACGTTGGAAAATATCATTTTTTTAGAAAATAATAAGAGGATAAATATTTAATCTCGTTTGCTGAGATATCGGATATTTATCCTCTTTTCTAATGCTTTTGGTATTATTTGTTCAAATTTTTATTCGCTGTAGAAAGCATCAATTTCAATCGGTTTAACTGATTAACTTCACTTGCACCTGGGTCGAAATCGATTGCAACGATATTAGATTCCGGATAGCGTCTGCGAAGTTCTTTGATAACTCCCTTACCTACGACATGGTTTGGCAGGCAGGCAAATGGCTGTGTACATACGATGTTTGGTGCGCCACTGTGGATCAGTTCTAACATTTCTCCTGTAAGGAACCATCCTTCACCAGTCTGGTTACCAAGAGATACAATATCAGAAGCCATTTTTCCGAGATCCTGGATTTTTGCCGGTGGCGTGAAATGTTTGCTTGCCGCAAACGCTTCTGTTGCAGGGGCACGGAACCATTCCAAAGCCTTGATACCAAGATTGGCAGTGATTGCTTTTTTCTTCTCGAATCCAAGCTTTTCTACCTTAAAATTCTGGTTGTAGAAGCAGTAGAGCAAGAAGTCCAGAAGATCTGGAACAACTGCTTCGGCGCCTTCGCTTTCCAGAAGATCTACCAGGTAGTTATTGGCTGCCGGAAGGAATTTTACAAGAATTTCTCCAACGACACCGACACGAGGTTTTTTGATATCCAGTAATTCAATGTTGTTGTCAAAGTCTTCGATAATCTCGCGGCACAGACGCTTGAATTTGCGTCTGCTTGGATAACCGTTTGAAACGAAGTCCTGGCATACTTTTACCCATTTTCTGTGCATTGCATTTACAGAACCTGGAACAGCTTCGTATGGACGCAGGCGGTAGACACATTTCATAAAGATATCACCGAATACTGCACTATAGATTCCACGTAAAATCAGGTTCGGAGTCAGCTTGAATCCCGGATTATCCTCCAGACCACTTAAGTTGATAGAGATAACCGGAATGTATCCGTAGCCGGCTTTTTTAAGAGCGCGGCGGATGAATCCAATATAGTTGGAAGCACGGCATCCGCCACCGGTCTGACTGATGATTACAGCGATTTTATGTGTGTCATATTTTCCAGAAAGGATAGCCTCCATAATCTGACCGACTACCATCAGAGATGGATAGCAGGCATCGTTGTTTACATATTTCAGTCCTACATCTACGGCTTGCTTGTTATCGTTTGGCAGAACTTGAAGATTATATCCGGATGCATTAAATGCAGGCTCCAGAAGTTCAAAATGAATTGGAGACATCTGCGGGCAGAGAATCGTGTAATTCTTGCGCATTTCTTTTGTAAATACAACCTTTTCGATTGCGGAGGATTTGATTTCACGTTTGTCTCCGCGTCTTTCTCTGACACGGATTGCAGCAAGCAATGATCTGACACGGATTCTTGCGGCTCCTAAGTTGTTGACCTCATCGATTTTCAGAGAGGTATAGATTTTGTCAGAGTCATTCAGGATGGATGCTACCTGGTCAGTTGTAACGGCATCCAGACCACATCCGAATGAGTTTAACTGGATCAGATCCAGATTGTCTACAGTTTTTACGTAATTTGCTGCAGCATACAGACGGGAGTGATACATCCACTGATCCATAACATTTAACGGGTGTTCCGCTGGATTTAAGTGGGAGATGGAGTCTTCTGTCAGAACTGCAATGTTATAAGAATTGATCAGTTCCGGAATGCCATGGTTTACCTCTGGATCGATATGATATGGGCGTCCTGCAAGCACAATACCGCGGTTGCCAGTTTCGTTCAGGAACTTAATTGTCTCTTCGCCTTTTTTCTGCATATCTTTTCTGCATGCGGCAAGTTCTTCCCATGCAGTATGTGTTGCTTTTTTAATTTCATCTGCAGGGATACTGAATTTCTCCGATAATTCCTCTACCAGACGGTAAGAGAGGGTCTCTTCGCTGGCAAATGAGATAAATGGATGAAGAAAATCAACTTCTCCGTGTACGATCGCATCGATATTATTTTTAATATTTTCCGGATAAGAAGTTACAATCGGACAGTTGTAATGGTTATTGGCTTCTGCGAATTCGTTCCTTTCATACGGAATGCTAGGATAGAAAATCGTTTTGATCTCATTGTTAATCAGCCATTGTACGTGTCCGTGTGCAAGCTTCGCCGGATAACATTCGGATTCACTTGGAATCGAATCAATTCCCAGTTCATAGACCTTGCGGTTAGAAACCGGAGAGAGAACAACTCTGAAACCAAGTTCATTGAAGAATGTGAACCAGAAAGGATAATTCTCGTACATATTTAATACACGTGGAATACCAATGACTCCACGAGGAGCGTTTTCCTCAGCTAATGGTTCGTAGTCAAAATAACGTTTTAATTTATATTCAAATAAGTTTGGAAGCTTATTAGTAGCTTTTGCTTTTCCAAGACCACGTTCGCAACGGTTACCGGTGATGAATTTGCGCCCTCCGCTGAAATGATTGATTGTCAGACGGCAGTTATTAGTACAGCCTTTACACTTGGTCATGGTTGTTGAATATTCCATGGCTTCGATATCTTCAATGGAAAGCATGGTGGTACCTTCGCAGTCAGTGTAGCGCTCACGTGCAATCAGTGCGGCACCGAAAGCCCCCATGATTCCGGCAATATCAGGCCGGATAGCTTCACAGTTTGCAATCTTTTCAAAGCTTCGCAGCACAGCATTGTTGTAAAAAGTACCACCCTGTACAACGATGTGTTTTCCGAGTTCAGATGCGTCAGATACTTTGATAACTTTAAATAACGCATTTTTAATGACAGAATATGCAAGGCCTGCAGAGATATCTGCAACTTCAGCACCTTCTTTTTGTGCCTGTTTTACCTTTGAATTCATGAATACAGTACAACGTGTACCAAGATCAATAGGATTTTTGGCGAATAACGCTTCGTGCGCAAAATCCTGTACAGAGTAATTCAGGGATTTTGCAAATGTCTCGATAAACGAACCACATCCGGAAGAACATGCTTCGTTTAACTGTACGCTGTCTACGGTCTGGTTTTTGATCTTGATACATTTCATGTCCTGACCACCGATATCGAGGATGCAGTCTACATCTGGTTCGAAGAAAGAAGCTGCATAGTAGTGCGATACGGTTTCAACTTCGCCTTCGTCTAAAAGAAGAGCTGCTTTGATCAGGGCTTCGCCATATCCTGTAGAGCAGGAGTGTACGATCTCAACATCTTCTGGTAATTTGCTGTAGATGTCTTTGATGGCTGAGATTGTAGTGCCAAGCGGATCTCCGTCATTATTATGATAGAAAGAATATAACAAAGTACCATCTTCGCCAACTAAGGCAGCCTTGGTTGTGGTAGAACCTGCATCAATACCCAGGAATGCTTTGCCGTGGTAAGTGGCAAGGTCTTTGACTGGTACCTGGTGTTTGGCGTGGCGGTCTTCAAATTCTTTATAGTCTGCTTCTGTTGCAAACAGTGGTTCCATACGGTCCACTTCGAATTCCATCTTAATCTTGCCTTCAAGACGGCGCTGCATATCGATCAGGGCAACGTCCAGATCTTTTTTGGAATTCAGGGCAGATCCAACTGCTGCAAACAAATGTGAATGTGTCGGTGCGATGATATGTTCATCGTCCAGTTTTAATGTACGGATGAATGCTTCACGCAGTTCAGAAAGAAAGTGAAGCGGTCCTCCTAAAAATGCCACATGTCCGCGGATTGGTTTACCGCAGGCAAGTCCGCTGATCGTCTGATTTACCACTGCCTGAAAAATAGAGGCAGCAAGGTCTTCCTTGGCGGCACCATCGTTGATCAGAGGCTGGATATCTGTCTTGGCAAATACACCACATCTTGCGGCAATTGTGTAGAGGGCCTTGTAGTTTTTCGCATATTCATTCAGTCCAGAGGCATCGGTCTGCAAAAGAGAAGCCATCTGGTCGATGAAGGATCCTGTACCACCGGCACAGACGCCGTTCATACGCTGCTCAACATTTCCACCTTCAAAGTAGATGATCTTGGCATCTTCACCGCCAAGTTCGATGGCAACGTCTGTCTGAGGTGCATAGTCCTGAAGAGCAGTAGATACAGCAATTACTTCCTGGACAAATGGTACGCCCAGATGTTTTGCAAGTGTCAGGCCGCCGGAACCCGTGATAACAGGTGAGGCATGAACCGGACCAAGTTTATGTATTGCTCTTCCTAACAGATCGGAAAGAGTTTCCTGGATGTTAGCGAAATGCCTCTCATAATCAGAAAATACCACTTCATTATTCTCATCTAATATGGCAATCTTAACGGTTGTAGAACCGATATCGATACCAAGTGTGTATAATTCCTTTTGATTCATGTTATATAACTCCTTGTCATGTTAAAATATATGTCTTTCTTCTTATTAAATGCATTTTGCTTTGGTGTGACCTGTAACATTATACGACAAAAGATGCCAAAAGACAATTAACAAATGTTGAAGATATGTTAAAAAGAGATGAACTTTACTTGGTGGAATTGACAAATATCTCTCAAGAATGTAGAATGTCTACAGTGTGAAAATAAACATAAAGGAGTAACTATATGAATAATTGGTTAGACAAACTTGAACGGAAATTTGGCAGATATGCGATTCCAAATCTGATCACATATATTATAATATTATATGCAGCCGGATTTGCACTGGAATTGATCAATCCGATATTCTATAGTCAGTTCCTTAGCCTGGATGCCAGTAAGATTCTTCAGGGGCAGATATGGAGAATTGTAACATTTATTATCCAGCCACCATCTGACAATTTGATTTTCATAGTATTTGCGCTGTATCTTTATTATATGATAGGGAAACAGCTGGAGGCAGCATGGGGGGCTTTTCGGTTTAATCTGTATTTCTTTTCAGGAATGCTCTTTATTGTAATAGGAGCCATACTGGCATATTTATTGACAGGAGCAGTACTCAGGATGGATACATGGTATCTGAATCTGTCATTGTTTTTTGCATTTGCAGCACTTTACCCGGATGTTCAGCTTTTACTATTCTTTGTCATACCGATAAAGATCAAGTGGCTGGCATTGCTTGATGGCCTGTATTTTGTCTATGCGATCGTGCAGGCTTTTCTTCCGGCCTACGGCGGAGGTGATTTTGGCATATATTATAAGGCGAATGCGCTTGCCGCATTTATCTCAATCCTGAACTTTATAATATTCTTCTTAAGTTCAAGAAATATGAAGCCATATGCACCAGGCCAGATGAAGAGAAGAACCGAGTTCAAACGTAAGGTAAAGCAGGCGGAAAGACCGGTAAATGTATATGCAAATGGAGCAAAACACAGATGTGCAGTCTGCGGAAGAACAGAGTTGGATGATCCGAATCTGGAATTCCGGTATTGCTCAAAATGTAATGGCAATTATGAATATTGCCAGGACCATTTGTTCACACATACACATGTTAAATAACTAAACTAAGAGAGGAATAGGGATAGTATGAAAAAAACAAAAATTATCTGTACAATGGGACCAAATACCAACGATGAATCTCTGATGAGAAAATTAGTTCAGAATGGAATGGACATCGCAAGATTTAACTTTTCTCATGGAGACCACGAGGAACAAAAGGGCCGTATGGATATGTTAAAGAAGATCCGCGAGGAAGAAAATAAACCAATCGCAATTCTTCTGGATACAAAAGGACCTGAAATTCGTACAGGTGTATTAAAAGACGGAAAGAAAGTACAGCTTGAAACAGGAGATACATTTACACTGACTACAGATGAAATCGTTGGAGATAACAAGATTGTATCTATTACATATAAGGGCCTGGTTGAGGATGTAAAGGCAGGAAGCACTATCCTGATTGATGATGGTCTGATCGAGTTGAAAGTAAAAGATAAAAAAGGCAATAACATCAATTGTGAAGTTGTTAATGGTGGAGAGCTTGGAGAGAAGAAGGGTGTCAATGTACCGAATGTGGCAATCCGTCTTCCAGCTATTACAGATAAAGACCGTGAAGATCTGAAATTCGGTGTAGAGCAGGGTGTAGATTTTATCGCTGCTTCATTTGTAAGAAACGCAGAATGTATTCTGGAGATCAAATCATTCTTAAGAGAATGTAAAGCTCCATATATTCCGGTTATCGCAAAAGTAGAGAACTTTGAAGCAATCAAGAACATTGATGAAATCATCCGCTGTGCAGATGGAATCATGGTAGCCAGAGGTGACCTTGGTGTTGAGATCCCGGCAGAAGAAGTACCATATCTTCAGAAAACAATCATCCAGAAATGTAACGATAACTTTAAACCAGTTATCACAGCTACACAGATGCTGGATTCTATGATGCGTAATCCACGCCCGACAAGAGCGGAGGTTACAGACGTTGCCAATGCTGTATATGACGGAACAGATGCAGTTATGCTTTCAGGAGAGACTGCACAGGGTAAATATCCATTAGAAGCACTGCAGATGATGGTACATATTGTTGAAAATACAGAAGAACATCTGGATTATGATATGATTCTTAGAAAAGCAGGAGAGCACAGACTTAAGAGTGCATCCAGTGCACTTGCACATGCAACTGTAACAACAGCAAATAACCTGCGTGCAAAATGTATCGTAACACCTACCGTATCAGGAGCAACTGCAAGAGTTGTATCTAAGTTCAAACCAAAAACAGGAATTATCGGCGTCAGTCCAAACGAGGCAACACTGAGAAGAATGCAGATCAACTGGGGGGTAAGACCGCTGAAATCAGTAGCTGTATATACAACAGAAGATATCTGTGGCAATGCAATTGATTTGATTTGTGCAAAACAGCTTGCAGAAGCAGGGGATATGGTTGTATTAACACTTGGAATTCCATCTACAAATGTATCTGAGAACAGAACTGTAAGTAATATGATGAGAATTGCAATGGTAGATGACAGAAAATAAATAATATTATAAAGGGATAATTCCCATATGGGAGAACCAGAAAGCGAAGAGGCTTGACGAACAGTTGATGCATGGCTTTCTGGTTTTTTGTATACCAAAGTATGCAAGAAAAGCTGCCAGTGACAGGTTCTTTTGTATTACCGTGTGTTCGAAAGAAGATACCAGGGGCCGGTTCTGCAGATTGCCGGGCTTTTTTGAGAAAGATTCTCCTTGACAGATAACAGAATATCGATTATAGTGTTCCTGTGGAGAACTACTAAAGAACCCAGAGGTGGATAAAAATGGAAGAACAATCATTTATAGAACGCCTGATGGAATTCGGACTTACAAGACAGGAAGCAAGTATATACCAGTGCCTTCTTACAGAAGGAAAGGTAACAGGATATGAAGTTGCTAAGCAGACGGGAATTTCCAGATCAAATGCCTATAATTCACTGGCGAATATGACGGAAAAAGGAGCAGCTTATCTGGTAGAAGAAGCCAGTACGAGAAAGTATGTGCCGGTATCACTGAATGAATTTTGTAAAAACCGTATCCGTAAGCTGGAAGAAAGTGGAAAATGGCTGGAGGAACATATGCCGTCTGAAAAAGCATATGCAGAAGGCTATATTACCATCGAAGGCGCAGAAAATATATTGAATAAAATACGTAATCTGTTATCGCAGGTAGATCAGAGAGTTTATATCAGTTGTACAAGAAACTATCTGCTGCTTTTGGTCCGTGAACTGGATGAACTAATGGAAGCGAGAAAGAAAGTTGTGATCCTTACAGATCAGCCGGCGTCTTTTCGCAATGCAAAGGTTTATTTAGGAGAAAACCGTGGAATGCAGATTGGGATCATAGCAGATTCCAAGTATGTACTTACCGGAGAATATGGAGAGGGAAGTATGAACACCTGTCTGTATTCCGGACAGAAAAACTTTGTTGAGTTGTATAAAACAGCACTTGCGAATGAGATAAAGTTATTATCAATACGAGAGGAGAACAGATATTAAGATGAAAAAAGTACCATTTGTCACAAAAGAACAATTAGATGAGATTATTAAAACTTATCCGACACCGTTTCATTTATATGATGAAAAAGGAATCCGTAAGAATATGGAAGCGTTAAGAGATGCGTTTTCGTGGAATAAAGGATACAGAGAGTATTTTGCAGTAAAGGCAACACCAAATCCGTTCCTGATCAATATTTTAAGAGAGTATGGATGCGGATGCGACTGTTCTTCTTATACAGAACTGATGCTTTCTGATGCGATTGGTGCTACTGGCGAAGATATCATGTTTTCTTCAAATGATACACCTGCAGAAGAATTCGTACTGGCAGATAAGCTGAATGCAATCATCAATCTGGATGATATTACACATATTGATTTTCTTGAAAAAGCAATTGGTCATATTCCGGAGACAATCAGCTGCCGTTACAATCCGGGTGGAATGTTCAAAATCAGTAATGATATTATGGACAATCCGGGAGATGCCAAGTATGGAATGACAACCGAACAGCTTTGTGAAGCATTCAAAACATTAAAAGCAAAAGGAGCAAAAGAATTTGGTATTCATGCATTCCTCGCAAGTAATACAGTAACAAATGAGTATTATCCAATGCTTGCAAAGGTATTATTTGAAGTAGCGGTTAAACTTCAGAAAGAGACAGGTGCGCACATCAAGTTCATCAATCTGTCAGGTGGTGTTGGAATCCCTTACAAACCAGATCAGGAACCGAATGATATCCGCGCAATCGGAGATGGCGTACGTCGTGTATATGAAGAAGTTCTAGTACCGGCAGGTATGGGCGATGTTGCAATCTATACAGAGATGGGACGTTTTATGATGGGACCTTATGGATGCCTTGTAACAACTGCCATTCATGAAAAACATACACATAAGGAATATATCGGTGTAGATGCGTGTGCAGTAAACCTGATGCGTCCGGCTATGTACGGGGCATATCATCACATTACGGTTATGGGAAAAGAAGATGCACCATGTGATCATAAATATGATGTAACAGGTTCTCTGTGTGAGAATAATGATAAATTTGCAATTGACCGTATGCTTCCAAAAGTTGATATGGGAGATGTGCTTGTGATTCATGATACAGGTGCGCATGGATTTTCTATGGGATATAACTACAACGGTAAATTAAAATCAGCCGAAGTGCTTCTGAAAGAAGACGGTTCTACACAGTTGATCCGAAGAGCAGAGACACCGGCAGATTATTTTGCAACATTTGATTGTTTTGACATTGGAAAAAAACTGATTAAAAAATAGATTGTGTGATTAACAATTGCACAGTATAATAATAGTACCTTTCTTATTTATATATTTCAGATAAGTGAGGTGCTATTTTTTTAGGAGGCGGAAATATATGAAAAAAAAGAGTATTCTTACTTTGATACTTATTTGTACAGTGATGATATTGTCGGCATGTTCGGGAATGAAAAAGGAAGATGCACAGAATTATGTAAAAGCGACACTGGATGCGGGATATAAGGCCCAATTCAAGGAATATATAGAAGTGACAAATTCTACAAAAAAAGCAGCCAGGAAAGAATATGAAGACAATCTGGATGATATTATGAAGGAGTCCGGACTAGATGAGATGGATATCTCAGATGAACTAAAAGCACAATATAGATCATTATATGAAAAAATGCTGAAATCAGCAAAATACAAAGTGGGTGAAGCAAAGAAAGGAAAAAAGGGGACATACGTTGTGGAAGTAACTGTGTATCCATTTACAGCATTCTCTTCTGTGTCAGGAGAACTGAATACATGGGTGAGGGAAACTTATGCAAATGCAACAGAAGTTCCAAGTAATGAGGAATTGAATGAAGCAATCATGCAGAAGATGTATGAACTAATGAATGAAAAAGTAGACCAGCCAACATACGATAAGAAAAAGACAGTTCAGATTCGCGTGAAAATGAATGACGATGAAGTGTATTATATTCCGGCAAAAGATCTGGAAAACATAGATTCTGAATTGTTCCCTCAGACATAAGCAAAATAAAAGTAATAATTCACAAAAAATCATAGATTCCTGATTTGGGATTGACTATCCTGAATCAGTAATGTATGATAACAGTCAAATAAGTCGCCAGACTTCTATTAGGAAGAATGATATTCTTTCATTTAGGTAATCAATCAGGCAGATCATAATTCTTATATGATGTTGTCATATTTCATTATTAAATTTTTTTAATACTATAAAGTTGAAAATGGTATTTATTATATTAAAATCCATTCCGAACGGAAAAATCTAAGTTTCTAAACAAATCTAGATAATTGATCCGGTAAAACAATGATAAGAGCAGGAAAGGAGGAAGTAGACACCGGATTCATATTATAAAAACAAATCAAAATTCAAATCAGAAAAAATTACATCAAATCCCAAATGAAAAACAAAAATAAGAAAGAGAGGACGATCTATGACAAAACTTCATAGAAAGAAAAAGGCAGTGGCATCATTCCTTGCGGGTATGTTTTTACTGCAGGGAGCTTTTACGGGTGGTATTACCCTAAAGGCGGATGCGAAAGAAGCGGCGCAAAAGATAAAATTTGAGGTCGTTGGAGAAGGAAATGTTACAGTAACAGATGTGAATGATAAGGTAAAAAAGGTTGCCTCGGAAGAGGTTTTTGAAGTTCCGGAGGGAATGTGTGTCCGTGTATCGGCGGATGCGCCGGAAGAGACATCCATTACAATGCAGGTAATGGATGTGCAGGGGAAATATGAGCTGGAGGATAGAACAAGCGTGAATGGTCAGGAATTCTGGCGTGATATTACAGCAATGGGGATTGAGAAAAAAGTTGTAATTACGTTCGGAGAGGAACCTGTGGCAGTAGAGCGAAATAGAAGAAGCAAAAGACAGGCTGGAAATAGTGAAGAAAAGCCAGAAGTGGGGAATGTATTTACCGGTAAATGTGTAATCGAAGCGGTAGATGGCGGAAATGGACATACAGTACATGGTGTTACGATAGGTGGATTTACAGGAATTCTTGCCGGAACAACAGCTTTTGGAGGATGTGCGGATCACACGGCAGCGGCTCCGTATGTAGGACAGGAATATACATACCGTTATACGGTTACAGGTGTGAATAAAAGTACCGGGGAAGTAACTGGAAATCTATATTGCACCAGTGTGACAGGGGCAACAGACGGAGTGACAAAAGATGCTAACGGACGTCTGATCGGATATCAGAGAATCAGTGGATCAGCGTTGATACATAGAAGTTACAGTGGATTTGCCAGACTGACCAAGGGAAAAACAGAAACCACATTAACAGATGGTAATATTTGTTATTCACTGGCAGGAGCCGTATATGGAGTGTATAAGGATGAACAGACAACGCAGGAAATTGCTGAATTTATTACAGATGCAGATGGAAATGCCAATACTATCGAGACTGAAGAAGGCCAGTATTATGTGAAGGAAAAGAAAGCACCATCTGGATATAAATTAGACAGACAAGTATATCCGGTGCAGGTACGTTCCGGCCAGACGACAGAGGTGCATGTAAAAGATATACCACTTTATGTAACAACCGGATTCGAGATTGAAAAATTGGATCAGGAAAAAGGATATGGAGATCCACTGGGGGCAGGAAGTCTGGAAGGTGCGGAATTCACTGTAAGATATTATGCGGGAGAATATATCAAAGAAAATTTACCGGATGAAGCGGAAAAAACATGGGTGTTAAAGACTAAAAAAGAGGAGGTAGAAGAAAACGGGCAGAAAAAAGAACGCTACGTGGCAAAATTAGAAGATTCTTATAAAGTAAGCGGTGATGAGTTTTATCTTTCGGAAGGGGCAGGAAAGCCTGTACTTCCACTTGGAACACTTACGATTGAAGAGACAAAAGCGCCGGAAGGGTACATACGAAGCAGTGAATTACAAGTTACAGCTATCCGGCAAGATGGGGATCAGGCACAGATAACAAATGGGCAAGTATATAAAGCAATGAACCAGATTATCAGAGGAGATATTGAGTTTAAGAAAAAAGATGAAGAGAGCCAGGCATCAATGGCAGGAATTCCGTTTGAAATTACATCTATGACAACCGGGGAAAGCCATCGGATCATGACAGATGCCAATGGGTATTATTCATCAGAAAGTGCGTATGTGAAGCACAGTGAAAATACCAATACAGGACAGCCGGAAACGGGTCTTTGGTTTGGCAGGAACAGTGATGGAAAAACACTGGAAGTAAATGATTCTTATGGGGCACTGCCGTATAATACATACGAATTGAAGGAAGTAAGATGCGAAAAAAACAGGGATAAGTCTCTTTATAAAGGAACATTTAAAATTACAAAAGATCAGTATGTGGTTGATCTTGGCACAATTATGAATCCAGATCTTATGATATCAACCGTGGCAAAAGATGAAAAGACAGGTACACATTATTCCAAAGCAGACAAGTCTGCGACAATTATCGATACCGTAAGTTATACCGGATTAAAAAAAGGAAAAGAGTATACCATGAAGGGAATTCTGATGGATCGGAAAACCGGAGAAAGTATAAAAGATGGAGAAGGAAAAGAGATAACCGCTGTTCGAAGATTCAAACCAAAGACAGCAGAAGGAAATGTAGAAGTGGAGTTCACATTTGATGGAAGCACACTGCAGGGAAAAGATATTACAGTATTCGAAGAGTGTTATATGGAAAATGATCTGATTGCAGTGCATAAGGACCTGGAGGATAAAAATCAAATGATTCATTTTCCGGCGCTGCAGACAGAAGCAAAAGATCAGAAGACAGGACAGAATGTGACAAAAGCAGAGAAAAATATTGTAATCCTCGATACAGTACAATATAAGAACCTGAAAGAGGGCAAAAAATATAAAGTTACAGGAACTTTGATAGATAAAAAAACAGGAGAAAAAATCAAAGATGCAAAAGGCGATGCTGTAACATCAACGGTAGAATTTGTAGCAGAGACATCCGATGGAAAGGTAGAGGTAGAATTCCGGTTTGATGGAAGAAAACTTGGCGGGAAGACAATGGTGGCATTTGAAAAGTTGTATTATGGAGAAAAGCTGTATGCGGTTCATGAAGATCTCGAAGATGAGAAGCAGACCATCTATATACCTAAAATTGGTACAACTGCAGTAAATACAAAGACAAAATCAAAACTTGCATATGCAGAAGAAAATGTAATGGTTACAGATGTTGTAAAATATGAAAATTTACAGCCGGGAGAAACATATACATTGCATGGAACTATTATAGAAAAGAAATCTTTAAAAGAGCTTACAGAGGAAAAAACAATTGAATTTATTCCGGAAAAGAAAAATGGAACGATAGAGATGACATTTGAACTGAATGGATCAGAAATGCAGGGAAAAACAATAGTGGTATACGAGGAATTGAAACAGAAAGGAAAAAGTGTAGCCGTGCATAAAGATCCAGAGTCAAAAGAACAGAGTATATATTTCCCTAAAATCGGCACAAAAGCAGTGGATGCTGAATCGAGAACGCAGGAAGGCGTGGCGAAGGCAAAGCAGAAGATTACAGATCAGGTTAGTTACGAGAATCTGGTTCCGGGGGAAGTGTATGTTTTAAAAGGCGTGCTGATGAGTAAGGAAGAAGGAAAAGAACTGACAGATAAAAATGGAAAGAGTATTACATCCAGCATAACATTTACACCGGAAAAGGAAAATGGAACGGTTGATATGACATTCGAATTGGATGCGTCAGAGCTGGATGGAAAATCTGTAGTAGTATTTGAAAAAATATATGATAAAGCAGAGAATCTGATTGCCAGAGAAGAAAATATATCAAATCAGGAACAGACGGTAATTTATAAACGGGTAAAAGAGCCAAAGGGCGACGATTCTAAAAAGAGTTCAGGAGAAACTAAAATCAGCAAGACTCCAAAAACAGGTGATGTGGATGTTAGAAAGTTATGTGCGGTATCGGTAATTTCTCTTGGAATATTGATGATAGCAGGAATTATAACGCGTAGACGAAAGAAAAATTAAAAGAATAAAAAGGAAAAAGCACCGGAAGCTAGATGGTTTCCGGTGCTTTTCAATTAAGTTCAATGCGGATAGTGGGACTTGAACCCACACGAGGTCACCCCCGCAAGATTTTGAGTCTTGTGCGTCTGCCATTCCGCCATATCCGCATGGCATATGTTGCTACACAACAAAATAAATTATAACTATAAATTTAATATATGTCAATCCTTTTTTAAAAAAATGAGAAGAAAAGGAGGAAAGAAAAATTAACCTTTTAAAAATGCCCGGATTGGTGTATAGTAAGATAGTGATTTTATAAGAAAAAAGAACTATTAAGAACTATTAGGTGGAGAGACAAAATGAGCAGTAAAATTATGCTGATTGATGGCCACAGTATTCTGAACCGTGCCTTTTATGGTCTGCCGGATCTTACGAATGCAGATGGTCTTCATACAAATGCGGTATATGGATTCCTGACGATAATGTTTAAGCTTCTTGAAGAAGAAAAGCCGGAATATCTTACGGTGGCGTTTGACGTTCATGCCCCGACATTCAGACATAAAATGTATGCAGAATATAAAGGGACCAGAAAGCCAATGGCTGAAGAACTCAGACAGCAGGTTCCGGTGATCAAAGAAGTACTTCATGCAATGGGTGTTAAGACGATTGAATGTGCTGGTCTGGAGGCAGATGATCTGATTGGAACGCTTTCAAAACGTTGTGAAACAGAAGGAATGGATGTAACGGTTATTTCAGGTGACCGAGACCTTCTGCAGCTTGCAACGGAACATGTTAAGATCAGAATTCCAAAGACAAAGCAAGGCAGAACAGAAATTGAAGATTATTATGCAAAAGATGTACTGGAACGATATCAGGTGACGCCAAAAGAATTTATTGATCTGAAGGCGCTGATGGGAGATACGGCAGATAATATTCCGGGAGTGCCAAGTATTGGAGAAAAGACAGCGACAAAAATCATTACACAGTATCATTCCATAGAAGAAGCACATGAGCATGTGGAAGAATTAAAACCGCCAAGAGCATCAAAAGCATTGAAGGAACATTGGGATCTTGCGGTGCTTAGTAAAGAACTTGCTACTATTAATATAGAAGCGGAATTTCCATATGATCTGGAAGAAGCAAAGCATGGAAATATGTATACAGAAGAAGCATATGTATATTTTCAAAAACTGGAATTTAAGAATCTTCTTTCCAGATTTGATATTGCGGCACCGGCCAATAAGATAGAAGATGGGTTTCAGGTGATCGCATCAAAAGAAGAGGCTGAAAAGGTTTTTGAAAAAGCAAAGACTGCTGTAACGGTAGGTGCAGTTACGTTTAAAGATCTTGAGAATGTGTTGCCGCTGTTTGTTAATCAGGCGGGGATAGGCGGCGTCGGACTCTCTTTTTCAAAAGAAGATATTTACTGCATCAAAGTAGAAAAGGATATAACAGCAGACTGGCTGTTGGAAGAGCTCGCAGAGGTGGCTGAAAAAGCTGGTACATTTGCAATGTTTGACATAAAACAAAAGATGCGGGAAATTCAGATTCGGAATCAGAAAAATTGTTTTGATGTAAATGTAGCGGCATATCTGCTGAATCCACTTAAGAATAATTATACATGGGAAGATGTTGCGAGAGAGCATCTGGATCTTATGGTTGATGAAAAGATAGAAACGGATATGAAAGTCTGCTATGAAGCATATGTTAATTTTGCAGCAGTAGAGATCTTGAACAGAAAATTGCAGGATGCACAGATGGATCATTTGTTCCAGGATATAGAGATGCCGCTGGTATTTACATTATATGATATGGAGCAAAATGGTATCCGTATAGAAGCAGATGCCTTGAAGCAATATGGCGACCAGTTGGTTGGTAAAATCAATGAATTAGAAAAAGATATTTATCAGGAAGCCGGAGAGACATTTAATATTAATTCTCCGAAACAGCTGGGAGTTGTACTGTTTGAAAATATGAAACTTCCGGGAGGAAGAAAGACAAAGACTGGTTATTCTACGGCAGCAGACGTACTGGAAAAACTGGCTCCGGAATATCCGGTGGTAGCGAAGATTCTTGAGTACCGGCAATACACAAAATTGAAGTCGACATATGCAGACGGTCTGGCGAATTACATTCAGGAAGATGGAAGGATTCATGGTAAATTTAATCAGACGATTACAGCAACCGGAAGAATCAGCAGTACAGAACCGAATCTTCAGAATATACCGGTCAGGATGGAACTTGGACGTCTGATACGAAAAGTATTTATTCCGGAAGATGGATACCGGTTTGTGGATGCAGATTATTCGCAGATTGAACTTCGTGTACTGGCACATTGCTCAGGGGATGAGCATTTGATCCAGGCATACAAAGAACAAAGCGATATTCACCGTATTACTGCATCTCAGGTATTCCACATACCATTTGACGAAGTAACACCGCAGCAGAGACGCAATGCGAAAGCGGTAAACTTTGGTATCGTATATGGAATCAGTTCATTTGGACTGAGCCAGGATCTTAGCATTACAAGAAAAGAAGCCGCAAAATATATTGATGATTATTTTGCAACTTATCCGGGAATCAAGACTTTCCTGGATGATGCAGTGGCACATGCGAAAGAAAAAGGCTATGTGGTGACATTATTTGGAAGACGGAGACCGGTTCCGGAACTTTCTTCCAGCAACTTTATGCAAAGGTCTTTTGGAGAACGTGTGGCTATGAATTCCCCGATTCAGGGTGCGGCTGCAGATATCATTAAGATTGCAATGATCCGGGTGAATCAGAGATTAAAGGACCAGAAGATGAAGTCAAGACTGGTTTTACAGGTTCATGATGAACTTTTAATTGAAGCATATGAACCAGAGCTTGAAGAAGTTCAGACAATTTTAAAAGAAGAAATGGAACATGCGGCTGATTTAAAAGTACCGCTTGAAATAGATATGCATACAGGAGACAACTGGTACGAAGCAAAATAAGAGGTGTAAGAGATGAAAATTATTGGAATTACCGGAGGAGTAGGAGCAGGAAAAACACAGATTCTGGAGTATTTGAACAACAAATATGGAGCAACGATCTGCATGGCTGATGAAGTGGGAAAAAAGCTGCAAAAAAAGGGAACAGAATGCTTTGATGAAATCGTGGCACATTTTGGAGAAGAGATTTTAGATGAAAAAGGTGAACTTGATCGTAAGAAACTGTCAGATATCGTATTCGCAGACCGTGTGGAACTGTCAGTGTTAAATGGAATTGTGCACCCGAGAGTAAAAGAAGAAATTCAGAAAAAGATTGCAAAAGAAGAAAGAAAAAATACAAATCTTATGCTGATTGAAGGAGCTCTTCTGATTGAAGATCATTATGAAGAAATCTGTGATGAATTGTGGTATGTATATGTAGAAGATTCCATCCGCAGAAAACGTTTGAAATATGCAAGAGGATACGAAGACAGCAAGGTGGATCAGATTTTTGAAGCACAGCTTCCGAAAGATCTTTTTATGCGCCATTGTGACCGGGTGATTGATAACAGCGGACAGTTTGAAGAGACAAAGATCCAGCTGAATAAGATCGTGGAAGATTTATAAGAAAGGCAGATATTATTTAATATGAGATTATGCAGCATTGCAAGTGGAAGCAGTGGAAATTGTATTTATGTAGGAGATGATCAGACCCATCTTCTGGTTGATACAGGTATCAGCAAGAAGAGAATAGAAGAAGGATTGACAAAACTGGATATAAAAGGGGATGAACTAGAAGGAATTCTGGTTACCCATGAACATATAGATCATATTCAGGGACTGGGCGTGTTTAGCAGGAAATATGAGATCCCGATCTATGCGACACCTGGAACTATCCGGGGGATTAAAAATTGTAAAAGCCTCGGAAAACTTCCGGAGGGACTTTTACATGAGATAGAAGTGGATCATCCGTTTGAACTGGGAACATTAAATGTGGACCCGTTTGCCATTTCCCATGATGCAAATGAGCCGTCCGGATACCGGATTAACAGTGGGAAAAAAGCAGTTGCGGTAGCAACAGACCTTGGAATATATGATGATTATACAGTGGATCACTTAAAAGACCTGAATGCGGTCGTTCTGGAAGCAAACCATGACATACATATGTTAGAAGTCGGACCTTATCCATATCCTTTGAAACGAAGAGTTATGGGAGATAAAGGACATTTATCAAATGAACTGTCAGGAAAGCTTCTTTGCGATATATTACATGATGATCTTCAATATGTAGTTCTGGGACATCTTAGTAAGGAAAATAATTACGAGGAACTTGCATATGAAACGGTCAAGCTGGAGATCAGTATCGGAGATAATCCATATAAAGGAGAAGATATTCCGATGATGGTAGCCAAAAGAGATCAGGTATCTGATATCATTACATTGTAAAATGCGATGAAAAAAACGTGGAAGACAACAGGAGGAAAACAAATCATGAAAAAATGTGTAATTACAGTTGTAGGAAAAGACACCGTAGGTATTATTGCAAAAGTATGTGAATATCTTGCAGGGGCAAATGTAAATATCCTTGATATTTCGCAGACCATCGTAGATGGGTACTTTAACATGATGATGATTGTTGACGTAACAAATTGCAGTAAAGAGGTTGCTGTAGTTTCAAAAGAACTGGAAGAAATCGGAACTTCTATCGGCGTTGCCATTCACTGCCAGAGAGAAGAAATATTTGAAAAAATGCACAGATTATAAGAAAAGTTACTGAAAGGCAGGAAAGACACATGATAAACAGATACGAAGTATATGAGACAAATCAGATGATTGCAGAGGAAAATCTGGATGTACGTACCATTACTCTTGGAATCAGCCTGTTGGATTGCATTGATGCAGACCTTGATAAATTAAATAAAAATATTTATAACAAAATAACTACTGTTGCGAAGGATCTTGTAAAAACAGGAGAAGAAATTGAGCAGGAATTTGGAATTCCGATTGTAAATAAGAGAATTTCGATTACACCGGTATCACTGATTGGTGGTGCGGCATGTAAAAGCCCGGAAGATTTTGTGACCATTGCAAAGACGCTTGACAAAGCAGCAAAAGTAGTCGGCGTAAACTTTATTGGTGGTTATTCTGCCCTGGTTTCAAAATCTATGACAAAAAGTGATGAGAACCTGATCCGTTCTGTGCCACAGGCACTTGCATGCACAGACAGAATCTGCAGTTCGATCAATGTCGGATCTACAAAAACAGGTATTAATATGGATGCAGTACGTCTGTGCGGAGAGATTGTAAAGGCAACTGCAGAAGCAACAAAGGAAAATGATTCACTTGGTTGTGCAAAACTGGTAGTATTTTGTAATGCACCAGATGATAACCCGTTCATGGCAGGTGCATTTCTTGGTGTAACAGAAGGGGATGCAGTAATCAATGTCGGAGTCAGTGGACCTGGTGTAGTAAAGCATGCGATTGAACAGGTGCGTGGAAAAGGATTTGAAGAATTATGTGAGACGATCAAAAAGACTGCATTTAAGGTAACACGAGTAGGACAGCTTGTCGCAGGAGAAGCTTCAAAGAGACTTGGCATTCCATTTGGAATCATTGATCTGTCTCTTGCACCGACACCGGCTATAGGTGACAGTGTGGCAGAGATTCTGGAAGAGATCGGCCTGGAACGTGTCGGAGCACCAGGGACGACAGCAGCACTTGCCATGTTAAACGACCAGGTAAAGAAAGGTGGAGTTATGGCTTCTTCATATGTAGGTGGTTTAAGTGGTGCGTTTATTCCTGTCAGTGAAGATAAAGGAATGATCGATGCGGTAGAAATGGGAGCGCTTACGATCGAAAAGCTGGAAGCGATGACATGTGTATGTTCTGTGGGACTTGATATGATCGCAATACCAGGAAAAACAACAGCAACAACTATTTCAGGTATCATTGCAGATGAGATGGCAATCGGTATGGTGAATCAGAAAACTACAGCAGTGCGTTTGATTCCTGTCATCGGAAAAGATGTAGGAGAGACAGCGGAATTTGGCGGATTGCTTGGATATGCACCAATCATTCCGGTGAATGAATATGACTGTAGTGCATTTGTGAACAGAAAAGGAAGAATTCCGGCACCTGTACACAGCTTTAAGAACTAAAAAAATGAATAAAAACAGACAATCTATGATACACCTTCTGGTAAAACGGATAAAAGAAAAGGTATCATAGATTGTTTGTTTTTTTATATACGAATAAGCTGCTTTTGATGTTCGTTTATAAAGGAACCGCCGAATTTGTCTGTGATTACACTTTCGTAGAGATCGGATGCAAAGGTAGTCTGATTTAACATACGAAAAGCCGCGGGCGAAAGACTTTCGGTCTGCGTAAGCTTGGTAATAATAGGAATAGAAGAATGTTCCTTCATTTTGTGCAGGATATCGGTATGCTCCCTGCAAAATCCCAGGACTCTGGCGTAACTGCAGGAAGTGCTTCGGCAAAGGGCCATATCTTCCTTGGTAATAGATAAAAGTATATGCAACAGACTTCTGCTAATCCGGCTGTAAGTCAATTCTTTGGTTTTTAAAAGTTCACAAAACTGTTCGTAGGACTGAAAATTGTTCCGGCAGCGGATGATACGGTTGGCAAGTTCAGGAGAGACATCCTGATATGCACACAAGGATGAGGCTGTTTCGCCAAGGAGCCGGTACTTTAATAACAGCGAAAAATCATCTGGTTCTACAGGACAAGATGTATTCCATGCATTTTGCAAAATTTGAAAAACCTCATCTGGAAGCTGCGATTTTAGAAGCTGCCAGGTTTGTGAAGAAGTATTAATGGCGTTTTCTCCGAAATTCCCGGAGATTTGTGGAATAGAGAGCTGCTTTAATGTATTGCGAATTGCAGATGCGGAACTCATATGGGCTTGAAGCGTTGTGTCATGGTAATTGCAAGCCTGCCTTTTCAGGGTAACTGGAACAATGGAACTGTTAAGTCGTTGTAAAGCTTTTAAATATTCAATTCCTAAAATATTATTTGGATCAGACATCACTTCGGAGATAGAAGTGTCTCCGGTCAGTTCTTTAAGAGCCAGACATCTTGCGGCTGGAAAAGAAGCTCCACTTTTTAGTGCATTTTGTAAAAGCAGCCGGTATGAACCGGGTTCGGAAACCAGCAGCCGGGAAATGCGATCGAGTTGTTCTAAGTCTCCACATTCACTTCCAAAACATAAGCTGTCAATACAACCAAGACCGTCCAGGATTGCAACTGCACCAAGGGCGAAATATTCAGCACTGCCGGAAGCATAGCACACGGGAAGTTCAATGACTACGGAAGCACCGCAGGAAAGAGCCATATGGGCCCGGTGGTGTTTGGACAAAAGAGCCGGCATTCCTCTTTGCACATAATCGCCGCTCATAATGATAACAACCCGGTCGGCACCGGTCAGTTCTTTTGCTTTTTCAATATGATAAAGATGTCCATTGTGAAATGGATTATATTCCGTGATAAGTCCAACAGTTTTCATAAGAATCTCCTTGTATAACAATATAAAATTGATTATACTATACAATAGTGGGGTATGCAAATGGGATGTTTACCCAGCGAAACTGGGAAGAAAGGAGGATGCATATTTTATGGAAGAGAATAAGAATGAGGAAGAACTCCTGGATGATGATATTGATTACGTGGAAGACAGGGAAGAACTGACGGAAGAACGTATCAAAGAAATGCTGGACGCCAGAGAGTATAAAGAATTAAAAGAAGAACTGGAAACAAATATGTATCCTGTAGACCTTGCGGAGATTCTGGAAGAATTTGATCAGAAGCATATGGTGCTGGTATTCCGTTTGCTTGCAAAAGAAGAAGCGGCCGAGACATTTTCTTATATGAACAGTGATATGCGTGAGATTCTGATCAATGCGCTGACGGACTCCGAGCTTGAAGAAATCATGGAAGAGATGTATCTGGATGATACAGTTGATGTGCTGGAGGAGATGCCGGCAAATGTTGTGGATAGACTTTTGATGGTTACCGATGAAGAAAAGCGTCAACGGATCAATCAGTTATTGCAATATCCGGAAGAAAGCGCCGGAAGCGTGATGAATGTAGATTATATCGGACTTCGACGTGAGATGACAGTTGCAGAATCTATTTTAAAGATACGCCAGGTAGGATTGAACCGTGAGACGATTTATACCTGTTATGTTACAGAACAGCGCCATCTGATCGGACAGGTCGATGTAAAGGAACTTCTGACAAGCAGTGAATCAAAAACAATCGAAGAGATTATGGATACGAATATGTTGTATGCCCGTACAACAGATGACCAGGAAGATGTGGCGAATATAATCACAAAATACGGTCTGATTGCACTCCCGATTGTAGATCATGAGAATTGCATGGTCGGTATTGTAACCGTTGATGATGCCATGCAGGTATTACAGGAAGAGACAACAGAAGATATCAGTATCATGGCCGGTGTAAATCCGAATGAAGACTCATATTTTGGGACATCGATCATTGATCATGTTAAAAGCCGTATTCCGTGGCTTTTGTTTCTGATGTTATCGGCAACGGTAACACAGATGATCATGAACAGTTATGAAAATGCACTTGCGTTAATGCCCCAGCTTGCAGGCTTTGTTCCGATGCTTACCGGAACCGGTGGAAACTGTGGATCGCAGAGTTCGACTCTGGTGATACGCGGACTGGCTGTTGGAGAAATTGAATTTTCCGATTTGTTCAAAGTAATCTGGAAAGAAATCCGGATTGCATTTTGTATCAGTATTATATTATCGGTAGTGAATGGAATCCGTATCATGCTGATGGGGCAGGGAGATGCGATGATGGCATTTACGATTGGACTTACCATGGCATGTACAGTATTGATTGCAAAAGTAGTAGGTTGTACGCTGCCGCTGATTGCAAAAAAAATCGGACTTGATCCGGCAATCATGGCAACACCGCTAATTTCTACTCTGGTAGATATTAGTACGATCAGTGTGTATTTTGCAATTGTAAGCCGTGCATTTCACTTGTAATATTGTGAAAATGCAATATGTTTTGTTCAAAATATAGTGGATATTGTACATTGTACGCAAAAAGAGACATAAGATTACCGTAAGAACCCTTGTCCGCAGGGGTTCTTTGTATTATAATGACAATACTGAGAAAAATATTTGGAAAGGAGTCTATTTATCATGGGATTTATAGATGAAATCAAAGCGAAAGCAAAAAGTTGTAAAAAAACAATCGTTCTTCCAGAGAGCGAAGACATCAGAACTTATGAGGCAGCAGAGGCAATCTTAAAAGAAGGAACAGCTAATCTGGTCCTGATCGGAAGCGAAGAAGAGATCGCTAAGAATAAAGGAGATTTCGACATTACAGGAGCTACTATCGTAGACCCTGCTACATATGAAAAGACAGATGAGTATGTAGCAACACTTGTTGAACTGAGAAAGAAAAAAGGAATGACAGAAGAGCAGGCAAGAGAGATTCTTCTTACAAACTACTTATACTATGGTGTAATGATGGTTAAGATGAAAGATGCAGACGGAATGGTATCAGGAGCATGCCACTCTACTGCAGACACACTTCGTCCATGCCTTCAGATCCTGAAGACAAAACCAGGAACAAAGCTTGTATCTGCATTCTTTGTTATGGTAGTACCTGACTGCGACATGGGAGAGAATGGAACATTCGTATTCGCTGACTGCGGACTGAACCAGAATCCTACATCAGAAGAACTTGCAGCAATCGCTCAGTCTTCTGCAGAAAGTTTCAAACAGCTTGTTGGAGCTGATCCAAGAGTTGCTATGCTTTCTTACTCAACAATGGGAAGTGCAAAACACGATGATGTAACAAAAGTACAGGAAGCTGTTAAGATCGCAAAGGCAGAGAATCCGGATCTTATGTTAGACGGAGAGATGCAGCTTGATGCAGCACTTGTTCCTTCTGTTGGAGCAGCAAAAGCACCAGGAAGCCAGGTTGCAGGAAAAGCTAATACCCTGATCTTCCCTAACCTTGATGCAGGTAACATCGGATATAAACTTGTTCAGCGTCTTGCTAAAGCAGAAGCTTACGGACCAATGACACAGGGAATCGCAGCACCAGTTAACGACCTTTCAAGAGGATGCAGCGCTAAAGATATCGAAGGTGTTGTAGCAATTACAGCAGTTCAGTGCCAGAACCAGTAAGATTTGAGAAGGAGAAAATAGAATGAAAGTATTAGTAATCAACTGTGGAAGTTCATCTTTAAAATATCAGCTGATCGATATGGAGAATGAAAGTGTTCTCGCAAAAGGTCTTTGCGAAAGAATCGGAATTGAAGGTTCTGTATTGACACATAAACCTACTGGAAAAGACAAATATGTAGTAGAAACAGCTATGCCAGATCATAGTGTGGCAGTAAAACTTGTACTGGATGCCCTGATGGATGCAGAACATGGAGTAATTGAGAATGCGGATGAGATTACAGCAATCGGACACCGTGTACTGCACGCAGGAACTGTTTACAGTGATGCAACACTTGTAACAGAAGATGTGAAAAAAGTTGTACGTGACTGCTTCGATCTTGGACCACTTCACAACCCGGCTAACCTGATCGGAATTGAAGCTTGTGAAGCAGCTATGCCAGGAAAACCGAATGTAGCAGTGTTTGATACAGCTTTTGGTATGAATATGCCACAGAAAGCAGCTATGTATGGTATTCCGTATGAATATTATGAAAAATACAGCTTAAGAAGATATGGATTCCACGGAACAAGTCATATGTTCGTATCTGGTGAGACATGCAAGATGCTTGGAAAAGAAGATGCAAAAGTTATCGTTTGCCATCTTGGTAACGGAGCAAGTATCTCAGCGTCTATCGGTGGAAAATGCGTAGATACAAGTATGGGACTTACTCCTTTGGAAGGCCTGATCATGGGAACACGTAGTGGAGATGTTGATCCTGCAGTTGTACAGTTTATCTGCAATCACGAAAATATCAGTGTTGATGAGATGCTTACAATCCTGAATAAAAAATCTGGTCTTCTTGGAATGACAGGGATTTCTTCAGACTTCCGTGATGTAAGAAAAGCAAGCGAAGAAGGAAATGAAAGAGCATCACTTGCATTGGATGCTTACAGATATCGTGTTGCAAAATATATTGGTTCTTACGTAGCAGCACTGAATGGCGTAGATGCAATTACATTTACAGCTGGTGTTGGTGAAAACTCATGGGAAATGAGAAGCGAAATCTGCGAATACCTTGGCTATCTTGGTGTTGAAGTGGATGAAGAGAAGAACAAAGCAGCAATCGGAGAACAGGCAGTAATTTCTACTCCAGATTCAAAGGTTAAGATCATTGTCCTTCCAACAAACGAGGAATTAGCAATTGCGCGTGAAACAGTTAAATTAGTTTAAAAAAATACTGTTGACAAAATAAATTTACATGATATAATAGTCTAGTGTGTGAATAGGAGACGATATTATGATATTAAACCTATCCGACGTTCTGTCTGAGCAGCATAAAGCAATACATGAATCTGTTCCGATTGAGATGACTTCTTTTAAGTCTGAGATGGGAGATTATGCGATTACAGGAAAGACACCACTTGAGTTGTCTGTAGAATATGCAGGTGACCGTAAGTTAGAAGTGACAGGAAAGGCTGAAATTACATCGGCTGCACCATGTGACAGATGTCTGGAAGATGTAGAAGTAAAGGTAACACTTGACTTTAAGCATAAGATTGATACAGAATCAGATGCATACGATCAGTCAGAAGATTTAGACGAGAATAACTATATTGACGGATATAGCTTAGATGTAGAGCAATTGGTCTACAACGAGTTATTGGTAGGGTGGCCGACGAAAATTCTATGCAGCGAAAACTGTAAAGGTATTTGCAACGTATGTGGTCAGAACCTGAATAAAGGTACCTGTAACTGTGAAGATACGGGGCTCGACCCTAGAATGTCAGTTATCCGTGATGTATTTAAGAATTTTAAGGAGGTGTAACCTATGTCAATTTGTCCAAAGAATAAATCTTCTAAAGCAAGAAGAGACAAAAGAAGAGC
>NZ_CAKRAH010000009.1 GCF_934294775.1 uncultured Dorea sp.
ATTCCACTGTATTCTTATCTGGGTGGAGCGAATGTCAAAAAGCTTCCGGTTCCGATGATGAATATCATGAATGGCGGAAGACACGCAGATAATACGATCGATATACAGGAATTCATGATCATGCCGGTAGGAGCAAAAGACTTCCGGAGCGGGCTTCAGATGTGTGCGGAAATCTATCATGAATTAAAGGAGATCTTGAAAAGCCAGGAATACAGTACAGCAGTCGGGGATGAGGGTGGCTTTGCATCGGATTTTCATAATGCTGATGAAGTCCTGCGTATGCTGGTGAGGGCAACGGAAAAAGCAGGATATAAGCCCGGCGAAGAGATCTCGATTGCACTGGATGTGGCAGCATCGGAGTTATATGATAAAAACTTTAGAAAATACGTCTTTGACGGAGAGGCAAGAAAAAAAGGATATAAAGTCGTGCGTTCTTCGGAAGAGTTAATAGATTATTATGAAGAGCTGATTGAGTCGTATCCGGTGGTATCTATTGAAGATCCGCTGGATGAAGATGATTGGGAAGGATGGAAGACGCTGACAGACAGACTTGGGGACCGGGTACAGCTCGTTGGAGATGACTTGTTCGTAACCAATACCAGACGATTAAGAAAAGGAATTGAACGGAAGGCGGCAAATGCAATCCTGATCAAGGTAAATCAGATCGGAACACTTACAGAAGCTTTCGAGGCGGTGAAAATGGCACAAAAGGCAGGATATCAGACGATCATATCCCACAGATCGGGTGAAACTGCAGATACGTTCATTGCGGATATTGCGGTGGCTGCTGAAGCCGGACAGATCAAGACCGGTGCACCGTGCAGATCGGAACGGGTGGAGAAGTATAACCAGCTCCTTCGCATTGAGGAGCGGCTGGGAGATGTGGCAGAATATGAGAATCCGTTCGAGGTGGAGCCTGTGATTGATTAATACAAAATTTGCAAAGATTCGTATGAGATTGACTTGCCTTATTGAAGCTTCTGTGCTAGAATAAATTTGGTTTATCCGCAGGAGGTGTGAATAGTGGACATTTTGAAGATTGTATTAATGATAATATTTGCAATAGACTGTATCGCATTAACAGCTATCGTGTTGATGCAGGAAGGTAAGTCAGCTGGGCTTGGTGCCATTAGTGGTATCGCTGATACTTACTGGGGACAGAACAAGGGACGTTCTATGGAAGGTGCGCTGGTGAAGTCAACAAAATTCCTTGCGATTCTGTTTATTGTACTGGCAGCAGTGTTGAATTTGAAAGTATTTGCGTAGGATAAAGCATATTTTTAAGACATGAGAGGGACACTCCTGTATGGGAGGGTCCCTTTTTCAGATACCATAGTATGCAAGAGAAGTTAGCAGTGGCAAGTTCTATGTATCGCCACGCGTTCGGAAGAAGCTGCCGGTGGCAGGTTCTGTAGATATATACATGCAAAGGAGCAGAAAATGAGTAATAAATTCGAAAAAAGAAAAAAAGTGGTCTACAGTCTGATCTGTGATGACTTATATACGCCAATGAAGTTCAAGGAGCTTGCGATGCTTTTTCGTGTGTCAAAAGAAGAAAGAGATGAATTAAGACAGATCTTAGAAGCTCTGGAGCAGGAAGGAAAGATCTATCTTTCGAAAAGGGGAAAATACTGCAAAGGACATGCGAAACGTCTGACCGGTGTATTCAGGGCAAGTCTTAAGGGATTTGGATTTGTAGTATTGGATGAAGGAGATACTGACGATGTATTCATAGGTGCAGATGATACCTGTGGGGCATTTGACGGGGATCATGTAGAGGTTGTAATCTCAAAAGAACCGGAAGGAAGAAGCCGGGAAGGAAAGATTGTAAAGATTCTGGAACGTGGAATCCTGAAGGTTGTGGGTCTCTATCAGAAAAAGCCTGGAAAGAATTATGGATTTGTGATTCCGGATAATCAGAGGTTTGACCAGGATATCTTTATACCGGTAGAACGGTCAAAGGGGGCTGTAGATGGACATAAGGTTCTTGTGGAATTGACATCTTACGGAGAAGACGGTAAAAAGCCGGAAGGAAAGATTGTAGAAATCATAGGTCATATCAATGATCCGGGTACGGATATCATGTCCATTGTAAAAGGTTATGATCTTCCGGTGGAATTCCCGGAAAAAGTATTAAAACAAGCAGAACGCGTGGCAAAACCGGTGAGTGAAGCCGATATGAATGGAAGAAAAGACCTGCGTGACTGGCAGATGGTGACGATTGACGGAGAAGATGCCAAAGACCTGGATGATGCAGTATCCCTTACAAAAGAAGGAGAGAATTATGTTCTTGGTGTGCATATCGCAGATGTAACGAATTATGTGCAGGAGAACAGCGCACTGGATAGAGAAGCGTTAGAGCGGGGAACCAGTGTGTATCTGGTAGACCGCGTGATCCCGATGCTTCCGCATACATTGTCCAACGGAATGTGTTCGTTGAATGCAGGAGAAGACAGACTTGCACTCAGCTGTATCATGACGGTAGATCCATCCGGAGATGTGATCGCCCACGAGATTGCGGAGACAGTGATTCATGTAGACAGAAGAATGTCTTATACCAGTGTGAAGAAGATTCTGGCAGATCATGATGAGGCGGAAATCGAAGAATATAGAGAACTGGTTCCGATGTTCGAAAGAATGCAGGAACTTTCCGGAATATTAAGAGCAAGAAGAAAAAAACGCGGTTCGATCGACTTTGATTTTCCAGAGACGAAGATGATCCTGGATGAACAGGGAAGACCGGTAGACATTAAGCCGTATGACAGAAATGTGGCGACAAAGATCATCGAGGACTTCATGCTTCTGGCGAATGAAACGGTAGCGGAAGATTATTACTGGCAGGAGCTTCCGTTCGTATACCGTACACATGAAGCACCGGATGAAGAAAAAATCCGGACATTAGCTACGTTTATCAATAATTTCGGATACTCTATGCACATTGGTGCCAATGAGATCCGGCCAAAAGAAATCCAGAAACTGCTCAGCAAAGTAGAAGATACACCGGAAGAAGCCATGATCAGCCGTCTGGCGCTCCGTTCGATGAAGCAGGCAAAATATACGGCAGAAAATGATGGACATTTCGGTCTGGCAGCAAATTATTATACACATTTTACCTCACCGATCCGAAGATATCCGGACCTTCAGATTCATCGTATTATCAAGGATAACCTGCGCGGACGGATGAATGAAAGCAAGATTGAACATTATCAGTCGATCCTGCCGGAAGTGGCAAAACGTTCCAGCGAGATGGAAAGACGTGCAGATGAGGCGGAGCGTGAGACGATCAAGCTTAAGAAGGTAGAATATATGCAGGCACATATCGGGGAAATCTTCGAAGGCGTGATCTCGGGAATTACAAAATGGGGCATGTATGTAGAACTTCCAAATACAATAGAAGGGCTTGTACATGTTACGAATATGACAGATGATCATTATGAATATGATGAGGCAAGATACGAGATGATCGGAATGCATACACGGAAAGTGTATAAGCTTGGTGAAAAGATTATGATCAAAGTTCTGGATGCAGACCGTCTGATGCGTACGATTGACTTTAAGATTGCAAGCAAGGGGGATATAGAAGATGGCGAAGAGTAATGACAAGATGGTTGCGAATAACAAAAAAGCATATCATGATTATTTTATACTGGAAAAATATGAGACAGGAATTGCACTGCACGGGACGGAAGTAAAGTCCTTAAGAATGGGAAAGTGCAGCATCAAAGAATCATTTATCCGTATTGAAAATGGAGAAGTCTTTATCTATGGCATGCATATCAGCCCATATGAAAAGGGTAATATTTTTAATAAAGATCCGCTCAGAGTCCGTAAGCTTTTGCTTCATAAGTCAGAAATCAATAAACTGATCGGAAAGACAAAAGAAAAGGGAATGGCGATCGTTCCTCTGAAGGTATATTTTAAAGGAAGCCTTGTAAAAGTAGAGATTGGTCTTGCAAAAGGTAAGAAATTGTACGATAAACGTCAAGATATTGCAAAGAAAGACCAGAGACGTGAAGCAGAACGTGACTATAAGATGAAGCTTCGCTAGAGTGTGACATATATTTTGCAGGAATAATTTTTCAGACATGCTCTAGAATAGATTAGGATTGAACAGGGAGAAGACAGGATATGGTACCTACAAAGAAGGAAGAATTAAGAAAACTGGTTACACAGACAACCATGGAGACATATGAAGAACTGACACCACATCTGGTGCAGATGATTAATGACACAGCAGCAAATCCGGAACTTACCGATGCACAGAAGCAGGATGAAATCTCTTTACATATGATGGGGTTTGTAAAATCATGCACCAATGAGATCATTATAGAAGTATTAGCAGACATCCTTGGGCTTGAGTAAGTGAAAAATATAGAGAAAAATAAACGGGAAAATAATTAGTCATTGTTGGAAATGTACGAAAATGCATTTTGGACAAACAAAAAGTCAGAAATCTTCTTGACAAAAAAAGTTTACGGGGGTAAACTACGGGACATAAAAGCAAGGGCGCTTCGAAAGATAACATTTCGAGGCGCTTTTCTTTTTTTGTAAGATAACTGCCGGGAGCTGTCTGTGGCAATTCCCTGCGGATGCATGATAACACAAGGGCGTGTATATTCTGTGAGTCGGCCACAGAAGGTACACGCTCTTTTTGTTTGAAGGTTGTTGTCATGTATCCGAAAGGAACTGGCGGAGGCGGGGAAAGGACGTTATCGTACATCTGAAGGATGAAGGAGGTAACATTATGACGAAAGAAGTATTAACGGCCATACAGGAAGCTGTAGGCACACAGGTATTTGGAATATGGTTCCTGATCGGTGCGGCTTTTGTATTTTTTATGCAGGCAGGATTTGCAATGGTAGAGGCAGGATTTACCAGAGCAAAGAATGCAGGTAACATTATCATGAAGAACCTGATGGACTTTTGTATAGGAACTTGTGTATTTATCCCACTGGGATTTGGAATTTTACTTGGAGAGGATGCACTTGGAGGATTTATCGGAGTACCGACACTTGGAATCTTTACCGATTATGCACATTTTGACTGGTCTAACTTCGTATTTAACCTTGTGTTCTGCGCAACAACAGCAACCATCGTATCCGGAGCAATGGCAGAAAGAACCAAGTTCTTATCTTATTGTATTTATTCAGCAGTCATTTCAGCAGTTGTATATCCGATCGAGGCTCACTGGATCTGGGGCGGCGGCTGGCTTGCAAGCTTAGGCTTTCATGATTTTGCAGGTTCTGCGGCAATACATATGGTAGGTGGAACAACCGCATTTATCGGAGCTGCTCTGGAAGGAGCCAGAATTGGTAAATTTACAAGAGACAAAGATGGAAAAGTTACAAAAGTACATGCATTTCCAGGACATAACCTTGTAATCGGTGCACTTGGATGCTTTATCCTCTGGTTTGGATGGTATGGATTCAACGGTGCAGCGGCATCTACAGGATCCCAGCTTGCTTCAATCTTTATGGCAACTACGATCGCACCGGCAATTGCAACCGTTGTATGTATGGTATTTACATGGTTAAAATATGGAAAACCAGATGTATCTATGTGTCTGAATGCTTCCCTTGCAGGACTGGTAGCAATTACAGCTCCTTGTGATGTGGTAGATGCAGCAGGTGCTGTTATCATTGGTGCCGTAGCCGGATTGTTAGTTGTATTTGGCGTATGGTTCTGTGATTATGTGGCACATGTAGATGACCCGGTTGGTGCTGTTGCAGTACATTGCTTAAATGGTATCTGGGGTACGATCGCAGTCGGACTTTTTGCAACAAAGAGTGCACCAGAGTGTACCATCAAAGGCCTGTTCTATGGTGGTGGTTTCCATCAGCTGGGATTACAGCTTCTTGGTGTTGTAACTGTTATGGCATGGACGATCGTTACGATGACAATCGTATTCAAAGTAATCGATAAGACAATCGGACTCAGAGTTACTGAAGAAGAGGAAATCGTAGGTCTGGATGTGAAAGAACATGGTCTTGCATCTGCATACGCAGGATTCAGTTTGATGGATATCACAGAAGGAAGCATGAGTATCAATGAAAATACAGAGCTTGGTGAGAATGATTACGATGAAGCAACAGAAGCTCAGAGAGCAGCAGCTATCAAAGTGGCAGCTCCGGTAGATCCAGAGACAGGAATCCACAAAGTGGTTATTATCGCAAAACTTTCAAGATATGAGAAACTGAAGAGTGCCTTAAATGATCTTGGAGTAACTGGAATGACTGTTACACAGGTTATGGGATGTGGAGTCCAGAAAGGTGCCGGCGAGAAATATCGTGGTGTTGAAATGGACGTAACCGTACTTCCAAAAGTAAAAGTAGAAGTTATCGTAGGAAGCATTCCGGTAGAAAAAGTCATCGATACTGTTAAGAGAACACTCTACACAGGACATGTTGGAGATGGTAAGATCTTCGTTTACAATGTACAGAAAGTTGTAAAAGTACGTACAGGTGAGGAAGATTATGACGCATTAAGAGATGTGGAATAAAAGAGAATTATAAAGATCAGAAATGACTGATAATGGAGACAGCTGTTATGATAGAGAGAAATTTCTATATGGCAGCTGTCTTTTTTATGCAAAGTATTCGAAAGAAGCTGCCAGTGGCAGGTTCTGTAGATGTCAAAGCAAGCAAGAGAAGCTTTCAGTAACAGGTTCTCTGTGTTTTAGAAAAGAATTGAAGCAGTATGCTTGACATAAAGAGATTCTGGCACTATAATAAAATTTACCTAAAAGACAGTCTGCAAACCAGAAAAGCAACAATTCAGGGCTTGTACTGGTTTCGACGGGGGTCTGGAAGTTGGAGAAGCCATCCGTAGTGGGACACTACGTTAAAAGTTCCATCTAAATATAAACGCAGACAATGAATTAGCGTACGCAGCCTAATTAGGCAGCAGTCGGCCCCGGATCATCCGCTGTCCGGGTCACCGGCTTCAAACAGGCGGAGCACTTCGTTTCCAAAGCTTTGAGGAAATGGAAGAATTTATGAAGCTACTAAAGTGTGTAACCTGTCATTAGGTGACGCATGGAGGGAATGTCAGAATAATGACTGTGATGGGAGATGCTCGAATGGATGGGCTTTCGGACGCGGGTTCAACTCCCGCCAGGTCCACTAAAAAAATATCCCGGAATTCTTAGTTGTAAGAGTCCCGGGATATTTTTTTGTACCAAAGTATGCAAGAGAAGCTGCCAGTGGCAGGTTCTCTGTATTAGAACATAATGAATGATAATGAGAATAAATATCAAAATAAAGAAAAGTAATTGCGCTTCTAAAAAAGCTATGCTACATTTATTGAGTTAGAAGCGTGCAACAAAAGTTCGATAGACTAACTTGATAAATATATGTTGGTTTAACAATATAAAGAAATTATCACAGATAGTCTGAAAAGCTTGAGGATATAAAAAGACAAAACAAGGATAAAAGTATGAAAAAGCGGATTGTAATTGCTATTTTATGTGCCACTATGTCGGTGGGAATGGTTGGATGTAATAAAACGGAGTCTTCTTCAGATAAGACCCAGACATCAACTGAGAATAAAACAACAAAAACAGATACAGCAAACGATGAAAAACAAAGCAAAGATATCTTTGCGATGGATACCTATATGACGGTCACAGCGTATGGAGAACATGCACAGGAAGCCGTGGATAAGGCAGAAGAAGAGATCAACAGATTAGACGGGATGTTATCTACCGGAAAAGAGACCAGCGAAGTATATAAACTCAATCAGGCAGGAGAAGGAACGGTATCAGAGGATACCGCCTATCTGTTTGAAGAATCAGAAAAGCTCTATAAAGAGACTGACGGCGTATTTGACATCTCTATCTATCCGGTAATGGATGCCTGGGGATTTACTACAGAAAATTACAGAGTTCCGGGACAGGATGAAATGAATACATTGCTTGAAAATGTAGATGCATCGAAGATTACTTATGACAAGGCATCAAAAAAGATTACTCTTCCGGAAAGAGTAAAGATTGATTTTGGAGGAATCGCCAAAGGATATACATCTTCCAGGATCATGGACATTTACAAAGAATGTGGAGTGACAAGTGGTCTTGTAAGCCTTGGCGGTAACGTACAGCTGTTAGGTAAGAAAACGGACGGAAGTGACTGGAAAGTTGCCGTGGAAAGCCCGGAAGAAGACGGCAATTATCTAGGAATCCTGCAGGCTGCAGATAAAGCGGTTATTACATCCGGCGGCTATGAGAGATATTTTGAACAGGATGGTAAGAAATATCATCACATTATTGATCCTGCTACCGGATATCCGGCGGAAAACGGTCTGACATCCGTTACAATCGTAAGCGATGATGGAACATTGGCAGATGGACTTTCCACATCACTGTTTATCATGGGAAAAGATAAGGCAGAAGCGTTCTGGAAAAAGAACAGTGATAAATTCGATACGATCTTACTTACAGATGATAATGAATTATATGTATCTGAGGGAATTGCAGATAAGTTTGAATCTGATTATGACGTTCATGTAATGAAAAAATAAGGAATGTTAGCAGAAGGAAATATTTGGAACGAAAGATTCCATATAGTACAGTGACATGAAAAGACATAAACATGAAATAGAGGCGAAGTTATGGAAAAGGAAAAGATTATCAGAAAAATCAAACAGGGAGCACCATTTACATCAGCGGTCGTAGTTGCAGCATGTATCGGGGTGTCGTTAAGCGGGTATCAGGCACCGGTGTATGAAGCACAGGCACAGACAAAAGAAACAAAACCAGTCAAGACTGAGGAGACGAAAGCTGAAGAAGCACAGGCAAAAGGTTCTTTTGATCTGGAAGATGGAATCTATAAAGGAACCGGAACCGGTTATGCAGGCGAGATCAGCGTGGCAGTTACGATCAAAGATAAGCAGATTACAGCGATTGATATCTTGAGTTCATCGGATGATGCAGCATTTTTTAACCGTGCGAAAGGTGTGATCGACCGCATCATTGCAGGACAGACACTGGAAGTCGACGTGGTATCGGGAGCGACTTACAGTTCTAACGGAATTATCAGTGCAGTAAAGAATGCACTGACAGGTGAAAAAGACAGCGGAACAACCGGGCAGTCACAGTCGGGCAATGCAGCAGCAGAAGGAAGTACGCTGACACTTGCAGATGAAGAGGAAGCGGCAGCATATAAAGACGGAACCTACTGCGGAACGGGAACAGGATTTGGTGGTACTTTAAAAGTACAGGTTGTGATCAGCGGTGGAAAGATTACATCGATAGATGTGATCGAGAATCACGATGACAGCAGTTACTTAAGCCGTGCAATGGCTCTTATCAATAACATTATTGCAACACAGAGCACGAATGTTGATGTGGTATCAGGAGCAACCTACAGTTCTAACGGAATCAAGAGTGCGGTAAGAGATGCATTAAGACAGGCAGCGGTAAGCGGAAGCGCAGCAGCTGAAAATGCAGCGGATGACAGCCAGTCATCACAGGATACATCAGATACCACACAGGTAACCGGTAATTTCCCTTATAAAGAAGGAATCTATTACGGAACAGCAGAAGGTTATAACGGTGACATCGAAGTTGCGGTAGTCCTTCAGGATCAGTCCATCAAAGCCGTACTTGTGACAAAGAATCATGACGATGCCAGATTCTTCGACCGTGCGATGGAAGTTGTAAAGAATATTATGAAAAAGCAAAGCACCGACGTAGACGTGGTATCGGGAGCAACTTATAGTTCCAACGGTCTGATCAATGCAGTGAAAAATGCATTAAAAGAAGCCGAAAAAGCAACGAACGGACAGCAGACGATAGAAGAAGAGAAAAAAGCAGACACCACAGAACTTGAAAAGCTTCTGGAAGAAGCAGACGGACTGGTACAGGACGAATACACAGAAGCAAGCTGGGCGGTGCTTGAAGTAAGACTAGAAGATGCGAAGAAGCTTGTAGACGCAGATAAGACAAAGATCACGCAGGATGAGGTAGACGAAGCAGTTTCCAATCTGAATCAGGCGATGGCGTTACTTGAGAAAAAGGACGACGGCGGAGACGATAATGATAATAACATTTTCAAAAATGGAATTTATGAAGGAATCGCGCTTTGTAAACCGGATGAGGATGAAGATTTTGAGGCATATAACCTGTCCTTAAAAGTTACGATCAGGGACGATAAGATTGTTGCGGTTACGGATGTGACAGGCGATGGAGATTCATCTAATGATAAATACATCAATAAAGCAGCAAACGGAACATCAAGCAAGAAAGGCGTCGCAAGTCAGCTGATCGGCAAATCCGATACAGAAGGAATTGATGTGATCAGCGGGGCAACCTGCTCATCAAAAGCAATCCTGGAAGCGTGTGATAACGCACTGGTTGCTGCAAAGAACAGTAAGGCAGAAAGCGGAGAATAAGGAGAAAAAGAATGAGAGAATTCTGGGTGAGGCTGGTCAGTGCGATTGCTGTAGTGGGACTGATCTTTGGATATAATTCAGTCCTGGATACAAGAGCAAAAGACGATCAGATTGCAAAATTAAATGCCAAGATTACCGATGAAAAATCCGGTGATTCCGAAGAATCCTCCGACGGAGCTTATAAAAACGGAACTTATACCGGAGAAGCAGATGGATTCGGAGGAACGATTGAAGTAGAAGTAAAGATAGAAAAACATAAAGTTGCAGAGGTAAATATCGTATCAGCGGACGGCGAGGATGGATCGTATCTGTCAATGGCAGAAGATATTATTCCGAAAATTGTAGAGGCACAGAGTGCAGATGTGGATACAATAAGCGGAGCAACCTTTAGTTCTACAGGAATCAAAAATGCAGCAAAAGAAGCACTGGAAAAGGCGGTAGAGTAAAGTGGCAGAAAAGACAGAGAAAAAGTTAAATGTAAAACAGATGAAAAAAATACATACCTGGTTAAGAGCAGCCATTCAGTTATTGTATTTTATCTTTATACCATCTGTGTATACCGCAGCATTTGCCGGAGTAAAATACATATTTACACAGATTGGAGCAGGTGAAAAAGTGGCACTTACTTCATTCGTAAGTGTACTGATCGTCGTATGTGTATATACGATGATCTTCGGAAGGTTTTTCTGTGGATTTGCCTGTGCGTTTGGAAGTTTTGGAGATGCAGTAAATGCAATATATAGAGCAGTCTGCAAGAAATTAAAGAAAAAGCCGGTTCAGATACCGGAGCATGTGGCATCTAAACTTGCATATTTAAAATATGTATTACTGATCATCATCGTACTGATGTGCTATAACGATGTATACAGCAAGGCGCAGGGAACAAGTCCGTGGGATGTATTCTCTATGCTTCATGCAGGAAACTTCCGCCTGGGAGGTTACGGGATTGGTCTTGTTATATTGATTTTGTTGATTGTGGGAATGTGTCTGGAAGAACGTTTCTTCTGCAGAAACTTATGTCCGATGGGAGCAGTATTTTCACTGGTTCCGGTATTACCGTTATTCTCACTTCACAGAGACCGGGGAAACTGCATTCCAAAGTGCAGTGGCTGTACAAGAAAATGTCCATCCGGCATCGGACTTCCTGAGGACGGATCATGGAAGGTAGAGGGAGACTGCTTTCAGTGCCAGAAATGTATCGACACATGTCCGAAGAAAAATATCCACTGCGGAGTAAAGGCACTTCGTGGAAATGAAATATGGTTCACAGTACTTAGAGCTGTGATTTTACTTGGATTGTTTATCTGGCTTGGTGTATAGCCGGATCATAACAGAAGAGATCCGACGGCGACGGATCCTGAGAAGTAGTCAAACGCATCCATATGGAATTATAAGTCACCTTACGTTCGAAAGAATCTGCCAGTGGCAGATTCCGTAGATACCATAGCATACAAGAGAAGTTGTCGGTGGCAGGTTCTCTGCATTACGGGGATTTGTAAATAGTCTTTAGGGATGCGCAATTTTTGGGTTATAGGTTAGCGATGGCTAACTTAATAATAAAATTTATCAATAAGGAGGCTTTTATGAAAAAGAAAGAGATGAAGACAAAAGCAATGGCTGTGGCCATGTCAGCAACAATGGCAGCCAGCATTTGCCCGGCTGTACCGGCAATGGCGGTAACAAAAGACCAGGTGGCAAAAGATGGCGTATATACAAAGACAGCTCATGTTACAAGAACAGAAGCAGATGTAGACGATGAATGGGATGAATATGACGTTGAAGTCTCTCTGACTGTAAAAGATGGGAAATTCTCAGATATCACAGTAACTCCGGGTGAAGGGTATACAGATGAGAATAAAACATATCTGGCAAAAGCATACAGTAAGTCAAAAGGTATCCAGACATTATTAAAAGATAAAGATGCAACAGAAGATACAATTAACGGATGGGATACTGTATCAGGAGCAACAAGATCCTCAACAGCTATTAAAAAAGCAGCCCTGGAAGCAATCCAGTCAGCACCAGTAGCAGAAGCACCGGTAACAGTGGATACATCTGCTCTGGAAAAATCAATCGAACAGGCAAAAGCGCTGAATGAGTCGGACTATACAGCAGAGACATGGAGCGTATTAAAAGAGAAACTTGCAGCAGCAGAGACAGCTGTTTCTGAAAAGAAATCCCAGGATGCTGTAGATACAGCAAAGAATGAACTGGATGCAGCAATTGCAGGACTTAAGAAAGCAGAAGTGGCAAAAGAAGTTTATGTATTGATGAATATTCCATATAATGCATTTTATCAGGCTGATACAAACAGTAAAACAGACGCTGTTTCTTCTGCAACACTTCAAAAAACAAGAGTCAGTGGTCTTGCGGGTGGATCTTATCATGTAGACCCGGAGGGTTCAGATATTAGCGGAGTGACATTCCCTGTTAAAATCAGTTCAGATGCGTTAAAGAATTATAAGCAGGTTACGGATGACAGTAAAGTTTCTATTACGACAAGTGTAAAAGGAAATACAAGTACAACAGAATATACAGGAAAAGATGCCCTTTTTGAAAGCGAAAACTATTCTTATTATATTTTGAGTGAAGAACCATCATATTATAAAGAAGCATCGGTTGAATCTGATGGAACTCTTTCGTTTGGTAAGGTTATAGGAACAGCACAGACATTAAGTGATGCTACAGGAGAATTTTCAACAAAGACACGTTACGGAGATTATGAATTAGATATGACTGGTTTGCCAGATTCTATTTCTAAAGTATACGGTGTTGTGATTGGAACGAAAGAAGGAGATAAATACGGACTTCGCCATGTGGAAAACATTTGGAAAAAGAAAGAACTTGCATGGAGTACAGGATTTGTTACAGAATCGCATGGAAACCAACTGAGTTATGAAAATTACAAGGCTATGATGGGACAGACCATTAACCAGGTAACTTATTATACAGATGCAGGAATTTATGAAATTCCGGTGAATATCTATGTGCCGGTTAAATTCTCGGGGGAAGTAAAAGTTGAAGATACTGAGCTGGAGTCTGGAGAAACAACGTATACAGTCAGTGGTATTCCGGATGATTACGAGGCACAGTACAGCGTAAAAGGGCTTAAAGATGTAAAAGCAAAAGATGGAAAACTTACATTTGACAGCAAAGATGCAACTCCGGGACAATACACTTTGACAATCAGCGACAAAAGTGGTAAATACGCAGATATTACTACAAAGTTCCTTCTTACAACAGATAAGGTGCCGGTTAGCTATGACGAAGAAAGTAATGGTTTAGTACCGGCAGAAAAATATAGCCAGAATGATGCAGATGCGTACGTGAAAAATATTTCTTCAGTAACAGTAAATGGAGAAAAATATGCAGCAACAGGAAAGGGTTCTGTAAAGATTATTAAAGAAGATGGAACATTAGACACAACAGCAAAGCCGTTTGCAGATGCAAAAGATGGGGATAAATATGAAATCACAGTTGCATCAACTGGATATACAACTGATTATGATTTCACATATACAGTGAACGATCAGAATGAATACAAATATGTATACGCAGGACTTACATGGGCTGAGTACTGGGCAGCAGAAGGTGTACAGGCAGCAGGAGATGCTTCATCATCTGAGGCAGTAGATACAAAGGGAGAATCCGATAAGGGAGCATTCGATGTTGTAACACGTGCAACAACAAACCACGGATTACACAGAGGAAGCTATCAGTGCTCATCAGTCATCTATATGAAAGATGGATCTACTTACAGTGTAGCATACTATCCGGAAGCAGACAGCCGTACAACGGCAGTACTGACAAATGGCCAGAAAGTCACATACAATACAGAGGATATTGACCACTACATCGTAACAGGACTGAAATATGTACCAGTGAAAGTTGCAGCAGCTGATTACGAGGCATTTGCGCAGAAATATGCAGTAGTAGAGAATGGCTCAGAGTTAACAGGAGGATTCTCAGAAGGAAATCTTTCAAGCTACTCAGGAATCACAGCAAATGTAACAGAGAACACCAATGGTCTTAAGACAGCAACTAAGAATGAGGATGGATCATTCAGCTTCTCAGCAAGAGAAACAGGAACAGAATCCGGAATCACAGGACAGGAATTAAAGACAGCACCAACAGCAGAGGATGCAGGACTGACAGTCAAAGAAGCAAAGGGATCATACGGAGAGTTCTTAAGAGTAGATCTGACTCAGAACTATGGAGATCTTGGAGCAAATATGCAGGCTGTAAAATGGACATATTATGGCGATGACAGCACATACAGCAATGCAAAAGCAACATACGGAACAAAATTCGCATCAGATAACTGGATGCATAAATCAATGGGAATCCAGCTCGGACTTACTGATTCCTTAAGATGTACCCTTCCAGAGGGAACAGATGGAACCGGATACTGGACAATTACAATCTCAGCACTTGGATATAATGATGTAACATATCAGTTCCAGGCAACCGATGAGAACATCGTAAAACCAGATGCCGGAGAAATCAATACAGCAAATCTGGAAGCAGCAATTGCCAAAGCAGAAGCACTGAATAAAGATGAATACACAGAAGCAAGCTGGGAAGCAATGCAGGTAGAGTTAAAAGAAGCCAAAGAAGAATTAGAGGCAAAACACTCACAGGCAACAGTAGATGAAGCAACAGAGCACTTAAATGCAGCAATCGATGCACTGGAAAAATCAGAGACACCTGCAGAAGTAGACACAGCAAAACTGGAAGCATCTATCGCCGTAGCAGAAGGTTTAAAAGAAGCAGATTACACAGCAGACAGCTGGAAAGCAATGCAGAATGCACTTGCAACAGCTAAGGCAGCACTGGAAGCAAAAGAAAGCCAGACAGCAGTAGACAGCGCAGCAGAAGCTCTTGACAGTGCAGTAGCAGCACTTGTAAAGGCTGATTCAGAAGATCAGGTCAAAGAAGTATCTACAGACGCACTGGAAAAAGCAATCAGCACAGCAGAAGGCTTAAAAGAGTCAGACTACACAGCAGACAGCTGGAAAGCACTTCAGAGTGCCCTTACATCAGCTAAGACAGCATTGGCTGAGAAGAAAGATCAGACAAGCGTTGACGCAGCAACAGAGAACCTGAACAAAGCAATCAGCGCCCTTGTAAAAGCATCTTTAACATCAGGAAGTACAACAACTACAACAGGTACATCCGGAACAAAGACAGGCACAACAGGATCAAAGACATCCGGAACAGCTACAGGATCAAACAGCAGCACAAAAGCAGCTAAGACAGGAGATCCGGCAGGTGTACTTGGATGGCTTGGACTTGCAGTTTCTTCACTCGGAGCAGGAATCGGTGGATTCAAACTGAAAAGAAGAAGAGACGAAGAAGAAAAATAGGCAGTGTTCATAGAAAAAGAGTATATCATACGATGATTCACTGAGAAGGAGTTTCAGAAGTGAAAGTGCTCTGTGAACATATCTGATAAAAGGCAGGATATTTATCATATCATGTATGGACTTCTGAAAAGTTAGAATTAAAAATCTAATGATTCGGAGAACAAACAGTACATGATAAGGTGGAAGTCCTGCCTTTTTTTGCCATGAGTTCGGAAGAGATGTATAAGAAAATATAAATATTTTCACAAAGCTAACATAGTTCTTTGTTATAATATAATTAAAATGTCGGAAGGCATGAGGATTTTCAAAAATAATGAAAAATCAGGACATTTATACCATTATGAGAAAAACATTTTTAATCCATAAGAATTGTAAGAAAGATATACGAGGAGGGCACACACATGGATAAAATTAAAATTTTAGTAGTAGACGATGAAAGCAGAATGAGGAAGCTTGTAAAGGATTTCTTAGGTAGAGAAGGATATCAGGTAATTGAGGCCGGGGACGGTATGGAAGCAATGGAAAAATTCTATGATGAGAAGAACATTGCACTGATCATTCTGGACGTTATGATGCCGAAGATGGACGGATGGCAGGTATGCCGTGAAGTGCGTCAGGAATCCAAAGTACCGATCATCATGCTGACAGCAAGATCAGAAGAAAGAGATGAACTTCAGGGATTCGATCTGGGCGTGGACGAATACATTTCCAAACCATTCAGTCCGAAGATTCTGGTTGCCAGGGTCAATGCAATCTTAAGAAGAGCCAATGTATTGGGCGGTGGTGATGAGATTGACGCCGGAGGTATTCTGATTGACAAAGCAGCACATCAGGTGAAGATCGATGGAAAAGAGATTGAATTAAGCTTCAAGGAATTTGAGCTGCTTGCGTATTTTGTGGAAAATCAGGGCATCGCATTGTCAAGAGAGAAGATATTGAACAATGTATGGGATTATGATTATTTCGGAGATGCAAGAACGATCGATACCCATGTGAAGAAATTACGAAGCAAACTTGGAGAAAAAGGCAATTATATCAAGACCATCTGGGGAATGGGATACAAATTCGAGGTTGATGCATAATGAAGATAGAAAATTTAAAAAAAAGGATGAAACCACAGAATATACACCGGTCTTTAAAGACGCAGATGAGTATGGTATTTGTGGGACTTCTGATCTGTCTGGTAGCAGCATTCATGATCATCAATGGAAGATTTCTGGAGCCATATTATATCAGTAATAAGGAATCACGTTTTATCGAACTCTATGAGAATCTGAACAATGTATCCAATGATGATGACTGGGATGCGAAAAAGAAGAATGATTCATTGCTTCATTTTGCAGAAAAGAATAATATATCTTATCTGGTTATTGAAAAAGATAACGATGTCCATACCAATGTCCATGATAAGAATATGCTGAAAAATCAGTTGATGGGATATTTCCTGAATCAGGCGCAGAAAGAAAGCAGTGTGCTCAAATCAACGGATAATTACCAGATCACAAGATCCTGGGATCCGTGGAATCAGAACTACTATATCGAAATGTGGGGCAATCTTGATGACGGAAGCCAGTTTCTTTTAAGAAGTCCGGTAGAAAGTATAAAAGAAAGTGCGGCAATATCCAATCGTTTCTTATTATATATAGGAAGTATTCTGATCGTTATTACGGTTCTTCTGATCTGGTATTTTTCAAAGCGGATCACAGAACCGTTAAGAGAACTTGCAAGATTATCTGACCGTATGGCGGATCTGGACTTCGAAGCCAAATATACCAGTGGAGGGAGTAATGAGATCGGAGAACTGGGAGCGAACTTTAACCGTATGTCTGAAAAACTGGAAAGCACGATCTCAGAATTGAAAAAAGCGAACAACAGCCTGCAAAAAGATATTGAACAAAAAGACAAACTTGAAAAGATGAGAAATGAGTTCCTTGGAAATGTATCGCATGAGTTAAAGACCCCGATTGCACTGATCCAGGGATATGCAGAAGGGCTAAAAGAAGGGGTTAACGAAGATGCAGAGAGCAGGGATTTCTACTGTGATGTTATTATGGATGAAGCAGCCAAGATGAACCGAATGGTGAAAAATCTTCTTACATTAAACCAGCTGGAATTTGGTGATGAGGATATTGTATTTGACAGATTTAATCTGACAGCCCTGATCAGAGGGGTGTTACAGAGTATGGAGATTCTTGCTGATCAGGCGGATGCAACTGTGAATTTCCGTCAGACAGAAGATATCTACGTATGGGCAGATGAATTTAAGGTAGAACAGGTAGTGAGAAATTACGTAAGTAATGCATTCCACCATGTAAGCGGAGACAAGGTAATAGAAGTTAAGATGATCGTAGAAGGTGATAAGGTAAGAGTCACAGTATTCAATACTGGTACACCGATCCCGGAAGAAGATATTGGTCATATCTGGGATAAATTCTACAAAGTCGATAAGGCGCATACAAGGGAATATGGAGGCAACGGAATCGGATTATCTATCGTAAAGGCAATCATGAAGTCCTTCCATCAGCAATACGGAGTAAAGAATTACGACAACGGTGTTGAATTCTGGTTCGAACTTGATGTAAAATAAAAACTAACAGTTCACCCGTGAAAACACATAATGAAAGGCAGGACAAAAAATGATCGCAATTATTGATTACGACGCAGGAAACATAAAGAGTGTGGAAAAAGCCATGCAGCTTCTGGGACAGGAAGTAACGATTACAAGAGACAGAGACACCATTATGAATGCAGACAAAGTCATTCTCCCGGGAGTAGGCGCATTCGGAGATGCCATGGGCAAGTTAAGACAATATGGTCTGGATGAAGTGATCCGTGATGTGACAGCAAAAGGGACGCCGTTCCTTGGAATCTGCCTGGGATTACAGTTATTATTTGAAAGAAGTGATGAGACACCGGGCGTAGAAGGTCTTGGTATCTTAAAAGGTGAAATCTTACGAATTCCGGATAAAGAAGGCCTTAAGATTCCGCATATGGGATGGAACTCTTTAAAATTCCAGAATAACGGACGTCTGTTCAAAGGCATTCCGGAAGATTCTTACGTATATTTTGTGCATTCTTATTATCTCAAAGCAGAAGATGAAGGAATCGTAACAGCTACAACAGAATACAGTACCCATATCCATGCATCCGTAGAACAGGGCAATGTATTTGCCTGCCAGTTCCATCCGGAAAAGAGCAGTGATATCGGAATTCAGATTCTGAAAAACTTTGTGGAATTATAGGGAGGATGAACAGATGCATACAAAGAGAATTATCCCATGTCTGGATGTTAACAACGGAAGAGTCGTAAAAGGTGTGAATTTTGTGTCACTGCGTGATGCAGGTGATCCGGTAGAGATTGCAAAAGCTTACGATAAAGCAGGTGCCGATGAGTTGGTATTTCTGGATATTACAGCATCTTCAGATGCCAGAGGCACAGTTGTAGACATGGTACGTAAGGTATCAGAAAATGTATTTATTCCATTTACCGTCGGTGGAGGAATCCGTACGGTGGATGATTTTAAAGCATTGTTAAGAGAAGGGGCAGATAAAATATCCATCAATTCATCTGCGATTAATACACCGAATCTGATCTCAGAAGCTGCAGAGAAGTTCGGAAGCCAGTGCGTGGTTGTTGCGATTGATGCGAAGAAGCGTGCAGACGGAAGCGGATGGAACATTTATAAAAACGGCGGACGTATTGATGTAGGGATTGATGCGGTAGAATGGGCAGCAAAGGTTGAAAAACTGGGAGCAGGCGAGATCCTTCTTACCAGCATGGACTGTGACGGAACAAAGGCCGGATATGATCTGGAGCTTACAAAAGCAATCGCAGAAGAAGTGAATATTCCGGTGATTGCATCCGGAGGAGCCGGTAATCTGGAGCATTTTTACGATGCACTGACAGAAGGAAAGGCAGATGCGGCGCTGGCAGCATCGTTATTCCATTATAAAGAACTGGAAATTAAAGAAGTAAAAGAATATTTGAGGGAAAGAGGCGTATCTGTCCGTCTGTAATATAAGAGCAGACAGCAAAAGCAGATACAAAGAAGATAAAGAAATGGCAGCAATTAATAATGACTGGCTGGAAGCTCTAAAAGGAGAGTTTAAAAAGCCTTATTATAAAAAATTATTTGAAACGGTGAATGAAGAATACAGAACCAGACAGATATTTCCGCCGGCAGATGATATCTTTAATGCATTTCACCTGACACCTTTACATAATGTAAAAGCGGTTATTCTGGGACAGGATCCTTATCATAATGTAGGACAGGCGCATGGTCTTTGCTTTTCTGTAAAGAAGGGGGTAGATATTCCACCGTCTCTTGTGAATATTTATAAAGAACTCCATGATGATCTTGGATGTACGATCCCGAATCACGGATGCCTGACCAAATGGGCTGAGCAGGGTGTACTGATGCTGAATACAGTACTGACCGTAAGGGCGCATCAGGCGAATTCCCACCGGGATATCGGATGGGAAGAATTTACCGATGCAGCGATCATGGCATTAAACAGCCAGGACAGACCGATCGTATTCATCTTATGGGGAGCACCGGCGCAGAAGAAAGCGAGAATGCTGAACAATCCGAAGCATCTGATCTTAAAGGCTCCGCATCCAAGTCCGCTTTCGGCATACAGAGGATTCTTTGGAAGTAAGCCATTTAGCCAGACGAATGATTATCTAAGGGCGCACGGGGTAGAACCGATCGACTGGCAGATAGATTAAAGAAAAGTAAAAATTGAGGGAGTATAGAAGATTTATGAAACGAATAAAAGCACTGATTGCAGTAGTCGGAGCAGGAGTACTTCTGACTGCGTGTGGGAATCCATCTAAAAAAGGAGTGGAATACCTGCAGGAAGGGGAATATGATCAGGCAATCGAACAGTTTGAACAGGCAGTAGAAAAGAACAAAAATACAGGCGATGCCTACCGGGGAATCGGAATTGCCAAATGGGAACAAAAAGATTATAAGGGTGCAAGAAAAGCATTTTTAAAGGCACTGGATAATGATGCTGAGCAGACAGGAACGATCTACAATCTGATCGGAAGCTGCGATCTGAAACTTGAAAAAGGAAGCGAAGCACTGAATTACTTCAATCTGGGACTGGAGCAGGATGACATCAGTAAGAAGCTGAAAAAAGAGATGCAGTTCAATGTGATCGTTGCTTATGAACAGATGGAAGACTGGGAAAGTGCAGAGGTAAAATTAGAAGATTACCTGGCAAGCTATCCGAATGATAAAGCCGCGAAGAAAGAAGCGGAATTTTTGAAAACCAGATAGGGAGAATACAGAAAAAAAGTATGATTGAAATTAAGAAAGAGACAGAACGGGTTATTCTCGTTGGCGTAAGTCTTTCCGAGACAGATGATACAAAAGAGTCACTGGAAGAATTAAAAGATCTGGTATCCACAGCAGGAGCCGAAACCGTGGGAATGGTGATACAGAACAGGGAACAGCAGCATCCGGGAACGTACGTTGGAAAAGGAAAGTTAGATGAGATCAGAAGCCTGATCTGGGAACTGCGGGCGACCGGAATTGTCTGTGATGATGAATTATCCCCGGCACAGATGAAGAACCTTCAGGATGAACTGGATATCAAGGTAATGGACCGTACACTGGTGATCCTGGATATCTTTGCTGCAAGGGCATCTACAAGTGAAGGTAAGATCCAGGTAGAGCTTGCACAGTTAAAATACCAGCAGACACGCCTTACCGGATGGGGAAGAGCCATGTCAAGACTGGGAGGAGGAATTGGTACCAGAGGACCAGGAGAGAAAAAGCTTGAGATGGACAGGCGCCTCATTAAGAGCAGGATTGCGCAGCTTAACCGGGAATTAAAAGACGTTAAGAAGCACAGAGAAGTCACCAGAGAACAAAGAAGCAGAAGCCACATGCCGGTGGCTGCAATTGTAGGGTATACGAATGCAGGAAAGTCTACACTTCTGAATACATTGACAGGAGCAGGCATCCTGGCAGAGGATAAGCTCTTTGCAACGCTGGATCCGACGACGAGAGACTTAAAGCTCCCAAGCGGTCAGGAGATACTGATGACAGACACGGTAGGATTCATCCGGAAGCTGCCGCATCACCTGATCGAGGCATTCCGAAGTACCTTAGAGGAAGCAAAATATGCAGATCTGATCATTCATGTGGTCGATGTATCCAATCTACAGATGGATGAGCAGATGTATACGGTATATGAGACACTTCAGAATCTGGGAGTCAAAGATAAGCCGGTAATCACGGTATTTAACAAGATGGACCGTGCAGAGGAATCTTGGGTTCCAAGAGATATCCATGCAGATTATCATGCGAAGATCTCGGCAAGAACCGGAGAAGGAATCGAAGAATTCCTTCAGACGATCGAAGCAGTACTGCGGGAACAAAAAGTAGAGATTGAAGCCGTCTATCCATACAAAGAAGCCGGGAAGATCCAGCTTATCAGAAAGTACGGGGAACTTCAGACGGAAGAATACAGAGAAGATGGAATCTTCGTACAGGCCTACGTGCCGGCAGAGCTTTACGGACAGGTACGTCCGGAAGGTGTAGATCCGAATAACTGCTTATAAGCTCTGGAAAATGTAGAATAATCTTTAAAACCACAATCGTAACAGGCCTGTGTGCGGGGCACACCGGCAGATAATAATTCTTTTGCAAGCAGGAGCCGCTTCTGGGAAATGTATTGTCCCAGTGTATAGCCGGTTTCCTGCTTGAATAGTCTCATCATATAATATTTACTGATATAGAACTGACCGGCAATCTTATCGATGGCCAGGTCTTCACAGAGGTGTTCGCCGACATAGTCAAGGATGGCGAGCACCTTTTCGTTGCAATTATCGGTATCGATGAATTCGAGCCGGTTCTTTCTGGTCGCACGGTTTAAGTGGATCATGAATTCAAGAAATACAACCTGACGGTAAAGTTCAGAAGCATATCCACCGTCTGTAAAGGAGTGTTCTAACTGTGAGATGGACCGGAACAAAGAACTTTTTTCCGGGGACGGGATACGCAAAACATTCGAATGTTCCTTCTGGGCTTTCTGAAAGCAGTAGCTTAAGTCGTAAGTGTCTGTCTGATAAGCATTCATAAAATTTGGTGATATATATACGATGATACGTTCATAAGGATAGGTGTTATCAACCGTAAGCTTATGGATATCCCCCTGCTTTACCAGTACGATATCATAAGGCTTCAGATCATAAGAACGTCCTTCGATCATGTAATTGACCTTTCCGCGTATGAAGATAGTGATCTTGTCAAAATCATGATAATGGTATTCGACCTCGTTGGTTTCCTGGTCTGTCAGATGAAACAGCCGGAATTCGCTGTTTAAATATCCTTTTTTTGTATATTGTTCCATTGAAAAACCTCCTGTTGATCCATAAGCGTTATATGAAAACATCAGCTGCTTAAAGTAGATAAGAAATATTGGTGATGTCTGTTTGTATCAGAATATGTTCTGGTTATTTTAAGAAATCACCATGCGTTCGGAAAACATTGTCAGTGGCAGGTTATCTGTATTAATTTTAAATGAAAAGAGCATTATTTGCAATAAAACAAAGCATTATTTGTATAGAATATGGAAATAATGCCTGTTATGATAAGGATAGGTGAGAACACTTTTTGGTTGAAAAAGTATGGAAAATTCCGCAGGGATCTTTTGGATAAGGCAAAAATGAAGAACCAAAGATAAGAGGTACACGGAATGCCAAAAATCAGGACAAAGAAGTAAAAAGAAGAAATAAAAAGAGTATATAAAATCAGGAGGAATAAAAATGAAGGTAGTATTAGAGCGTTATCATGGATTGGGGAATGATTATCTGGTATTTGATCCAAATCATAATGAGTTAGCATTAGACGCTGCCAATGTCAAGATGATTTGTGACCGTAATGAAGGACTCGGAGCTGACGGCGTTTTGGAAGGTCCGATTCTGAAAGAAGATGGAATGTACGTAAAAGTATGGAATCCTGATGGAAGTGAATCAGAGACAAGTGGAAATGGTGTGCGTATCTTTGCGAAATATTTAAAAGATGCAGGATATGTACAGAAGAAAAACTTTAAATTATATACAGGAAACGGACCGGTAGAAGTGACATTTCTTAATGAGGATGGAAGCCGTCTTCGTGTATCTATGGGGAAACTTTCATTCTGGAGTGATGAGATTCCGGTTATCGGCGAAAGAAGAGAAGTGATCAATGAGGATATGGTATTTGGAAGAACGCTGTATCCGGTAACCTGTGTATCCATCGGTAATCCACACTGCGTCATTCCGATGCGCGAGATATCCAGACCACTGGTATGCAAGATTGGTGATTATTCTGAGATTGCAAGATATTTCCCGAACAGAATCAATACACAGATTATGAAAGTAATCGATAAGGAAAATATTGCAATTGAGATTTTCGAGCGTGGTGCAGGATATACCAGAGCTTCCGGAACAGGAGCATGTGCAGCGGCAGGTGTTGCGTATAAGCTTGGACTTACGAACAGTAAGGTGATCGTGCATATGCCGGGAGGAGAGCTGCAGGTAGAAGTAGAAGATGATTGGAACGTCTATATGACAGGAGATGTTTTCTATGTTGCAAAGATGACGTTAAGCAATGAATTTGCAGAAAGACTTCGAGCGTTATAAGTCGTACTAGGCACAAACATATATTCGTGTTATACTAGGGCATAAGGAGGAAACCTTATGCCTTTAAAATTTGTATTCGGGCCGTCCGGCTCAGGAAAATCAACATATTTATATCAACATATTATCGAAGAATCGCAAAAATATCCAGAGAGAAATTATATCGTATTAGTACCGGAACAATTTACCATGCAGACGCAGAAAGATCTGGTCATGATGCATCCAAGACATGGGATTATGAATATCGATGTATTAAGCTTTGCAAGACTTGCATACCGTATATTCGAAGAGACGGGGGCGAAGAAGCTTCCGGTTCTGGATGATGAGGGGAAAAACCTGATCCTTAGAAAGATCGCAGGGGATTACGAAGATAAACTGACGGTTCTGCGGGGAAATATCAGAAAACTTGGCTATATCAGCGAAGTAAAGTCGGTAATCTCGGAATTCACACAATACGATATCGGAGAACCTGAGATAGATAAGATGCTGGAAACAGTAGAAGCCGATTCCAGACTTTATTATAAATTAAAAGATATTGAGATCCTGTATGAAGGATTTCAGAATTATCTGAAAGAACGTTATATTACAAAAGAAGAGCTTCTGGATGTTTTAAGCAGACAGGTGAAGGATTCGGACATTCTTAAAAACAGTACGGTTGTGTTAGATGGATTTACCGGATTTACGCCGGTGCAGAACAGGCTGATGGTGGAACTGATGCGAAGATGCAGGAGTGTATGGGTGACGGTGACCATCGATGAACGGGAAAATCCATATGCATACAGACATCCGTATCAGTTATTTGGACTGAGTAAGCAGATGGTAACAACGCTGATAAAGCTTGCGCAGGATAATAAGATCAAAGTGGAAGAACCGGTAACACTTTATGGATATCCGGTACACCGCTTTCAGGATAATAAAGAACTGGCTTTTCTGGAAAGAAATATATTCCGGTACGGTGCAGGCGTGTATGGACAGAAAGTGGAAAATCTGGAAATACACGTAACGAGAAATCCAAGGCAGGAAGCAGAAGCTGTGGCAGAAGGAATCCGTGAACTGGTCAGAAAGGAAGGATACCGCTACCGGGAGGTAGGAGTCATTGTCAGTGATATGGAAGTATACGGGGATTATCTGGAACAGGCATTTCAGACATATGACATCCCTGTTTTTATGGATCATAAAAGAAGTATCCTTTTAAACTCCTTTGTGGAATATGTAAGAAGCCTTCTGAACATGGCGGAGAAAAACTTTTCCTATGAAAGTGTATTCCGCTTTTTGCGAACCAATCTTGCCGGGTTTACACCGCAGGAGACGGATGAGCTGGAAAATTACGTGATAGGACTGGGAATCAAAGGATATAAAGGATGGCAGAACCGGTGGATCAGACGTCTGAAAGGAATGGAAGAAGAGGAGCTTGACAGATTGAATCATTACCGGGTACAGCTTGTGGAAAAAGTAGATGGTCTGATGTTTGTTCTGAAACAGAAGCGCAAGACTGTCAGAGATATTACAATGGCTGTGTATGAATTCATGGTGCAGGAGAACATTCAGGCCAGGCTTCAGAAAACAGAAGAAGAATTCCAACAGGCACAGGAACTTGCGCTTGCCAAAGAATATTCTCAGATTTACCGGATCATCATAGAGTTGTTTGATAAATTTGTTGAACTTCTTGGAGAAGAACAGGTGAGCCTGAATGAATATTGCAAATTACTGGATGCTGGGCTTGAAGAAGCCAGGGTTGGAGTCATACCGCCAAGTGTCGACCAGGTTGTGGTCGGAGATGTGCAAAGAACAAGATTAAAAGATATTAAAGCATTATTCTTTGTCGGGGCAAATGACAGCTTTCTTCCTGGAGCATTGATGAGAACAGGTCTGTTATCAGAAAGAGACCGGGAGAAGTTCAAAAAGGCGGATTATGCATTGTCTCCGGGTGGAAAGGAAAAGGCTTATGTCCAGAAGTTTTATCTGTATATGAACCTGACGAAGCCATCACAACAATTAAAAGTATATTATAGTAAGGTGTCATCGGCTGGAAAATCACTTCGGCCATCGTATCTGATTCAGGAGCTTTTGCGCCTGTATCCAAAGCTTAAGGTGCAGGATGAAGAAGAAAAAGCACTGGTCCAGAAAGAATTTACGGAGAGGACAGGAATTGCGTATCTGATCCAGGGACTGCAGGATAAAAATCTGGATCTGGTGTGGCAGGAATTGTATACATGGTATCAGAAAGATCCGGTGTGGAAAAGAAAAGTAGACAAACTTTTGGAAGCGTGGTATTACAAGCGTCCGGAAGATCCGCTTGCAGATCTGGTGGCAAGAAAGTTATACGGAGAGAACTTTGAGGGCAGTATTACCAGGATGGAGAGATATGCTTCTTGTGCATGTGCCCATTTCCTGGCATATGGATTGCAGTTAAGAGAAAGACCGGTGTACGAATTCCAGGCTGTAGATCTTGGAAATGTATGCCATCTGGCTTTGGAAATATTTTCGAAAAAAGCGGCAGAAGCGGGCGGCTGGACGACGCTTAGCGAAGATCTTCAAAAGGAGCTGATCGATGAGTGTGTGGAAGAGGCGGTTACAGATTATGGTAATTCCGTATTATACAGCTCTGCAAGAAATGAACGGTTGATCGTGCGTATGAAGCAGATGCTGGAGCGGACGGTATGGGCACTTACCAGCCAGCTGCGCGCCGGTGATTTTGTTCCGGAAGCGTATGAGTTACGCTTCTTTGGAGGAAAAATCGACCGTGTGGATGTGTGTGAAACGGAAGACAAGGTATATGTCAAAGTACTGGATTATAAAACCGGAAGTAAGGCATTTGATGTCGTGGCATTGTATCATGGCCTGCAGCTGCAGTTGATGATTTATATGGATGCGGCTGTTTCGGTAGAAGAAAAAAGACATCCGGGAAAAGAAGTTATCCCGGCGGGAGTATTCTATTACCGTATTCAGGATCCGCTGGTAGATAAAACAGAGGATAAAGAAGAGGCAGACCGCGCGATCCTAAAACAGCTCAAACCAGATGGCATCATTCCGCTGGATACAGAGATACTGAAGCATCTGGACAGGGATGCGTCGGGAGAATCACTTGCAGTTCCGGTAAAATATAATAAAAACGGGACGGTCTCAGGCTATTCCAAGGTTGTGTCAGGAGAAGATTTTGCGGCCATGATATCTCATGCAAGGAAAAAGGTAGATGATGCCAGAACCCGTATATTAAGTGGTGATGTAAGTGCACTTCCATATAGAAGAGGACAGGAGAGTGGCTGCGATTACTGTCCGTATCGGCACATCTGCGGATTCGATATAAAAGTACCGGGATACGAATACCGGGATATCGGAAGTGTTGGAAAAGAAGAAGCACTTGCGGTTATGAGACGGGAAACAGAGTCGGAAGAAATGAAAGGAGGCGCATAGAAGATGGGAGTAACGTGGACGCAGGAACAGCAAAAAGTCATAGACTTAAGAAACCGGAATATCCTGGTATCGGCAGCGGCAGGTTCCGGAAAAACTGCGGTACTGGTAGAACGTATTATTACGATGCTTACCAAAGATGAGCCTCCGGTGGATGTGGACCGACTTCTGATCGTTACATTTACAGAAGCGGCAGCGGCAGAGATGAAAGAAAGAATCCGGCTTGCGATCGAGAAAAAATTAATGGAATATCCCGACAATGAACATTTGAAGCAGCAGGCAACCCTGATCCATAATGCGCAGATTACAACGATACACAGTTTTTGTCTGTCGGTAATCCGTGACCATTTTCATGCGATTGATATTGACCCCGGATTCCGGATAGGAGAAGAGGGAGAGCTGAAGCTTTTAAGACACGATGTCTTAGAAGAAGTCCTGGAAGAAAAATATCAGGAAGGAAGCAAAAGATTTCTGGATTTTGCATCGGGATACAGTACAGGGCGTAATGATAAAAAGATTGAAGATCTGATCTTGAAGATATATGAATTCTCGAGAAGTTATCCAGATAGTGAAGCGTGGCTTGATTCTTGCGTGAAAGCGTATGAAATCGAAGATCTGGAGGCATTCGAAGAAAGTAATGTCATCAAAAAGATCCTGCAGGATGTACAGAAGAATCTGGAAGACGCAAAAGCACTGGTAGAATTCGCAATGCAGACAGCGTTAAGTATAGATGGACCGGCGGCATATGAGGCTGCACTGGAAAAAGATCTGATCGTTATAGAGGATCTGCAAAGCGCACGCACATACAGACAGCAGTCAGAAGCATTTGCAAATGTAAAATGGGCCAGACTTCCGGTGAATAAGGATAAGACGGTATCCGAAGAGAAGATAACACAGGTTAAAAAGTTAAGAGAAATGGTGAAAGGCGTGGTAAAGAATATTGCGGCGCAGTATTTTTACGAGACGCCGGAAGCAATGATAGAAGATATGAATCTGTGTGCGCCGGCCATGGAGGAACTGGCAGATCTGGTTCGTTTATTTGGAAGCCGGTTCGAAGAAAAGAAGCGTTCGCAGAATATGATTGATTTTTCCGATATGGAGCAATATGCACTCCGGATACTGACACAGAAGACGGAGAAAGGATTTGTTCCGTCTCCAGTAGCTTTGGAATATCAAAAGCAATATCAGGAGATCATGATTGATGAATATCAGGACAGTAACCTGATACAGGAAGCAATCCTGACCAGTGTGTCAACGTGTAGAAGCGGAAGATATAATATCTTCATGGTAGGAGATGTAAAACAGAGCATCTATCGTTTCCGTTTGTCTAAGCCGGAACTGTTCCTGGAAAAGTTTTACACATATAATATAGAAGAAAGTCAGACCCAGAGGATCGATCTTCATAAGAACTTCCGAAGCAGAAAAGAAGTATTGGAAAGTGTGAATGCGATATTCGGACGGATTATGACAGAGAAGCTTGGCGGAATTGTCTATGATGATCAGGCCGCGCTATATCCGGGAGCAGAATACCCGGAGAATGAGAACCTGAATACAGAAATTTATCTGATCGACAGCGATCTGGACCGTGTAAAAGAACGGTATCAGTTGGAAGAAAATGAAAACAACGCAGAAGAACTGTCGAAAATCGCGTCAGAAAAAGAACTGGAAGCAAGAGCAATTGCAATGCGTATCAGGGAGCTTTTAAGAACACAGAAGGTTACAGATAAGGCTACCGGCGAGCTGAGAAATGCGAAGTATTCCGATATCGTAATACTGACAAGAAGTGTAAAGGGATTTGCTGATGTATTTACAGAAGTGCTCAACCGGGAAGGAATCCCTACGTATGCCGGAACGAGTGAAGGATATTTTCAGACGCAGGAGATAGGAGTGCTGCTGGATTATCTGCGTACACTGGATAACCGGAGACAGGATATTCCGCTTACGGCAGTGCTTACGTCGCCGTTTTGTGGATTGGATGCAGAAGAGTTAGCAAAGATAAAATGTTTCTATCCGGAACTGCCGTTTTATGAAGCAGTTGTCAGATACCGGGAAGATGACGAAGAAAGAAAAAATGAAAAAGATGAAGTGATCCGTACGAAGATCAGTGCGTGTCTGGAGCAGATGGATACATTCCGGAGAATCGTTCCATTTACACCGATGCATGAGCTGCTGTGGAAGATTTTGGAAGATACAGGGTATGGGGATTATGTAGCGGCCATGCCGGGAGGACAGCAGAGAAAAGCCAACCTGGAGATGTTGATCGAAAAGGCAAGAGTATATGAATCGACGAGCTATAAAGGACTGTTTCATTTTGTAAGATATATTGAACAGCTGCAAAAATATGATGTGGATTACGGAGAAGCCAGTATCGAAGACGAACATGCAGATACGGTAAGAGTTATGACGATCCATAAAAGTAAAGGACTGGAATTCCCGATCGTAATTGTTGCCGGTATGGGAAAACGCTTTAATATGCAGGATGCAAGAAGTGCAGTAGCACTGCATGCCGGTATGGGAGTAGGACTGGATGCGATTGACCTGGGACTTCGGACAAAGAGTCCAAGCATCGTTAAAAAAGTGATTCAAAAAGAAGAAGTGTTAGAAAGCCTTGGGGAAGAACTACGCGTACTCTACGTAGCACTGACGCGTGCGAAGGAAAAACTGATCATTACCGGTATGCTTCCAAGACCGGAAGAAAAGTTAGAAGAAAGCCGGATGCTTCAGAGAAGTAATCAGAAGGAATTGTCATTTGGCGAGTTAAGCCACGCCGGAACCTATTGGGACTGGATCCTGCCGGCGGTACTTGGCTGTGGGGAGGATGTACCGTTAGAGGTAAATATCCTGCATTTTGAAGATATTGTAAAAGAAGGACTGAAAGAAGAGACAAAGGGAGTGATATCGAGATCACTTCTGGAACAATGGGACACAGACAGAGTCTATGAGCCTGAAATGCATACGGTTATGGAAGAACAGTTCGGATTCCATTATCCATATGAAAAGAGCAGTGCAAGAAAGCTCAAATTTACAGTTACAGAATTGAAAAAGCGTGCGTATGAGATCGCAATGGATCATAGCCTGGAGGAAGAAGCACAGGAAGAATTACTTTATGAAGAGCCGGAAGTGACACCGTTGATACCAACTTTTATGCAAAAAGAAGAAGGACTGACCGGAGCACCAAGAGGAACCGCATACCATAGAATCATGGAGCTTCTTGCATTTGAAGGACCGGAACCCGACAGCATAGAAGCGGTTGCAGAGTGGATTGGCGGGATGGCTTCCAGTGGAAAGATAGAAAAAGAAGCGGCCGAATGTGTGAAGCCATACGATATCTTCCGGTTCCTAGAGACACCATCCGGAAAGCGGATGAAAAAGGCCGCCAAGAGCCAGAGACTCTGGAAAGAGCAGCCGTTTGTATTAGGGATAGATGCGAAAGAGCTTTATCCGGAAGAAGAGGATGGAGAACTTATACTGGTACAGGGAATTATCGATGCATATTTTGAAGAAGAGGACGAACTGGTTGTGTTGGATTATAAGACGGACCGGGTGAGAAAGGCAGAAGAATTGGTGGAAAAATATCAGGAACAGCTGCGGTATTATGCAAAAGCACTGGAGCAGATGACTGGGAAAAAAGTGAAAGAAAAGATTATCTATGCATTTTCACTTGGAAAAGAAATACGTATATAGAAAGAAAAGAATGTGAGAAAAAGAATGACGCAAAAAGGAAATGTGTCATTCTTTTTTTTGATGCCAAAGCATGCAAGAGAAGCTGCCAGTGGCAAGTTCTCTGTATAGCAAAATATAATATATGTTGACATACTATATTATACGACGTATAATATGTGTAAAGAAATAATATTGTGATGCAAATTATAAAATAACAAGGAAGTGAGCATATGGTTTTTAATACAGGAGCAGCGCTTCTGGATGCAATCGTCCTGGCTGTTGTGTCGCGGAAAGAGGAAGGAACATACGGATATAAGATCACACAGGATGTCAGAAAAGCAATCGATGTGTCAGAATCTACGTTATATCCGGTCCTTAGAAGATTGCAAAAAGGGGAATATCTGGAAGTATATGACCGGCAGTTCGATGGAAGAAACCGCAGATACTATAAAGTGACAGAAAGCGGCAAAGAACAGCTTGCGATGTACCAGACTGAATGGAAGAATTATTCGAAAAAAATCAGCGCATTATTTGAGGGAGGGAGTTTGGAATGAACAGAATAGAATTTATGGCTGAGTTGTCGAGACTCCTGGAAGGAATTCCGGAAGAAGACAGACTGGATGCACTGAACTATTATAATGATTATTTTGACGATGCGGGCAGTGAAAATGAGCAGAACGTAATAGAAGAACTGGAAAGCCCGGAAAAGGTCGCTATGAAGATCAAAGCCGAAAGAGGGGATATAGAGGTTGTAAATATTAAGAGCACAGAGGCCGGGGAAGAGGAAGAGGCCGGATCTGGATATCAATATTATCAGGAATCAAAAGAAGAAACCGGATACAGAGAAAAGAATGTATATTATGATAACGGAACCTATACATATGATAATGATAATCCGGAAGAATCAGAAGCAGATAAGCCGTGGACCAGTAAACCATTAAAATATCTTCTGATCGCAGCAATTATTCTGGTAGGATGTCCGGTTATCGTTCCGCTGGCAGCAGCTTTGGTGGTAACAGTACTGGTACTTGTGATAGCAGCATTTGCAGTATTTGCAAGTATTGTGATCGCATTTGCGGCAGTGGTTCTGGTAGGAGTTGTGCTTTTGTGTTCCGGAATCGGAAGTCTTATAAGTTCCGGTGTAGTAGGCCTTGGGATTATAGGAATTGGACTGATCGTAATACCGATAGGACTGATTGGAACGATTGCAGGTGTAAGATTATGTACGATTGTATTCCCGGGGATGATAAGAGGAATCGTATGTGTATGCAGAAAACCATTTCACAGAAGAACGGAGGTATAGCTTATGAAGAAAAGATGGAAAATATTCTGGATTGTATGTGGAGTAATGTTCCTGACCGGTGTGATATGTTGTGTGGCAGCTAACAGAGTGTTTGGGGTAACATTGACAGATATTGCAGCAGAATTTCCGCATGGAATTGTGATTGGATCAGACACAGATGAGGATGACTGGGATGATGATGGTGATTGGGATGACGATGATGATTGGGATGACGACGATGATGATTGGGATGACGAGGATGACGAGGATGACTGGGATGACGGTGATGACGATTGGGATGACGACGATGATAAGGATCATGCGGCAAAGATAGAGAATAATAAGAATAAAGCTGCTACGAATACAAAAGAAAGTGGGAAAGAACGCATGCTCAATGGAAATGGCAAAGCAGTTTATCAGCAGATTACATCAATCAAAGGAAAAATCTATGCAGGAAGGGTGTACTTTAAAACTGCAGCAACAGATGAGATTACAGTTGAGAGTAAGGATACACATGAAAAACTTGGATTTCAGGCTTATGAAGAGGACGGAGTCCTGTATCTGAAGACGAATAAAAAGGTGAAAAATAAAAATGATATAGGAAAAGGTTCAATCACAGTGACATTACCGGAGAAACAGACATTTGACAAGATTGATCTGACACTGAAAGCTGGAGAGTTAAATGCGGATGAATTCAGCGCAGATGATCTTGAAATAAAAAATGGAGCCGGAAAGGTATTTGTTAAGGATTTTACCGCGAAAAAAGCAGAATTTGAAAGTGGAGCCGGATCATTGTCTGGAACGGGTGATGTATCAGAAAAGATGGATATAGATTGCGGTGTCGGTGAGATAGATCTGAAACTTAAAGGCAGCCAGAATGATTATAATTACGATCTGGAATGTGGAATCGGAGAGATACAGTGCGGCGACAATAGATACAGCGGTTTTGGAAGAGAAGTACATGTAGATAATCAGGCTTCGAAAGAGATGAAGATTGACTGCGGCATAGGACAGATTACGATCAGTTATGCGACAGAAATGTAAGGGACTTTTGAAAAAAGTCGGATTTGAAATATAAAAAAAGAGTCTAAGAAAGAGCAGGAGGATATGAAGATGGAGAATAAGAGATTATACCGTTCAAGAAAAGACAGAATGATCTGTGGAGTATGTGGAGGGATTGCAAAATATTTTAATATTGACCCAACATTAGTCAGACTGGCATTTGTACTGATTGCGTTGTGGGCAGGATCAGGAATCTTTGCATATATTATTGCTGCAATTATTATTCCAGATGATCCAAATGAAGTGTAAGAGATTACAGTATCCGGGAATTGCGCAGCAATATAGCAATCTGTGGACAGCAGTAGGAACATAAAATAAAATCAAAATAACAGTATAGTTTGCAAAAAGCGGGCCATAATAAGAAAAAAACGAAAGGAAGTTCTTATTATGGCCCGAAAAGCAAAAGCACCTGTCCGGTTTGACGATCTTGCACCGGAGGATAAGCTGAAATATGAAATAGCTGACGAACTGGGACTCCTGGACCGTGTTATGCAGGATGGATGGAAATCCCTGACTTCAAAAGAAACAGGAAGGATCGGAGGTCTGATCACCAAAAAGAAACGGCAGGATCAAAAAAATGACAAAAATATTACGAATGTTAATTAGTATGAAGATTATGTAATAAATGTTGAAAAGGGAATATCCATTTGCTATAATCGAAAAACTGGAAAAGATTTGTGTGCCTGTTTGAAATGCGTAATATGGTCAGAGCCGTGTTGCCATTTGCGCCATGTACAAACCGCAGACAAGAATTAGCAGGTGAGGATATGAACGAGAAGATTAATGTTTTAGATGTGAATATAGACAGCTGTACAGCTAAAGAGGCCATGAAAGAAACCATTGCTTTTCTGGAGTCGGATCCTGTAAGTGTTGTAGAGATTGTAACCGTGGATGGTCTGATGCAGATGAATGATCTGCCGGAACTAAAAGAGCAGATGAATGAATTCAATCTGGTGCTGGCTGGCGAAAAGCAGATATTAGAAGCTGCGGATACCAGGAGTGTATCCAGAGTAAAAGAGATAGATCTTAAGCTCTTTTTTAAGATGTTTATGCGATATCTGCATAAGAATCATAAAAGGATCTATCTGTTGGTGGAATCCGAAGAAGAAGGGCAGGAAGCATTCCGCTACATGCAGAAGTATTACAGCGGGATCCAGCTGATCGGACTGGCGAAGGTGTCGGCAGAGGCAAGGGCTGATGATATGCTTGTCAATGCGATCAACGGAAGTGAGGTAGACTGTGTATTATCGGCATTATCCGTTCCTCTTCAGGAAGATTTTATTGCAAAGAACCGGAATCTTCTGGATGCCAGGGTATGGATCGGCGGAGGAAAAAGGATGTTTTTGGATCAGAAAAACGGTCTGGGAAGAGGACGTATTGCGAACTATCTTCTGAATCATTTTTTTAAAAAAGAACTGGAAAAGCGAAAAAAAGAAGAAAAGTTCGAATCGTAAGAAAAATATAAGAAAATTGTTTCGTTATTATGTCCATGGTATAAATGTGAATAAATTGTGAAAAAACCGAGGAAATCACCAAAAATGTGTGATTTCCTCTTTATTTTTTTGGTCATATATATTAAGATAAGATTTAGCAGTATACATTTTAGAGTTTTAATGGAAAGATTTGTTGTGAAAAATGTATATTGAAAAGAGTGGAGGAGATGGAATATGATATCTAATCAAATACTTCAAAACACAATTGAAGGATTGAAAGGGATTACACGAATTGACTTTTGCGTGATGGACACAGATGGTAAATCTCTTGCAAGCACATTTTCAGAACAGGAGAACTATGTAGAGGAGGTTATCTCCTTTGTTGAATCCCCGGCAGACAGTCAGGTTGTGCAGGGATATCAGTTTTTTAAGATTTTTGATGAGCATCAGCTGGAATATATCCTTCTTGCAAACGGAGGAAGCGATGATGTATACATGGTAGGCAAGATTGCAGCCTTCCAGATTCAGAATCTTCTGGTCGCATATAAAGAAAGATTTGACAAGGATAACTTTATTAAAAACCTGTTGTTGGATAACCTGTTGCTGGTAGATATTTACAATCGTGCCAAGAAATTACATATTGACACAGAAGTAAGACGTGTTATCTTTATTATCGAGACAAAGCATGAAAAAGATACGAATGCGTTAGACAACGTGCGCAATCTTCTGGGCAACCGTACCAGAGACTTTGTGACAGCCGTTGATGAAAAGAATATTATCGTAGTAAAAGAGCTTGAGCCGAATGACGGACATGCAGAGCTTGAAAAAATTGCAGGGAACATGTACAACCTGTTGAAAGATGACGGGGAAGAAGATGTTCTGATCGCATATGGAACTGTAGTAAATGATATCAAAGAAGTATCAAAGTCATACAAAGAGGCAAAGCTTGCGCTTGATGTGGGTAAGATCTTCTTCAGTGAGCGCAGCGTGATCGCATACAGTGCTTTGGGAATTGGCCGTCTGATCTATCAGCTCCCGATTCCGCTTTGTAAGATGTTCATACGTGAGATTTTTGAGGGGAAATCGCCGGATGATTTTGATGAGGAGACATTGACAACGATCAATAAATTCTTTGAGAATAATCTGAACGTATCAGAGACATCCAGACAATTGTATATACACCGTAATACACTGGTGTACAGACTGGACAAGCTTCAAAAGAGCACCGGTCTGGATCTTCGTGTGTTCGAAGATGCCATTACTTTTAAAATCGCACTCATGGTTGTGAAATATATGAAGTATATGGAGTCATTGGAGTATTAATAATTCAGGAGGAAACTATGATCGAACTAAGAGAAGTAACGAAAGAGTACTCAAAAGGGGTTGCAGCCCTGAATGGTGTCAATCTTAAGATTGAACAGGGCGAGTTTGTGTTTATCGTAGGAGACAGCGGTTCTGGTAAGTCTACTTTGATCAAACTTATTATGAAAGAGCTGGAGCCTACATCTGGAACGATTATTGTAAATGGCAATAACTTAAGCCGTCTGAGACATCGTAAAATACCGATGTACAGAAGAAATATCGGCGTAGTGTTCCAGGATTTCCGTCTTTTAAAAGATCGTAATATTTATGAAAATATTGCGTTCGCTCAGAGAGTTACAGAGACACCTGCAAGAATCATTAAGAAAAAAGTACCGGCTGCATTATCACTGGTTGGTCTTGCTCAGAAGTATAAGGCGTTCCCAAAGGAACTGTCAGGTGGAGAGCAGCAGAGAGTTGCGATCGCAAGAGCGATTGTCAATGAGCCTGCAATTCTGCTGGCAGATGAGCCGACTGGTAACCTGGATCCGACAAACTCATGGGAAATCATGAAGCTGTTGGAAGAGGCGAACGAAAGAGGAACGACGGTTCTTGTCGTTACACATAACCAGGAAATCGTAAATGAGATGCAGAAGCGGGTTGTTACAATGAAAAAGGGTGTCATTGTAAGCGACGAGAAAAAAGGTGGGTATAAGAATGAGAATTAGTACATTAGGATATTCGATGAAGCAGGGCGTTAAGAACATCCGCAGAAACAAGATGTTCTCGATTGCGTCTATTGCAACAATGGCAGCGTGTATCTTCTTGTTCGGATTGTTCTATTCCATTGTAGTCAACTTTAACTACATAGTTGAGAAAGCAGAGGAAGGTGTGGCAATCACCGTATTCTTCAACGAAGATGCGACTCAGGAGCAAAAAGATGCAATTGGCAAGGTACTTAAGAAAAAAGATGGCGTTTTAAAAGTCAACTATGTAAGTGCGGATGAAGCATGGAACAAATTCAAAGATCAGTATTTTGGAGAATCTGCTGATCTTGCAGAAGGATTCAAAAGCGATAACCCGCTTGCAAATTCGGATAACTATGAGGTATATCTGTCAGATGTATCAAAACAGAAATCTATCGTATCTTATGCAAAATCATTAGAAGGTGTGCGTAAGGTTAATAAATCAGATGTAGTAGCAAAGACACTTACCAGTGTGAACAAGTTGGTTGGATATGTATCAGTTGCAATTATTGCAATTCTGTTAGCAGTATCCGTGTTCCTGATCAGCAATACCGTTACTATGGGTATCACCGTACGACGGGAAGAAATTGCGATTATGAAATATATCGGAGCGAAGGACGGATTCGTCCGTGCGCCATTCGTAATCGAAGGTCTGATCATCGGAGCAGTGGGAGCGGTTATTCCGTTGGTATTATTGTACTTTATGTATGATAAGGCAATTACATATATTATGGCAAAATTCAGTCTTCTGAATAATATCGTAGACTTCCTGCCGGTTGCAACCGTATACAGAACATTACTTCCAATCGGAATTATTCTCGGTGTTGGAATTGGTTTCTTAGGAAGTACTGTCACGATCCGCAAACATCTTAAGGTGTAATGGTTCTATCCGGGAAAGGGGCAGTATATGATTAACAGAAAGAAGATGGTAAGTCTTCTGCTTGTCCTGACACTTTGTTCGGGGATGGTTGTGAATGGCTATGCATCCGAGATTGATGACACCAAGAAAAAAGCAGAAGAACTGGAAAATAAGAAAAAGACTGCAGAAAATGAAAAAGCATCTCTGGCAGAACAGTTAAAACAGCTGACGCAGGAGATGGAAAATACAAAGAAGAAGATTACAGAAAAAGAAGACGAAATTACAACCAAGGAAGAAGAGCTGGTTCAGGCAAAGATTGATGAAGACGATCAGTATAATAGTATGAAAAAAAGAATCCGCTACATGTATGAAAATGGTAATACCGGATTCGTAGAGATTCTCTGTTCGTCAAAGTCCATCGGCGAGTTTCTGAATAATGCAGAGTATATCAGCACGATATCGGGATACGACAGAGACATGCTGGTAGAATTCCAGAAAGTAGTAAAGAATGTAGAGGCACAGGAAGCATCTCTGAAAAAGGAATATGACAAACTGCAGACGATGCAGGATGATTTAATTACAAAGCAGGATAATGTAAGCCAGCTTGTACAGAATAAGCAAAGCGAGATTCAGTCTCTGGACAGTGAGCTTGGTGATACAAAGAACAAACTGGCACAGCTTCAGGCTGCAGCAGCAGAAGCAGAAAGAAGGCAAAAAGAAGCTGCGGCAGCAGCGGAAGCGGCAAAACAGGCGGCAGCACGGCAGGCAGCAGCTCAGGCTGCAGCTGCAAAGAAAAGCAGCTGTAGTTCTTCAAGTTCAGGAAGTTCTTCGGGTTCTGCAGGATCTTCGGTAGTGTCTGGTAATGGAACATTTGCACATCCTTGTCCTAGTGGGTATATATCCAGTGGTTTCGGATATAGAACACAGCCAATCGCAGGTGCAAGCACGAACCATAAGGGAATTGATTTTGCAGCAGCTACCGGAACACCGATTTATGCAGCAGCATCCGGAACGGTAGTTTCAGCAGGGTATGCAGGTAATGCAGGAAACCTTCTGGTAATCAATCATGGCGGTGGTCTGGCAACGTATTATATGCATTGCAGTAAGATCTATGTCAGTGCCGGACAGAGTGTTACAAAAGGACAGAATGTGGCAGCAGTAGGAACAACAGGTAATTCAACAGGACCACATTTACATTTCCAGGTAATGTTAAATGGAACACCGGTGAATCCGGCGAATTATCTGTAACAGGTAAGAGGCAGAAAAATAGAATGAAAAACAGAAAAAGTTTTTTGAAAGGGGCGCTTTGCGGCGCCCTTGCTATGTTATTAGTGGCAGGACTTGTGTCCTGTGAATTGCGTATAGGGAGCGGAGATATTACCGCAAAGACAAGTGAGAAGCTGTCAGAACTTCAGAATCTGATTGACAAACATTACATGGGTGATGTGAAAGAAAAGGATCTGGAAGATGGCATATACAAAGGATATATCAGCGGATTAAATGATCCGTATTCGGTATATTATAATAAAAAAGAGACAAAAGCACTGTATGAATCAACCGGCGGGGAATACGACGGAGTCGGGGCAGTTATGTCCCAGAGCTATGATACCGGAGTGATCACAATCACACAGGTATACAAAGATTCTCCGGCAGAAAAAGCTGGATTAAAGGACAATGATATCCTTTATAAGGTAAATGGAAAAGAAGTTACCGGAAAGGATCTCAGCAAGGTTGTAAGTAAGATAAAAGGAAAAAAAGGTACAACAGTCAAGCTTACAGTATTGCGAGGGGAAAATGCAGATGAAGTAACTGTCACGGCAACGAGAGATACCGTACAGGCACAGACGATAGAGTATAAGATGCTGGACGATCAGATTGGTTATATTGATGTGTCGGAGTTCGATACCGTTACCTATGACCAGTATAAGAGTGCACTGGAAGACCTGGAAAATCAGGGGATGACAGGACTGGTGGTAGATCTTCGTAATAATCCGGGAGGTTCGCTTAAGACAGTATGTGATATGCTGGATCTGATGCTTCCAGAAGGATTGATCGTTTATACTGAAGATAAAGACGGCAAGAAGACAGAGATGAAATCAGATGATGAGCATCAGTTTACCAAGCCGATGGCAGTGCTTGTTAATGGCAACAGTGCCAGTGCATCTGAAATTTACGCAGGCGCGATCCAGGATTACGGTATCGGAAAGATTGTCGGAACACAGACCTATGGAAAAGGTGTGGTGCAGCAGATATTTGATCTGGATGACGGAACTGCTGTAAAACTTACAATCGCAAAATATTTTACCCCAAAGGGAAGAAGTATCAACGGAAAAGGCATTACACCGGATACAAAGATTGAGTATGAGCAGGATGAAAATAATCCGGACACCGATAACCAGCTTGATAAATCGGTAGAAGAAGTAAAGGCACAGATGAAATAGAGACAGAAGAATAAAAGATGACCGTAAGGCAATGACAATCATACGGATAAAATGAATTGTAAAGGGAATGCAGTTTTGCATTCCCTTTTACTATGCCTTATGGTAAAATAAAAACAATGTAAAAAATTAGTTTAACCAGTAAGGTAGGAGGAAGAAACATTGATTAATCAGTTAGTAGCCAACATAAAAAAGACAGGAGCACCAATCGTAGTAGGATTAGATCCGATGTTGAATTATATTCCGGAGCACATTCAGAAAAAAGCATTTGCAGAATATGGTGAGACATTAGAGGGTGCTGCAGAAGCAATCTGGCAGTTTAACAAAGAGATCGTAGACAAGACATATGATCTGATCCCGGCTGTAAAACCACAGATCGCAATGTATGAGCAGTTTGGCCTTCCGGGACTTGCAGCATTTAAAAAGACAGTAGATTACTGCAAGGAAAAAGGACTGGTAGTAATTGGAGATATCAAACGTGGAGACATAGGCTCAACTTCCGCAGCATATGCCGTAGGACATATCGGAAAAGTAAAAGTCGGAAGCAAGACATACGCACCATTTGATGAAGATTTTGTAACGGTTAACCCATATCTTGGTTCTGACGGAGTGAATCCGTTTCTGGATGTATGTAAGGAAGAAAAGAAAGGTATCTTCGTACTGGTAAAGACATCTAACCCATCCAGCGGTGAATTCCAGGATCAGAAGATTGACGGACGTCCACTGTATGAGCTCGTAGGAGAAAAAGTAGCTGCATGGGGCGAAGAAGTCATGGGTGATGAGTACAGTTATGTAGGTGCTGTTGTCGGAGCTACATATCCAGAGATGGGTAAAGTATTAAGAAAAGTAATGCCAAAGGCATATATCCTGGTTCCAGGTTACGGTGCACAGGGTGGAAAAGGAAAAGATCTAGTACATTTCTTCAATGAAGACGGACTTGGAGCAATCGTTAACTCTTCCAGAGGAATCATCGCAGCATATAAGCAGGAGCAGTATGCAAAATTTGGAGCAGAGAACTTTGGAGATGCATCAAGAGCAGCCGTTGAGACAATGATCGCAGATATTAAAGGAGCTCTCGAGAACAGATAGAGAAAACAAAGGAAGATATCATGCTATGAGCATGTATCTGTTCTGGACCAGAGAGAAAAGAGATGAAAAGGTTACTGTTTACACAGTGTGTGAACAGTAACAGCAAGAATAAAGTCAGGAGAAAAAAGGAACATGGAGAGAAAGAAAGAGCAGGCAAAAGTCCTGTCACAGGAGATGCTTGCAGATGGAATCTACAGTCTGTGGATCGAAACAGAAGCAGCACTTGAGGCAAAGCCGGGACAGTTCGTATCTGTATATACAAAAGACGCAAGCAAATTACTTCCGCGTCCGATCAGTATCTGTGAAATCGATAAAGATGCAAAGAAATTAAGACTTGTATACAGAGTAACAGGAGAAAAGACCGGAACAAAACAGTTTTCAGAGCTGAAAGCCGGTGATACCGTTCTGGTGATCGGACCACTGGGAAATGGATTCCCGTATGAGAAGGCAGAAGGAAAGAAAGTATTTCTGATGGGCGGAGGAATCGGAGTACCTCCGATCCTGGAGCTTGCAAAACAGATGAAATGTGAAGAAAAGCAGATCGTAGTAGGCTACAGAGATGCACATACATTCCTGAAGGAAGAGTTTGAACAGAACGGAAAACTCTATATCTCTACAGAAGACGGAAGCGTCGGAACGAAGGGAAATGTCATGAATGCAATCCAGGAAAATGCACTGGATGCAGACATGATCTATGCCTGTGGACCGACACCGATGCTTCGTGCAATCAAAGCATATGCAGAGGAGAAGAAAATCGAGTGCTATATCTCACTGGAAGAGAGAATGGCATGTGGAATCGGAGCCTGTCTGGCGTGTGTGTGCAAGACAAAAGAAAAAGATGCACACAGCAATGTGCATAACAAGCGCATCTGCAAGGATGGCCCGGTATTCTTATCTACGGAGGTGGAATTATAATGGATATGAAAGTAAATATCGCCGGTGTAGAATGGAAGAATCCGGTAACGGTTGCATCCGGAACATTTGGTTCAGGGGAAGAGTTCAGTGATTTTGTAGATCTGAACCGTCTTGGAGCAGTGACTACAAAAGGAGTTGCTAATGTACCATGGGCAGGTAATCCGACACCTCGTGTGGCAGAAGTATATGGCGGAATGATGAATGCCATCGGACTTCAGAACCCGGGAATTGATCTCTTTTGCAAAAGAGATATCCCATTTCTAAAAAAATATGACACAAAGATTATCGTAAATGTCTGCGGTCATGCACCGGAAGAATATCTTGCGGTAGTAGAAAGACTGGCAGATGAACCGATCGATATGATGGAGATCAACATCTCGTGCCCGAATGTCAATGCGGGATTCCTTGCATTTGGACAGGATGCGAAGCATGTAGAAGAGCTGACCGCGCAGATTAAGAAAATCGCAAAACAGCCGATTATCATGAAATTGACACCGAACGTAACAGATATTACGGAGATTGCAAAAGCAGCAGAAGCAGGTGGGGCAGATGCGTTGTCACTGATCAACACGCTGACCGGTATGAAAATTGACATTAACCGTAAGACATTTGCCGTAGCAAATAAAACCGGTGGTGTATCGGGACCGGCCGTTCATCCAATTGCTGTCCGCATGGTATACCAGACTGCACAGGCGGTTAACATTCCGATCATCGGAATGGGCGGTATCGCGACACCGGAAGATGCAATCGAGATGATCCTTGCAGGAGCATCCGCAGTATCTGTCGGAACAGCAAACTTTTATAATCCGAATGCAACTATCGAGATCATCGACGGAATCGAAGCCTATATGAAGAAGAACGGATTCGACTCTGTGAAGGATATGGTTGGTATCGTGAAATAAAAATAATCAAAGTATAAAAAATAAACAAACGAATATATTAATAATAAAAATGCATCAACATGGAAGAAAATTCGCCCATATTGATGCATTTTTCTATTCAAAGCAATAGAATATGACTATTGGTAAACAATTAACATTGTTTATAAGGATTCATAACAGACAAAACTCTTTTTTATGCATTTGCCAGATACACTCTGGTTCAAGTGTACAAAATAAAATACATATTTTAATGACCATTCGTCAGTTTTGTGTGTAGATTTTGTGAAACCTTTTTGTTATACTGTTAAGCAGTATGACACGGGAGTGGTTAATGTTCGCCGGCAGCGTGTCTGAAAGATGCCATCTGTAAGGTGCGCAGGAGATAACCACGCATATAACAATATGTGATAGAAATACTAACAGCAGAAATGATAAACGGAGGTTAATTGAATGAAGAAATCGTTTCAGATTTTCAAAAGAGATCTTGGCAGACTTTTCCGCAACCGGGCAGCAGTGCTGATTCTGGTAGGAATCAGTGTGTTACCGTCTCTGTATGCCTGGTTTAACATTGCGGCCAATATGGATCCATATGGGAATACCAGAGGAATTAAAGTGGCGGTTGCGAATCAGGATAAAGGGGCAGACAGTGAACAGATATCCCTGGATGCAGGAAAGACTATTATAGATAGTCTGAAGGAAAATAAGCAGCTGGGATGGACATTTGTAGACGAAAGTCAGGCAAAAAAAGAAGTCCGTTCCGGAAAATATTACGCTGCCATTGTGATACCGGAAGATTTTAGCGAGTCGCTTTTAAGTATCTTATCCGGAGATATCAAACAGCCAAAATTAGACTACTATATTAATGAAAAGAAAAATGCCATTGCTCCAAAGATCACAGATACCGGAGCAAGTACGATCCAGCAGCAGATCAATGATACGTTTACATCTGTTGCAGCAGAATCCATCGCTGATCTGGTAGGAGAAAAAGCCGGAGATGTGGCAGGAAAAGTAGATGAAAATAATTCCGGAATTGTAAAGGATATCGCACAGATCAGAGAGAATCTGAAGGAATACAATCAGGTCCTTGATAATTTCCAGAAGACGGCAGATAAGTCAGATTCGGTGATCCAGACAGCGGTATCTGCCCTTGATCAGGTTAAGACAACTGCCGATACCGGAGCAGCAGCCTTAAAAGACAGTACCGCTGTCATGGATGATACAAGATCAGCAGTCGGTACATTTTCAAGTGAATTCGCTAAAGGATTATCAAACGGCGAGACACTTATGAATGATACGTATGTATCTGCCGCTGCAAAGCTTGGCGTATTTGAAACAAAAGCCTCACAGGCACTGACGACTGTAGATGATACACTGACAACTGTAAACTCACTGGTGCAGAAGAACCGGGAACTCTTAGATCAGCTCCAGGCGCTGAATGACAAAATCCAGGGACATACAGAACTTGCACAGCAGTTTTCGGCACTGATCGGTGAAAAGATCACGGAACTTCAAAATCAGAATACATCACTTCAGAATCTGATTACATCGCTGCAGAGTGGAAATGCAGGAATCAAAAATGCAGTTGAAACGGCGCAGACAACAAGAACTTCTCTTGAAAAGCTTGCCGCAAGCAGCAAAGAAAGCCTGCAGAATTACAGGAATAGTTTCGATACTAATCTGATGCCGCAGCTGAATCAGTCATTAGACAGTCTTGCATCATTAAGCGGAAGTCTGTCATCAACACTGACTGGAATAGAACCTACAGTGAATCAGATGAAAGTGATCCTGAATCAGTTAAACCAGAGCTTAAAGGACAGCGCAAGTGCGCTTGGACAGACCGGAACGATACTTGCAAGGGTAGATGAGCTGCTGGCATCGGTACAGAATGACCTGGGAGCATTACAGAGCTCTGAACTTTATCAGAAGCTTGTATCACTGGAAGGAATTGACGCGGATTCTATCGCAGATTTTATGTCATCACCGGTCAGCATCAATTCAAAAGTATTCTATGATGTAAAAAATTATGGATCAGGAATGACACCATTTTATACCAATCTTGCCCTCTGGGTAGGCGGGCTGATTCTTGTTTCTATCCTGAAACAGGAAGTAGACAAAGATGAAAAAATCAAAAGATTTACCGCAGCGAATGCATATTTTGGAAGATGGCTTTTGTTTGTGGCAGTAGGACTGGTACAGGGATTTATCGTATGTGTGGGAGATATCGTGCTGTTAAAGGCACAGTGTCTGCACCCGGTTGCATTTGTATGTGTCGGAATGTTCTGCTCATTTATCTATGTAAATATTATCTATGCACTGGCACTGACATTCAAACATATCGGAAAAGCATTAGGAGTGTTGCTTGTAATCCTGCAGATCCCTGGCTCGTCCGGAACCTATCCGATCGAGATGACACCGGCATTTTTCCAGCATCTGCATCCACTTCTTCCATTTACTTATGGAATCAATGCCATGCGTGAGTGTGTTGCCGGGATGTATGGAACGAATATCTGGAAGGATGTGGGAATCCTGGCGATTTATTTCCCACTGTCGCTGCTGATCGGACTGGGACTGCGGCCGCTTCTGATGAATCTTAATCATCTGTTTGATAAGCGTCTTGCAGAGACGGAGCTCATGCTTGGAGAGACGGAAGCAGAAGAAAGAAAACGTCCTGAGATTGCAATGATGATGAAGACACTGATGCAGGATGAAGAATGGAAGCAGGAATTTATGGAAAGATCTGCAGCCTTTGAACGCAGATATCCGAAGATGATAAGATGGGGATTTGCAGGAATGATCGTGATACCGCTTATCTTTCTGGTGTTAATGTTCAGTCTGGAATCTAAACTGGTATTCCTGGTTCTGTGGATCGTATCGATCATCGTGCTGGCACTTTATCTAATCTGTGTAGAGTATTTCCACGATAAGATGGAACGCGAGCTGGAAGCAATTCATATAACGACCGAAGAACTGATACACGAATTAAAGGAGGAAAGAGGCGAATGAGAAATATATGGGAAATCTTCCGAAGAGACGTAAAACGGATCCGAAAGAATGTAATAGCCATGATCGTAATCGTTGGTATTACGGTCGTACCGTGCCTCTATGCCTGGTTTAATATTGCTGCCAGCTGGGATCCGTATGGAAATACAGGCAATCTGAAAGTAGCAGTAGCAAGTGTGGATGAAGGATACGAAGGCAGTATCATTCCAATCCAGATCAATGTCGGGGATCAGGTGCTGACCTCACTTCGGAGTAATTCACAGCTGGACTGGGTATTTACGAATAAGAAAAAGGCAGTAGAAGGAGTAAAATCCGGAAAATATTATGCGGCAATCGTGATACCAAAAGATTTCAGTAACGATATGATGAGTATCTTCTCTGAAGATATAAGCAAGCCAAGCATTACGTACTATTCGAATGCAAAAGAAAATGCAATCGCACCGAAAGTAACAGATAAAGGTGCAAGTGCAATCAAGACACAGGTCAACGAAGTATTCGTAGAGACGGTGACAAATACAGCACTGACGTCATTTAAGACAATTGCAAATGCAGCGGACCAGGGCGGTGTAGAATCCATTGCGCTGAATCTTGCCAATAATCTGGATAAGATTGCATCGGATCTGAATACAGCATCTGCAACACTTCAGTCATTTTCAGGAATGACGTCATCAGCACAGCAGTTACTGGACACCACCGGAACATTTTTAAAAGAGACACAGAGCCGGTCATCGGATACTGCATCGTCACTTAAGAAGACGAAAAAGTCATTCAGCGGAATTCAGGGAACGATAAGCGGTGCAACCGACGGGGTAAATGAAGCGCTGAATTCCGGAAAAGATTTTTATGCACAGATGTCTGACATCGTGGATCAGGCATTTTCATCGAATTCATCCAGTGCAGATGATATCGCCGGAACGCTCAATACGCTGGCTTCAAGAGTACAGAAAGTAATCGATGCGTATACATCACTGCAAAATGCGATCAATGGTATTAATGTAGATGATTTTGCAGAACTGAACCAGATCAAAGGAAATATCATAGGAAAGCTTGGAGAGACCATTGCAACACAGACAGAACTAAGAGATAAGCTTACGAATACAGCAGCATCTCTGCAGGGGGCGGCTTCCGATGCGGTGAATAACAAAGCAGAGCTCGACGCCCTGATCAAATCAAGTGCGGACAGTCTCGCAAGTGTGAAATCTGATTATGAAAAGAATGTAAAAGGAAGCCTTAATAAGCTTTCCTCTTCACTTGGAGATACAAGCGGCAGCCTCAGTACACTTATGAACCAGCTAGATCAGAGTGTGGATGGCGTCTATGATCTTTCAAGTACGGCATCATCTGACCTTACAGAGATTGAAAAGGCACTGAATAATTCCTGTGATCTTTTGAACCAGGCAGCTGCAAAGATTACAGATACGACAGCAAAGATTGGAGAAATGCAGGAAAGCGGTGATTTCTCACAGCTTCAGGAGCTGATATCAGGAGATTCGAATGTGATTGCAGAGTTCCTTGCGGCTCCGGTAAGTCTGAAGACGAATAAGATCTATAAGATTGAAAATTATGGATCGTCCATGGCACCGTTTTATTCTACGTTGTCTATCTGGATTGGCGGAATCGTTCTGGTTGCCATGTTAAAGACGGGTGTATCAGAAAAATGTGCAAAAGGATTACGAAGAGTAAAACCACATCAGGAATATCTGGGAAGATATCTGATCTTCCTCGTGGTTGGTCTGATGCAGAGTACACTGATCTGTCTCGGAGATCTGCTATACCTTGGAATACAGTGTAAGCATCCGTTCCTGTTCATGCTGGCAGGATGGTTCTCAAGCATTGTATATGTCAATATTATCTATACACTTACGGTGTCATTCGGAGATATCGGTAAAGCGGTAAGCGTTGTGCTTCTGGTTGTACAGGTGGCAGGTTCGGGAGGAACGTTCCCGATCGAGGTTGCGCCGGCATTTTTCAAAGCCGTATATCCGCTGCTTCCGTTCGTACACAGCATGGCGGCCCTCAGGGAGACTATTGGAGGTATGTATGGAATGACATACTGGATCGAACTTGGAAAACTTGGAATCTTCCTGATATTGTCACTGATCCTTGGTCTGGTGCTTAGAAAGCCGATCATCCGGATGAATGAGGCATTTGCTGAAAAACTGGAAGAAACTAAGATTATGTAATCATATGATGAAAAAAGAATACAGGATGTATGAAGTCTTTGGGCACCGGAATGGGGAATAAGATACCGGGCATACATCAGGATAAAAGAGAGACAGAAAGTAAGTTGACAATGAATGTCTCTCTTTTTTCGTATAACCTGAATTGAAAAAGTGATTTTTATATGATAGAATTATAAAGAATTATGAGAACTAATAAGACCGGAAGGTCAGAATATATGGAGGTATCAGAATATGGAAAGCTATAAGCAGGAATTTATTGAATTTATGGTAGAAAGTGATGTGCTCAAATTTGGAGAGTTTACATTAAAAAGTGGAAGAAAGTCTCCATTCTTTATGAATGCAGGAGCATATGTGACAGGATCACAGCTTAAAAAATTAGGACAGTATTATGCAAAAGCCATTCATGACACATATGGTGATGATTTTGATGTATTATTTGGACCAGCTTACAAGGGAATTCCACTTGGTGTTGTGACAGCAATTGCTTATAGTGATCTGTATGGAAAAGAAGTACGTTACTGTTCCGACAGAAAAGAAGAAAAAGACCATGGCGCAGATAAGGGAAGCTTCCTTGGAAGCAAGTTAAAAGACGGAGACCGTGTCATCATGATCGAAGATGTGACAACATCCGGAAAATCCATGGAAGAGACCGTACCAAAGGTAAAAGGTGCAGCAGATGTAACCATCGTAGGACTGATGGTATCACTGAACCGTATGGAAGTCGGAAAAGGCGGAGAAAAATGTGCGCTTGATGAAGTAAAAGAGTTATATGGATTTGATACAGCGGCAATCGTTACAATGGAAGAAGTTGTAGAATGCCTGTATAACAAAGAATGCAACGGAAAAATTGTGATCGATGATACATTAAAAGCAGCCATCGACGCATATTATGAACAGTATGGTGCGAAATAATAAAAGCACAGATCAAAAAAGCGGAGGAACGGACAATGAACGAAAAAGCTTATAAGACTATGGGACTTGCAGGCGGAGCCGGAATTGCAGTAGGTATCGTTGTGGCAGTCGTAGGAGTAGCAGCCGGGATCATCTCGATCATCAGCGGGGCACGCCTGTTAAAAGAGCGGAAAGGGTTATTATTTTAACCAGATCAGGTAAGTTCCCCTGCTTCAATTGCGAAAAGCAATCGCAGTGGGAACATGTCTTGTATTATATACAGGGGAATGAAAGGTTATCACTCGGATGGTAACTATGTTAGAAGGGAGTATAAAATTGGATTCAGGGAGAACAAGAAGAATCCGGATACTGGGGAAGATACTGTTTGTATTATATGTTATATTTATTATATATTTCCTGTTGTTCTCTGACTGGTACGGGCGTACCGGTGAAATGCAGGAATACCACTATAATCTGGTGCTGTTTCAGGAAATAAAAAGATTCTGGCAGTATCGGGAGCAGCTGGGATTCTTTGCTATGTTCACGAATTTATTTGGAAATGTGATCATATTCATTCCATTTGGCTTTTTTCTTCCGATGGGAAGCAGATACAGAAGTTTCTTTACAACCACATTTTACAGCTTTGGGTTAAGCCTTGGTGTAGAGATGTTTCAGTTTATTACAAAAGTAGGAAGTTTTGATGTAGATGACCTGCTTTTGAATACCATCGGGGGAACATGTGGCTATATATTATTTGCAATATGCGCAGCAATAAGGAGAAGCAGAAGACATGCTGGGAAAAAGACTAAGAACAGAAGACGATAGAATCAAAGCGGCAGCAAAAGCCCGCAAAAAAAAGCGCAAAAAGATGCTCAGAACAAAATATGGACAGAAAGCAGTCAGACACTCCAAGAGGGGTGTCTATTCCTGTACTTATGCAGCTGTCATAGCATTTCTGGTAATTGTAATGATATTATTTTCATTCAAGAACAGAGGGGATGTAGGTATTCTGATAGGATTTTGCGGACTGGGAACGGCAGTCATGTCCGTGATCGGAATATGGCTGGGAATCAAAGGATTAAAAGAGCGCGAGAAGAATTATGTAACCTGCAAAGTAGGAATTACAACGAATGCTATATTTTTAGTGATGATGGCAGCAATGTTTGCAAGGGGGCTTGTATAGATGATAGAAGAAAGATATGAACTGGCACTGGAACGTATCCGTACGATGCAGACGGAGGAGACGGTAAAGGAGCCTTATAGAAGATATTTCCGGCAGATGGCAGAATTTGTCCTGATGCTGGATGAACTGCGGGGGGAGCTTCTGGATGGAAGATACCAGAAGCTTGAGCTGCATGCATTAAAAGAATGGAACGAACGTCTGTATCAGGACGTTCTGCCGGGGCAGTATGAAACAAGTTATGCCAATCCGGATTATGCATGTGCACTTCTCGGGGAAGAATACGGGCAGATATTGAGTGCTTTGTATACGGAACTGAGGGGTGCAATTGTCTATGTATTCGAAGGAAAGACGGAATATCTGGATGTGTTGTATGAACTTCTGATCGAAGTATATAACCAGTTCGAAGAAGAACCGGATATCAAGGCAGTCCGCAATATTTTTTACTGGTATGCAAGTGATTATTGTGATGTCTTTGTTGCAGACCGGGTAAGAGAGCAGATACTTCCTGAAGAATCATTTGCCACAGATATTATTGAGAACAGTGATCTGTCTGACCTGCGTTATCTGTATCAGTTTGGAGAATATATCAGTGATAATGAATGGAAAACCGCAGAGCATCTGATGAAGCTTCCGGAGGAGACCATTCAGAAGATGGCAGATGTATATACAGAAGGATACCGGATTGGATTCATTAACACTGGAAAAGACCTGTCTAAAAAATCGGTTGTAAATATCCGGTATATTCTGGGATTTGAAAGAGTTGTAAAAAAGGCAATTGAGAACTTTGAAAAAATGGGGCTGAAGCCTGTAATCTACCGTGCGGCAGTCAGTGTCCTGACGAAGAGACAGCATATCAAGATTGGATATTACGGTGCTGTAGCGAACAAGCAGTATGAATACGACCACAAAGATGACCAGGCGTTGTTCCTGGATAAGAAATTCATGGAGCGTAGGCTGGAAGTTATGCAGACCACTTATGAACATCATAAAAAAGAGGCAGCAGGATTTGCAGGTCCGGCAGTGATAGAGATGTTCGGGGAAGAGCCGTTTGAACCACAGGCAAAAGAGTCGGTGATCAAGCTGTCGAAGAATCAGGAAGAACTGGTACTAAGCGGGGACAGCAGACAGAGCCAGATGGTGAACCGTTATATCAAAGGTGAGGAACGAAGTTTTACGATCATCGCATATCCGGTTCCGGAGATCGGGAAACAATACGAAGAGATCTTTGATGAGATCATCAAGATCAATACACTGGATGCAAAAGTATACGAGAAAGTGCAGCAGACACTGATCGATGCACTGGATCAGGGAGAATATGTGCACATCCTGGGACAGAACGGGAACCGTACAGACTTAAAAGTACAGCTGCATCTATTGCAGGATCCGGACAAAGAAACCATATTTGAAAACTGTGTGGCAGATGTGAATATTCCGGTTGGAGAAGTATTTACCTCACCGGTTCTGGAAGGTACGAATGGGGTATTGCATGTCGGCAAAGTCTATCTGAATGAACTGCAGTACCGTGATCTGGAGATTGCATTTTCCAATGGTATGGTTTCAGAATATAATTGTGCCAATTTTGAGCGTGAACTGGAGAATAAGGCCTATATTCACGATAATGTGTTGTATAAGCATCCAACACTTCCGCTTGGGGAATTTGCGATCGGAACGAATACAACCGCATATGTAACTGCGAAGAAGTATGGCATCGAAGATAAGATGCCGATTCTGATCGCAGAAAAGATGGGGCCGCATTTTGCGGTAGGAGATACCTGTTACAGCTGGTGTGAGGATATTAAAGTCTATAACCCGAACGGAAAAGAAATCATTGCCAGAGACAACTCGGTATCGATCCGCAGAAAAGAAGATGTATCAAAAGCATATTTCCACTGCCATACAGATATCACGATTCCATATGAAGAACTGGGCAGTATTGTGGTCGTTACCAAAGATGGAAATGAGATAAAATTGCTTGAAAATGGAAAATTTGTACTTTCTGGTACAGAGATTTTAAATGAACCATTGAAAAATTCTAATAAATAGGGTATGATTTATTTGTCAAACTTATAAGAAAGGATGAAAATTATGCCAAAAGTAGGAATTATTATGGGCAGCGACTCAGATCTTAAGGTTATGAGCAAAGCTGCAGTAATGCTGGAAGAGTTAGGAATCGATTATGAGATGACCATCATCTCAGCACATCGTGAACCAGATGAACTGATTGAATGGACCAGAGGAGCAGAAGACCGTGGAATAAAGGTTATGATCGCCGGTGCAGGAATGGCAGCAGCCCTTCCGGGAATGTGCGCAGCATTATTTGCCCTTCCGGTTATTGGTGTACCTCTCTCAGGAAAGAATCTGGACGGAATGGATGCAGTGTTCTCAATCATGCAGATGCCGCCGGGAGTTCCGGTTGCAACCGTAGCAATTGACGGAGCGAAGAATGCAGCAATCCTTGCAGCAAAGATTCTTGCAGCATCAGATGAAGCACTTCTGAAAAAGCTGAAAGAATATACAAACGAACAGAAAGAAGCAGTAAAAGCCAAGTCTGCAAAGCTTGATTCGATCGGATATGAGGCATATCTGGCATCGAAATAAAAGAAAACTTATAAAAGATAAATAAAAATCAGGTATCAGAAAAAACAAAACAAAGTACATAAGGAGACGGGTTATGGATTACAAAAAAGCAGGTGTGGATATTGAAGCAGGTTACAAATCAGTAGAGCTTATGAAAGAGCATGTGAAAAAGACCATGCGCCCAGAAGTTCTTGGTGGACTTGGAGGATTTTCAGGAGCATTTTCTCTTGCAAAGATCAAAGAGATGGAAGAGCCGGTACTGTTATCCGGAACTGACGGATGCGGAACCAAGGTAAAACTTGCTATGATCATGGATAAGCACGATACGATCGGAATCGATGCAGTAGCCATGTGTGTAAATGATATTGCATGTGCAGGTGGAGAGCCATTATTCTTCCTGGATTATATTGCATGTGGTAAAAACTATCCGGAAAAGATCGCATCAATCGTAAAAGGTGTGGCAGAAGGATGCCTTCAGTCAGAAGCAGCACTGATCGGTGGAGAGACTGCAGAACATCCTGGACTTATGCCGGAAGATGAATATGACCTTGCAGGATTTGCAGTAGGTGTATGTGATAAGAAAGACATGATCACAGGTGAAGACTTAAAAGCCGGGGACGTACTGATCGGTATGGCATCTACAGGAGTTCACAGCAATGGATTCTCCTTGGTACGTAAAGTATTTGAGATGACAAAGGAATCTCTGGATACTTATTATGATGATCTTGGAACAACACTTGGAGAAGCATTACTTGCTCCGACAAGAATCTATGTAAAAGCATTAAAGAGCGTAAAGAACGCAGGCGTGAAAGTAAAAGCATGCAGCCATATCACAGGTGGTGGATTCTACGAGAACATTCCAAGAATGTTAAAAGACGGAGTAAGAGCAGTGGTAGAAAAAGACAGCTACCCGGTTCCACCAATCTTTACAAAGCTTGCAAAAGAGGGAAATGTAGACGAGCATGCAATGTATAACACATATAACATGGGTATCGGTATGATCGTTGCAGTAGATCCTGCTGATGTAGATAAGACAATGGAAGCAATCAAAGCTACAGGAGATACACCGTATGTGATCGGTCACATCGAAGACGGAGAAAAGGGAGTAACATTATGCTAAATGTTGTAGTTCTGGTATCCGGAGGAGGAACTAATCTTCAGGCAATCATAGATGCAGTAGATTCCGGTGTGATTACTAATACAAAGATTGCAGGAGTCATCAGCAATAATAAAAATGCATATGCGCTGGAGCGTGCAAAAAAGCATGGGATTGCGAACCAGTGTATTTCTCCTAAGGATTATGAGACGCGTGAGATATTCAATCAGGAATTCATGAAGGCTGTAGATAAGCTGCAGCCGGATCTCATTGTACTTGCCGGCTTCCTGGTAGTGATTCCGGCAGAGATGATCGCAAAATACAGAAACCGCATGATCAACATTCATCCGTCATTGATCCCGGCTTTTTGCGGAACAGGATTTTATGGACTGAAGGTGCATGAAAAGGCACTGGAACGCGGCGTCAAAGTTGTGGGTGCGACGGTTCATTTTGTAGATGAAGGGACGGATACCGGACCGATCATTCTGCAAAAAGCGGTGGAAGTAGAACAGGGAGATACACCGGAAGTGTTACAAAGACGTGTGATGGAGCAGGCAGAATGGAAGATTCTTCCAAAGGCCATTGACCTGATCGCTAATGACAAGGTAAAAGTAGAAGGACATCATGTGACGATCGAGTCATAGAAGATAAAGGAGTAGTGTAAGATGAAGGTATTAATCGTTGGAAGTGGCGGAAGAGAACATGCAATCGCATACAGCGTTGCAAAAAGCGATAAGGTAGATAAGATTTACTGTACTCCTGGAAATGCAGGAATTGCAGAATTCGCAGAATGCGCACCGGTCGGAGCGATGGAGTTCGATAAGATCGTAGCATTTGCAAAAGAAAAAGAGATCGATCTTGTGATCGTAGGTATGGATGATCCGTTAGTTGGCGGTCTGGTAGATGAACTGGAAGCAGCAGGAATCCGTACATTCGGACCTAGAAAAAATGCAGCAATCCTGGAGGGATCCAAGGCGTTTTCCAAGGATCTTATGAAAAAATATCATATTCCTACCGCAGCATATGAGAATTTTACAGATCCGGACAAAGCAATTGAATATCTGAAGACAGAAGCAAAGTTCCCAATCGTATTAAAAGCAGACGGACTGGCACTTGGAAAAGGTGTACTCATTTGTCAGGATCTGAAAGAAGCAGAAGAAGGCGTGAAGACGATCATGCTGGATAAAAAGTTCGGTACAGCCGGCAATGAGATGGTCATCGAAGAATTCATGACAGGAAGAGAAGTATCGGTATTATCTTTTGTAGATGGTAATACGATCAAGACGATGACTTCCGCACAGGATCATAAGCGTGCAGGAGATGGAGATACAGGACTTAATACAGGCGGTATGGGTACATTTTCACCAAGTCCGTTCTATACAGAAGAAGTAGATGAATTCTGTAAGAAATATGTATACCAGGCAACTGTTGATGCCATGAAGGCAGAAGGAAGACCATTTAAAGGTGTGATCTTCTTCGGACTGATGCTGACAGCGGACGGACCAAAAGTTCTGGAATACAATGCAAGATTCGGAGATCCGGAAGCCCAGGTTGTACTTCCTAGAATGAAGAATGATATCATTGACGTGGTAGAAGCATGTATTGACGGCACACTGGATCAGATTGATCTGCAGTTTGAAGACAATGCGGCTGTATGTGTTGTTCTGGCAAGTGACGGATATCCGGTAAAATATGACAAAGGACTTCCGATCAGCGGACTGGATGAATTTAAAAAGCATGATGGTTATTACTGCTTCCATGCCGGTACAAAATTTGACGGAGATCAGATTGTAACAAATGGTGGACGTGTACTTGGTGTAACAGCAAAAGGAAAAGACTTAAAAGAAGCAAGAGCCAATGCCTATGCAGCAACAGAATGGGTAAAATTCGATAATAAATATATGCGTCATGATATCGGTAAAGCGATCGATGAGGCATAAAAAGAAATATCATAAAGCAGATGCTTAGCAGCTGTATATAGAATGTTTCATGACAAATCATATTTGACAAAGAATAGTACGAAAAAAAGAGCTTACGATTTTGGTTGTAAGCTCTTTTTAGTTGTGTTATATTATCTCTATAACAAATGATAGAGATAAGGTGATAGGATGCTAATAGAAATTGATTTTAACAGCAATGAAGCAATCTATGTGCAGTTACAGAATCAGATCATCATGGGAATTGCAACGGATATGATCCGGGAGGGAGATACACTTCCTTCGGTCAGACAGCTGGCAGATACCGTGGGGATTAATATGCATACGGTGAATAAGGCTTATTCTATCCTTAAGCAGGAGGGATTCATACAGCTGGATAGAAGAAGAGGGGCTGTGGTAGCCATAGACGCAGACAAGGCACAGGCAATGCTGAAACTCAGGGAAAAGCTTGCAATCTTACTTGCAAAAGGATGTTGTAAGAATATCGGTAGAGAAGATGTGCATGCATTGGTAGATGAGATATTTGACGAATATAGAAAGGAATAGACAGGCATGGATTACACAAGGCAGGCAAAGGAAGTGCTGGCGATTGCAGAAAAAAGTGCAAAAGAGATGGCACATCCTTATGTGGGGACAGAACACCTGCTTCTGGGACTTAGAAAGGTATATACCGGCGTGGCAGCACAGGTCCTTGGGGCAAATGGTGTAGATGAAGATAACATACAGAAGGTAATGGCAGAACTGATTTCTCCATCTGAGGAAACCGAAAGAAAAGGAAAGCCACAGTTCAGCCCGAGACTTTCTTATATATTAGAAGACAGTAAGATAGAAGCAGAACAGTTTCATTCAGATGAGATTGGAACAGAGCATATGTTAGTTGCGCTGATCCGGGATGTAGACTGTGTGGCTGCGAAGATCTTAAGCACACTGGGATCCAATCTTCAAAAGATTTATCTGGATATATTCGAAACCGTTGGGATCGATCCGAAAATGTATCAGGAAGAATACGGACCGGACGGGGGCAGAAGACGCGATGGAGTTCTGGATCAGTTCGGGACAGATCTGACGGCAGAGGCAGAAGAGGGAAAACTGGATCCGGTAATCGGAAGAGAAGAAGAAATCGGACGTCTGATGCAGGTGTTAAGCAGAAGAACAAAGAATAATCCGTGTCTGGTCGGGGAACCGGGTGTTGGAAAGACTGCAGTCATCGAAGGTCTGGCAACACAGATTGCAGAAGGCATTGTACCGGAAGGGATCAGAGATAAGAGAATCTATACGATGGATCTTGCAAGCATGATTGCAGGATCAAAATACCGTGGTGAATTCGAAGAGCGTATGAAACGCCTGATCCAGGAAGTAAAGGCAGCAGGGAATATTATATTATTCCTCGATGAAGTGCATACCATTATCGGTGCCGGCGGTGCAGAAGGGGCAATGGATGCGTCTAATATCCTGAAACCGTCTCTGGCAAGAGGAGAGCTTCAGTTGATCGGAGCAACGACGATTACAGAATATCGTAAATATATCGAAAAAGATGCAGCACTGGAAAGAAGATTCCAGCCGATCACAGTAGAAGAACCGGATCAGGAAAAATGTCTGGAGATATTAAAGGGCTTACGTCCAAGATATGAAAAGCACCATAAAGTAAAGATACAGGATGAAGCACTTGAGGCGGCAGTAAGATATTCCAGCCGTTACATTAACGACCGTTTCCTTCCAGATAAGGCAATCGATGTGGTAGATGAGGCATGCTCAAAGGTAGGACTTCGTGGATTCAAAGTCCCGGACAATATCTATAAGCTTGAAAAGACCGGACAAGAGCTGGAAAAAGATCTGGAGGATGCAATCCGTCATGGAGATATGACAGAGGCATCACTGCTTCACAAAGAACTGCATGCGACGGAAGAAAAGCTGGAACAGATTAAGAAACGCTTCCACAAGAAGAACGACGGCAAACATCTGGAAGTTACAGAGGATGATATTACAGAAGTTGTGGCACAGTGGACGAAGATTCCGGTCAGCCGTCTGGCAGAATCGGAAAGCACCAGATTAAACAAACTGGAGCAGACACTTCATAAACGTGTCATCGGACAGGACGAAGCAGTAACAGCCGTAGCAAAATCAATCAAACGCGGAAGAGTCGGATTAAAAGATCCAAAACGCCCGATCGGATCATTCATGTTCCTTGGACCAACTGGTGTTGGAAAGACAGAATTATCCAAAGCACTGGCAGAAGCACTTTTCGGAGATGAAAATTCGATGATCCGTGTAGATATGTCAGAGTATATGGAAAAGCACAGTGTGGCAAAGATGATCGGTTCGCCTCCGGGATACGTGGGACATGATGATGGAGGCCAGTTAAGTGAACAGGTAAGAAGACATCCATATTCTGTAGTACTTTTTGATGAGATTGAAAAAGCGCATCCGGATGTATTCAATATATTATTACAGGTGCTGGATGACGGACATATTACAGATTCACAGGGAAGAAAAGTAGATTTTTCCAACACAGTGATTATCATGACATCTAATGCTGGAGCACAGTCCATTATCGATCCGAAGAAGCTTGGATTCAATACAAAAGAAGATGCGTCGGGAGATTACAAGCGGATGAAGAGCAATGTGATGAACGAGATCAAGTTCATCTTCCGTCCGGAGTTCTTAAACCGTATCGATGAGATACTGGTATTCCATCCACTGACACAGGAACAGATGCAGAAAATTGTCGGCCTGATGTGTAAAGAACTCATAAAACGCGCAAAAGAACAGCTTGGAATCAAGCTTACAATCCGTGATTCCGTGAAGAAACACATTGTAGAGACCGGCATGGATAAAAAATACGGTGCAAGACCACTAAGAAGAGCTGTGCAGAATCAGCTGGAGGATAAACTTGCAGAAGCCATACTGAACGGTGAGATTGGAAGAGACATGGAAGTCGTTGCCGGAATCTCTAAAAAAGAAATTAAATTTACAGCAAAGACTACAAATTAAAAATATTTTATTATATAATAGAATGAACGAAAGAAGATGTTACGGTTTGAACAGTAACAAGAAGAACCTTAGGAGGACAAAAAAATGGCAGCAGTGAAAGAGCTTTTAAGAGCTGAAACAGACGGTACACTTAGTTTTGGAGATTACACATTAGAGAGTAAAACTAAGCTGGATGGATTTGATTTTCAGGGGGATATCTACAAAGTTAAGACGTTCAAAGAGATTACAAAGTTAGAAAAGAACGGAATGTTTGTATATGAATCCGTACCGGGAACTGCAGTAGAAAACTTTAAAGCAACAGAAAATGTAGTTTCATTCAAGGTTTGTGGAGAGACAGACTTCCAGTTCACACTTGGAATGGAAGCAGATGCAGAATATGTAGTATATATGGATGATGTCAATATCGGAGATATGACAACAAACTTAAGTGGAAAGCTCAGCGTAAGTGCAGAAGCTGATCCGGGCAAAGAGATTGAGATCAAAGTTGTAAGAAAATAATGGCAAAAGCAAAAAAGAGCGTTTATTTCTGTCAGAACTGTGGACATGAAGAGAGCAAATGGCTGGGACAGTGCCCGATGTGCAAAGAATGGAATACATTTGTGGAAGAAAAAGTAGTGACGACCGCAGGTGGAATCTTAAGAGGCAGCAGCGTGGCAAAGCCGAAAAGCCAGATCGTAACCCTGTCCAGTGTATTAACGACAGATGAAGAACGGACAAAAACTGGAATTAAAGAATTAGACAGAGTATTAGGCGGGGGAATCGTACAAGGTTCCCTCGTATTAGTAGGAGGAGATCCGGGAATCGGTAAGTCGACCCTGTTATTGCAGGTCTGCCAGAAGCTGGCAGCTATGAAGAAAAAAGTCCTGTATATATCCGGAGAAGAATCCTTAAAACAGATTAAACTGCGTGCGAACCGTATGGGAGAATTCTCAGACAGCCTGTATCTTCTGTGTGAGACAAATCTTGCGACAATACAGAGTGTGATTGAAAAAGAGACGCCGGATGTCGTAGTGATCGATTCGATCCAGACGATGTATAACGAAGAGGTATCATCGGCTCCGGGAAGTGTCTCGCAGGTGCGGGAGTCGACGAATGTCCTGATGCAGCTTGCAAAAGGCCTGAACATATCTACCTTTATTGTAGGACATGTAACAAAAGAAGGAACCGTTGCAGGACCAAGAGTACTGGAGCATATGGTAGATACAGTGCTTTATTTTGAAGGTGACAGACATGCATCATACAGAATCCTGCGCGGGGTTAAGAACCGGTTTGGGTCTACGAATGAGATCGGTGTCTTCGAGATGCGAAGAGAAGGCTTATGTGAAGTGGAAAATCCATCGGAATTCATGCTAAGTGGTAAGCCGGAGAATGCCTCGGGATCTGTTGTGGCATGTGCGATGGAAGGAACCAGACCGATGCTTATGGAGATTCAGGCGCTGATCTGCAGAAGTAATTTTGGAATGCCAAGGAGAACAGCGGCAGGGCTTGACTATAACCGCGTCAATCTTCTGATGGCAGTTCTTGAAAAAAGAATGGGACTGCCACTGTCTAATTATGATGCATATGTTAATATTGCCGGAGGAATCCGTATGAATGAACCGGCAGCGGATCTCGGAATCGTGATGGCGATTGCATCCAGCTATAAGAATAAGCCAATATCCGAAGATACGATCGTATTTGGAGAGGTTGGATTAAGCGGCGAAGTAAGAGCTGTAACCATGCCGGAACAACGTGTTGCCGAAGCGAAGAAACTTGGCTTTAAGACCTGTATCGTACCGGAAGTGTCGATTAAGACCATCGGTAAGGTGAGTGGTATTGAAGTAATCGGGGTTAGTAGTGTGAACCAGGCGATGAATTATATTTAAAAGAAATGATATGCAAGAAGACCTGCCAGTCGGCAGGTCTTTTTTGACAACTTTATAAACTTGCTTCAACGAGTACAGCCACAGCCATGGCATCGTCCTCCGTGAATCCCTGTGCGCAGGTAAGGATTGTCTGTACGTAGTCTTTTGGAAGATCGAGTTTGTGACAGATAGTGTCCATGTCACGGCCTTCCAGATTCAATTCAGTTACATTTTTAACGTCCTCTTTGATTTGTTCCATTGATAAATTTGCATCCATGATAAGTTCCTCCTCTTAAATCTCAAGGTTATTTCTTAAGCTCTAATATTTTATCTAACAGTCGGAATGCGACGTCTTCTTTACTCATGAGTTCCAGTTCGAATACCTGATCTTCGGTGATCATAGTAACGATATTGGTATCTGTTTCAAATCCGGCGCCCTGCATCTTCAGGTTGTTGGCTACGATCATATCCAGATTCTTTTTCTGGAGCTTTTTCTTGGAATTTTCGAGCATGTTCTGGGTTTCCATAGAAAAACCACACAGGAACTGTCCGGCTTTTTTGTGCTCGCCAAGGTATTTTAAGATGTCGTCTGTGCGTTCCAGTGGGATGGACATGGCATCGTCGTCTTTTTTCTTGATCTTTTCATCGGCGACGTTACAAGGTCTGTAGTCAGCAACGGCAGCAGCTTTGATGATAATATCCATCTCAGCACTTCGGGAAGTCACTTCTTCGTACATATCTTTTGCGGAGATAACCGGGACAGTATTGACGAACAAAGGCGCTTCAAGAGAAGTGCGTCCGCTTACCAGTGTGACGTCGGCACCACGAAGTGCGCAGGCTTTTGCAATACTGTAACCCATCTTTCCGGAAGAGTGGTTGGTGATATAACGTACCGGGTCGATCGCTTCCTGTGTAGGTCCGGCGGTAACCAGTACTTTCATGCCGGCCATATCTTTTTCATGAGCAACTGCTTTACACAGATATTGGAATAAAGTTTCCGGTTCCGGCATCTTTCCGGCGCCGCTGTCTCCACAGGCCAGATGTCCGCAGGCAGGGGTGATAACCTCCATACCATAATGCTGTAGTAACCGGATATTGTCCTGTGTAACCGGGTTTTCATACATACCGGTGTTCATAGCCGGGGCAATGATCTTAGGTGCGCGGCTGGCAAGAATTGTGGTTGTCAGCATATCATCGGCAAGTCCGTGGGAAAGTTTTGCTATAACATTAGCCGTTGCCGGGGCAACCATGATCACATCAGCAAGCTGGGCAAGAGCCACATGCTCTACTTTGAATTCAAAATTGCGGTCAAATGTATCTACGACACATTTATGTCCGGTTAAAGTCTCGAATGTAATTGGATTAATAAAATTTGTGGCATTCTCTGTCATGATAACATGGACATCAGCCCCTGACTTTACAAGAAGACTTGCCAGATTTGCAATTTTATAAGAAGCAATGCCTCCGGTAACGCCAAGCAGGATATGTTTTCCTTTTAACATAAATATGCATCCTCATTTCATTACGTTCTTGTTGGTTATCATGTGAATAAGCATTTATGCAAAATATAGTCATAACTGCCAGGTTTCATATTCACATGGTAAAATAAAACAATTATAATCACTATAGCTCTTTTTTGCGATTCTTGCAAGATGTAGGATGCGAATGAAAGTAATAATGAAGAAAAAAGTGGGAAAACTGGGCATATTGTACGTTTTTTTGTACTTGTTTGGGAAAGGGGTGAATGATATAATGAGACACGATAATTGTATTGTATCCTGCAGGGCAGGAATGATAACAAGGAGGAAATTGAATATGAAAACGAAGAAACATGACACAAGCTGGATGGTCAGTGTTGCACTTATGGCAGCGATTGTAATCGTTCTGGCGAATACGCCGCTTGGAATGATACAGCTTCCGATTATTAAGGCGACAACGGTACATATTCCGGTAATTCTTGGAGCAATTTTATTAGGACCGGCAGCCGGGGCAATCTTAGGCGGTGTATTTGGACTGTGTTCACTGATCAGTAATACGATGGCACCGACATTATTGTCATTTGCATTTTCACCATTTATGAGCACGACGGGGATACCGGGAGCTATGAAAGCAATCTGGATTTCTGTAGGATGCAGGATTTTAATCGGTGTGGCAGCAGGATGGCTGTGGATTCTTTTATCAAAAATAAAGTTAAATAGCGTGATCGCACTTCCAATCGTAGGATTTGCAGGAGCAATGGTAAATACGATTACAGTTATGGGAAGCATCTACCTTCTGTTTGCAAAACAGTACGCAGAAGCAAAGGATGTAGCCGTTGGCGCAGTATGGGGCCTGGTAATGGGAACCGTAACAGCATCCGGAATCCCGGAAGCAATCGCAGCGGCAATTCTTGTTCTGGCAATCGGAAAAGTATTACTTGGGGTATTCAAGAAGATGAATATCGGAACAGCGAAAGCGTAAGAGAGTAATATAGATAATAATAAATGAATCGAAAAAGTAAAAGAGCTGTTATTAGGAAGCTTTTTATGAGTGATACATTATAATATAAAAAAATCAGAGATGATTCGGGTTCGATGAAGATATAATGGCAGATATATTTTCATTGAAAAGATCATCTCTGATTTTTTGGTTAGTTTTCAACCGGACATTTCCATTCTTCCCACTTTTTAGGAGTCCATCCATCAGGAACATCATAGTCGTCAAGGCTTCCGTTCATCTTGCGATAACCAATCCGCATCTTACTGATCCGCCAGATTCCGTCCTCACATTTCCGGAAATCATTACAGTAGATGGAGAATCCTTCGACCGTATGATCAGAGTAAGAATTATTATCTTCATAGAGGAAGATTCCACGGGCATGTGTACCATCCATCAGCCAGATGAGAGGATTGTGGCTCATATGCATGGTCATCATATTGCGGTTGACATACTTAGAACGGAGCGCCTGATCTTTGGGAACTACAGGATTTTCCGTAAAACACCGGTAAGTAAAATCCTCTGTAAAAAGATCACAGACATATTCCTCCTTTTTCATATCCATAGACCAGTAGTAAAAATACTGCGCATCAAGAATACGCTGGCGTTCACATAATTGTTCCGGAGTATAAGTCTGCTGACGGACCTGCTTCATCGTTTCGATGACAAGCTTTTGAATAGTAGAATCCTGTTTTAAAATTTTCATTAAGAAAGCCCTCCTTTTGCATTATTCGGCTTGTCAATAAGTATCGATTGTTTATTTGTACAGGCATAAACGAATTGATATTTTTGACGTTTACATCAAGTTATAATTATTGTAACAGATGTGGGAAAAAGAAAAGATACAAAAAATGGGAAAAAGCTATCGAAAAGAAGTGTTTTGTAGATAAAATTTGAAAAAATACAAAAAAATTGAAAAAAATGAAAAATTCTGTTGACAGACACATAAGTAATATGGTATAAATAATGAGTACCAAGCAACGGGGTACAAAAAACAAAATATAGGGGATTGGTCAAGTGGTATGATAGGGGTCTCCAAAACCTTTGGCGGGAGTTCGATTCTCTCATCCCCTGCTTGATTGGAAGGCTAGAAATCTTGAGTTTTAAGGTTTCTGGTCTTTTTTGTTTTCTTGGAATAAATATTCACCTACTTCTACCACATTTTTTCCATTGTCGTTTTTCCAATATCTAAATCTTCAAAAAAAGTTCTGACACTTATACAGTCTTGATAATTCAATATATCTGTAGTAACATAAATGAAGAATCCAGATGAGTAGAAGGTGTGTTTATGAATGAGCAGTTGCTAAAAATGAATGGTTTATCTGTGAAAATTTTAGATATGTTATCGTTTGAATCACATCTGGGAATCCCATTAAAGAAAAATTTACATTATTTTGATAAGGAGTCTTTAATTGAGGAATTAATGACAATGACAGAATGGCTGGACGAACAGGAACTACTTTCTGAAATTGCATTAGACTACAGAATAAAGAGTTTAGACTCTATATTGATGAAATACGAGCGTTATTATCCGGATCATCAGACGCGAAAAGTATTTAATGATATTTTGGGTTTCAGAGCGTTTTGTGATGGCTATGAGCAAATATTGGAAGAGAAATCTCCTCGGTTTCGAATTGCTGATATGACAAAAGGAAAAACAGTGGATGATGGATACAGAGGAGTTCATGTATATTATCAGAAAAGTGGAAGACACTATCCGATAGAAATTCAGTTTAATACATTGTTTGACAGACAATTAAATAATTGGCTTCATGATTATTTATATAAGAAGAATTATCCAATAGAAATAGGCAAGATAATGCGTGATAAATATGAAAGTGGATTCATACGGAATGAGCATGAATTTAAGGAGGTGCTGAATAATGTGTTATTTGATAGCGAAAGATCGTGATTCACATGGTTGTTATGCTTTAAAAACAAATCATGGAAGGCATCTTGTAGAATTGAAGAGAGAATTGAACAAAGCTGTTGGATATAAGGGAGTACAGCTTGTAACGATTAGCAGGCCAACAGCATATGGTGAGTATGCACCGTATCATTTTGTTGATACAGAACAAGAGTTTCAAGCGCTTGTCAGAGGACTACGTTAAGATAAGGCGTCGTTGAAAGGAAAAATACGGGAACTGGTGAACTGGGTCTCCAAAACCTTTGGCGGGAGTTCGATTCTCTCATACCCGCTTGATTGAAAGGCTAGAAACCTTGAGCTTCAAGGTTTCTGGCTTTTTCCTTTTGGGGTGACAATAAAATATAATCCTAAAGGTAACCCCAGTTAAACTGGAAATGCTTAATAATCCAATTACCGTTCATACGATGCAATAATTTCTTTACTATCAGCTGTTCTATAATCAAGTGTTCCAAGATTACCAATCAAATCAAAAGTTATATCTGCATTAACCTGTAATTCATCTTCAAGCGTAGACGCAGATGGCTTAGATTTTAGAAAAACAGTTAATCCATAAGGCTCTGTTTCAGACTGTATCTCTATGCTGTCATAGGTGTATCCTTCTGGATAATCCTGTCCGCTTACGATATTGATAACATTTGAGGAATTTCCCACATAATCTGTTTTGTATTGGGATAAATCAGGTGTTTCGTATAATGCTTCTTTTTGGGCACATGCAGAAATTGATATTATAGATACGACAGCCAGAATAATTGAAAGTGTTTTTTGCTTCATAAAAAATCTCCTTTTCCAATTCAGATAAAACCAATTAGTTTAACTACAAAAATATCAATTATTATAAACATTGTACCATAAAACATATGTAAGTCATGTAAAAGATTAAAAGCAGACGAATCAGATTTCTGTCTGCTTTTAATTTTTTTGGCTAATTGATTAGTTCAGGGAAATTTCATCAATCAATTTCAATTCTTCTTCCGTAAATGGTGCACAGGAGGTAGCTTGAATGTTATTGAGAATCTGCTGAGGTTTGGAGGCTCCGATCAGGACACTTGTAACTTCCTGATGCTGCAGAAGCCAGCCAAGAGCCATGTCTGCAAGCGTTTCACCACGTTGTGCTGCAAGGTTATTTAACTTATGGATTTGATCCATCCTGTGGCTATTAAGAGCGCTCTCTTTGAGAAATCTTCCGTCTGTACGGATACGGCTGTCTTCAGGAATTCCATTCAGATAGCGGTCGGTAAGTTGCCCCTGTGCAAGAGGGCTGTAGGTAATCAGGCCTTTCTGCAACTTCCCTGTCATATCTTTCAGCCCGTTGTTTTCAACCGTTCTGTCAAAGATGGAGTAGCGGTTCTGGTTGATGATAAACGGGCAATGAAGTTCCTTGAGAATGTCTGCTGCCGCTTGTAATGTATTGCCATCATAATTGGAAAGTCCGACATAGAGAGCTTTTCCGCTTTGTACCGCACTTGCCAGTGCACCCATGGTTTCTTCTAATGGAGTATCAGGATCCATTCTATGATGATAAAAGATATCTACATAATCCAGTCCCATCCGCTTCAGGCTCTGATCCAGACTCGCAAGAAGATATTTCCTGCTTCCCCAGTTTCCATAAGGACCTTCCCACATATCATATCCGGCCTTGGTAGAAATAATCAGTTCGTCGCGGTAAGTTCCCAGATCTTCTTTCAGAATACGTCCGAAATTCTTCTCAGCGCTTCCTGGTTCAGGTCCATAATTATTTGCCAGATCAAAATGAGTGATGCCATTATCGAAAGCAGTAAAACAAAGCTGTTTCATATTTTCGAAAACGGCGGTATCCCCAAAATTGTGCCATAGTCCGAGTGATACCTTTGGCAGTAATAGGCCACTCTTTCCACAACGGTTATAATCCATTGCTGTATATCTGTCTTTTGAAGCAGTGTACATATTCATATCCTCCTAAGTTTCATATTAAATGTTTTAACAAATTATCTACTTGTCTTTCGGGAAAGTCAAGTAGTTGGTTTTAATCAAATAGAAATTCATATTTTTTGAATAGATTAGGTGGAAGGTTTTGTGTATTCTGTTATTTTATGCATATATTCCAACATTCCGTTTATATGAATTGAATGGTAGGTACGTAGGTTACATCCAGGTATCCCATGCGACCGCAGAGTTTAACGTGACAGAATATATGAAAGATGGAAAGAACCGTCTGGCAGTATTAGTCTTAAAATGGTGTGATGGAACCTATCTGGAAGATCAGGATAAATTCCGCATGACCGGTATTTTCAGAGATGTATATATCTTAAAACGTCCGGAAAATACAATATATGACTATTTTACAACGACGACAATAAACGGAACAGAAGCGAAGATAGAAATCTGCGCAAATTTTACAGGAGAAGGAAATGCAGCAAAAGATATGAAGCTCCCACTCTCTGAAATCCGGAACAGCCATACCTGTATCAGCTTATCTTGTTCTCTGATGCAGAGACGATTGTAGACCGGATCGGTATCCGTGAGATTACCAAAGAGGGAAGCATCATTTACATCAATGGTGAAAAGATCAAGTTCAAGGGCGTAAACCGTCATGACAGCGATCCGGTGACGGGTTCGGTTATCAATATTGGACAGGCAGAGAAAGATCTGATCATGATGAAACAGCATAACTTTAATGCAGTGCGCAGCAGCCATTATCCAAATGCTCCGTATTTTTACCAGCTCTGCGATGAATATGGTTTTTTCGTGATCGGGGAAGCGGACAATGAAAGCCACGGGACACAGACCCAATATCTGAAAAACGCAGAGTGGGACAATGTTGTGGAACAGTGGAATAAGCGTATCGCAGATAACCATGATTTTATATGCATCCGCAGCAGTGGAAGCATTCCGGGTACATGGAATACCTGCGCGTTATGTAGAAGGATATTACATATCAGCCGGGGATATTGCGGGTAGTAAAGACGGGAAGACAACCGTTACCGGCAGCAATGCACATGCCTGGGTGGAAGTATATTTTACAGTCGGCAGATCTTAGCAGTGCAAAGAATAAAGTGGGAAAAGCAATCAAAAAAGCGGCCGGACAGACCGTCTTGATCCTGCTTGGAATCCTTGCGCTGATGATCATTGTGCTGGTGGCAGGCTTCAGTATTGCCGAGATTATAAGGATTATGATCCAGTGGCGGGATGGCAGAAGATATGAAGAAGCTCCGGACCGGAAAAAGGCAGAGATATTAGAAAAGGAATTATTCCATATCCTGCAATGCATGGGGATACAGGCACGTCTTGGATGGAATACAGAAGAGACAGAACAGCGACTTAGAACCTTGTCAGGAGAGATCGGTGCGGGAGAATATAAAAGAGTATGTGAACTTTTTGAAAAAGTTGTCTATGGTGATATAGAACTGGAAACATATGAGCTTCGTACACTGGAAAAATTTTTAAAGAAACTTCTGGAAGAAAGCAGAAAATGCAGTACAAAGATCAGGATAAAGATCCGCTACCGTTACCTGACTTTGCAATGATTGGCGATTAATGGTATAATCTGACTATTGGGGGATTGTTTTATCGCAAGGAGGCGTAAGAAAAATGCAGGAGAAGAAGATACAGGGCGGAATTATGAATGGCGTAAAGATGCTGGTGTGCCCGACCTGGGAACGCAATTTCCGGGAGGAGATCCAGAAGACAGGAGGATGCTTCCGGATCAATATGGATTATAGTGCAGTAGATGTATCCTGGTGGAAAGAACTGGAAAAGATAGCTGTAAAATATGGCTATACACTGGATGAAGAGTGCATAGATATCATTCAGGAATACGTGAAAAAATACAAAAAATATGAAGAACATTCCTGGGAGTATGGAGATGGAAAAGTAAGCTTCGAACAATTTTGCAGGATGCTAAGTAAAAAAGCGGGAATCCAGCCAAGAGAAGCCAAAGATTATGTGGCAGGAAATCTTCAGAATCTCGAACACAAAGAAGTTTTGGATGCGTTATTATTTTCCTTACAACTGATTAAGGCAGAAAGCGGTCTGGAAGGAACACAGTGGACAAAACCGACCTGTGATTATATCAAAAAAGATTTTGAAAAAATGATCATAAGCGGAAAATATTAAAAAGTATATGCGTGGTCTTTCGGAGCCTGTTTATGTAAGAAGAGTCTGAAAGGACATGAAAAAGCGGGGGACTCAGAAGAAAAAAGGAGGTTCCCGCTTTTTCTTATCGCCATGCATTCGGAAGGAGCTGCCAGTGGCAGGTCCTGTAGATAAGAGAGTGTTTGAAAAAAAGTGTTTCTGTAATCGAAATATCACATTTGGCAGTATACAGATTGCAGAACGTATTATTTTAGAAGCGATCCAGAATATATTATGACAAATAAGGAGAAGAAAACTATGGAATTATGGGATATTTACGATGAAAATAAAAAAAGAACCGGGCGTACAATGAAACACAACGACTGGAACATGCAGCCGGGCGAATTCCATCTGACAGTGCTTGGAGTACTTATGCGTCCGGATGGAAAATACCTGATCACCAGAAGAAGACTGGATAAAGAATGGGCTGCCGGATGGTGGGAAGTACCAGGCGGTGGAGTACGTGCAGGAGAAGATTCCAAAGATGCAGTGATCCGTGAGATCAAAGAAGAGACTGGTATTGATGTGACAGGTGCAGAAGGTGGATATGCATTTTCTTATAAGAGGGTGAATCTGGAAGAGAAGAATAATTATTTTGTAGACATTTATAAATTCATTCTGGATTTTGATGAATCCGATGTAAAGACACAGGAAGAAGAAGTGTCGGGCTTCAAGATTGCGGATCTTGAAGAAATCAAAGGGTATGCAGAAGAGGGTGTCTTCTTACATTATGACAGCATCAGACAGGCATTTGAAGAAAATGTATAAAGAGCAGATCATGAATGAAATTAAAGAAGTGCTGAAAGAACTGGACGGGCAGGGAAGAATGAAGCATACGCAGAAATATATGCAGCACAGTGACATATCCGTATATAAGCACTGTATCAGTGTGGCATATACAAGTGTGGAACTTGCTGAGAAGTTCTCATGGGATGTAAATCGAAGAGAACTGATCAGAGGAGCATTGCTTCACGACTATTTTCTGTATGACTGGCATGAAAAAGATGGAGGACACCGGTTTCATGGTTTCATACATGCAGGGCGTGCACTTCAGAATGCGAAGAGAGATTTTGAACTTACCAGACGGGAAGAGAATATCATTTTGCGTCATATGTTTCCGCTGAATATTGTCCCGCCAATGTGCAAAGAAGCGTGGCTTGTCTGCCTGGCGGATAAGATCTGTGCATCGAAAGAGACTGTAATCGGAAGAATACATGACCGGAAGAAGAAAAATAAAAAGAATGCGAAGCAAGAATAGGAAGCTGGTAAGAAATCAGTTGACGTGCCATATACCCTACTATTATAATAGGAATTGCGCTGTAAAATCGCAGGAAGAATATAGATGGTGAAAGAATAAGAATAATCGGAGGAAAGAATATGTTAAATCAGTTTTCCAGAACACAGCTTCTTCTCGGAGCTGACAATATGGACAGACTGGCAAATGCAAAAGTTGCAGTCTTTGGAATCGGTGGTGTCGGCGGATATGTAGTAGAGGCACTGGCAAGAAGCGGTGTAGGTTCATTTGTATTAGTGGATGACGATAAAGTATGTCTGACCAATATAAACCGTCAGATTATCGCAACAAGAAAAACAGTTGGAAAATACAAAGTAGATGTCATGAAAGAAAGAATTCTGGAGATCAACCCAGATGCAGAAGTAGAAGTAAGAAAATGCTTCTACCTTCCGGAAAATGCACATGAATTTGCATTTGAAGAATACTCTTATGTTGTAGATGCCGTGGATACAGTTACTGCAAAAATCGAGATCATCATGCGTGCCAAAGAGGCAAATGTACCGGTAATTAGCTGTATGGGAGCGGGAAATAAACTGGACGCATCTGCGTTCCAGGTAGCAGATATCTACAAGACAAAGATGTGCCCGCTTGCAAAAGTAATGCGAAGAGAATTAAAAGCCCGTGGCGTAAAGAAACTGAAGGTAGTATATTCAGAAGAAAAAACGGTACGCCCATTGGAAGATATGAGCATCAGCTGCAGAAAACACTGTGTCTGCCCACCGGGAACAGCAAGAAAATGTACCGAGAGAAGAGACATCCCGGGAAGTATTGCATTCGTACCATCGGTAGCAGGACTGATCCTTGCAGGTGAGGTTGTAAAAGATCTGACGATCAATCAGTATGGACGCGGAGATGAAGAAGCGTAAGAAGAGGGATGTATAAAGCATTATATGTCAAAAAGAGGATATAAAATAGATTATAGAATGACAATATTTTGACATTTTTCGTAAATGCTTTATAATAGAAGAAGTAACGATTTATTATAAATTGAGGAGGTTAACACATGAAGAAAAATAGAAGAAACAACAGACCAGCAGCAATTGCAACTGCAAAAGATACAACAAAGGCAATCGAAACAAGAGCCGGTGTATTAAAAGAGGCAGCTGACGAGAAGAAAGAAGCAAAGACAAGCATCTACCTTCAGTACATGGGGAAAGAAGTCAGCACAGAAGAAATTACAAAAAAAGTTCAGGATGCATGGGTAAATGCGACAGGTAAGAGCGTTGCAGATATCAAGACACTGAACATCTACATCAAACCAGAAGATGCAGCAGCATATTATGTAATCAACGAAGAAACAACAGGGAAAGTAGAGTTATAATTGTTTTTTATACACTAGTTGATTGGATTCCCGGTCCTTCCGTAAGCCTTGCTATCCGGGCTGGGAGCCACTCCGTGAAGTAAGAAGTTATAAGAGGTCGCGAAGCCCCTAAAAGCAATAGAAAGATGGCCCAAACTCGCCGTTCGGCTCAAACAGTGGACCATCTTTCTATTAACGGGTCTTCGCGACCTCTAACAACTTCTAGAACTTCACTACGAATGCACCCAGCCCGGATAGCAAGGCTTACGAAAGTCGTGACAGGAACCGGAAGTGCATAAAACACCAACTATCCGCAATATTTCCGCACGTCTTCCTCCAACGCATCCACCTGCGCAGTTAATTTCGCAGTCTGCTCATCTGAAAGACTTCCAAGAACCGCATTCATATCCGCTTCAATTTTCCCCGGATTATAAGGCACCTCCAGTGCGAAATCGCTGAAAGCACGCAGTTTCTGAAAATACGTATTCGTCTCCGGTTCTTCGCCTCCTGCGCGGCACATCTGATACATGGTGACGCAGTCTGTGGCGTCCTGGTCTGTACATTCTTTGCAGATCCATTTTCCAAAGTAATAATAAGTGCTTCCAACCTGATAAAGGAATCCTGGAAGCTTTAATAAGCGTTCTGTTAACATGAAAAAACCTCCTTAATCTGTCGTAGATCCACAGGCGATTGCTTTTTAAGCGGCAAAGCGGCCGAAAAAACAGAAAGCCGTTGGTCATTCTCTTTTATAAGTATCCCGTGAATTTACACAAAAGTCAAGTTAGATTTGAATGCTGAAAATGAAAACTAAAATGAAAGATGTGGTGTATGATATGCCACAAAAAGTTGTATTGTATCTCGTATTTCTTTTGGAAAAATATAAGTTTAGTGCATAAAAATGCAGAAGTTACATCATTTTCTTTGTAAATTGCTAAAAAGTGTCGTATAATGAATTAATGTATGTTAGAATGTTAATTATACAAATAGATTATATGAGCGTAGTTTTAACACGCGTACATATATAATGTATGGAGAGAAGAATGAGGGTAAAAAATGGTGTAATGTTGTTCCTGACAGCATTTATATGGGGAACGGCATTTGTAGCACAAAGTGTGGGAATGGATTATCTGGAGCCTTTCACATTCAATGGTGTGAGAAGCCTGATCGGGGGCATAGCACTTTTGCCGTGTATCTGGCTTTTGCATAAGCTGAATGGAGAAAGCAAGAAAGAAGAATCTGGAAAAGTTCTGTTAATCGGAGGTCTTGCGTGCGGAGTATTATTGTTTGCGGCGAGCAGCCTTCAGCAGATAGGACTGAAGTACACGACGGCAGGAAAGGCAGGATTTATCACAGCATTTTATATCGTGATCGTTCCGGTACTTGGAATTTTTCTTCATAAGAAGATCGGATGGAAGATATGGCTTGCGGTAGTACTGGCACTTGCCGGACTTTATTTTTTATGTATTACAGAGTCTTTTTCAATAGGAAAAGGAGATGTTCTGATATTTCTTTGTGCATTGATATTTGCAGTGCATATCCTGGTCATTGATTATTTCTCGCCGAAAGTGGATGGTGTGAAGATGTCATGTATTCAGTTTTTTGTCTGTGGAATATTATCACTTCCTTTTATGTTTACAATAGAGACACCAAAGGCTGCGGCTATGACAGCTGCATGGATGCCACTTTTATATGCAGGTGTGCTATCCTGCGGTGTAGCTTATACATTACAGATACTTGGTCAGAAGAATGTGAATCCGGCGGTTGCATCCCTGATTTTAAGTCTGGAGTCGTGCTTTTCTGTACTTGCAGGCTGGATCGTTCTGGGAGAGCGGCTTTCGCTCAGGGAATCAGCAGGATGTGTGCTGATGTTTGCGGCGATTATACTGGCACAGCTCCCGGATAAGAAGGCAATGGTAGAAAAGTAGTAAGAAGATGCAGCAGGAGGATAAAAGATGCGTTTTGTGATCCAGAGAGTTACGAACAGCAGTGTAAAAGTAGACGGGGAAGTGATCGGTCAGATCGGAAAAGGTTTTATGGTTCTGATCGGAGTTGCGGATACGGATACAAAAGAGATTGCAGATAAGATGATAAAAAAGATGATCGGTCTTCGTATTTTTGAGGATGAAAATGGTAAGACCAATTTGTCGCTTGAGGCAGTGGAAGGGGAACTGCTGCTGATCTCACAGTTTACATTGTATGCAAATTGTAAAAAAGGAAACCGCCCAAGCTTCATAGAAGCAGGAAAACCTGATATGGCAGAAGAGATGTACGAATATATCATAGACAGATGCAAAGAACAGGTTCCTGTCGTAGAACGGGGCAAATTTGGAGCAGATATGAAAGTAAGTCTGGTGAATGACGGACCGTTCACCATCGTACTGGATTCGGAAAGATTGTGATAAAAATATGAGTATAAAATCACGAACAAAAGTTCGGGGGGGGGGACGATATGGTAGAACAGAAGAAAAAGATATTAATTGTAGATGATTCTGAGATGAACCGTGAGATTCTGATCAGTATGCTGGAAGATGAATACGATATTATAGAAGCCGAAGACGGACAGCAGGCAGTTTGCATTATGACTGAGAACCATAAAGACTTGTCCCTTCTTCTTTTGGATATGAATATGCCGGTTATGAATGGCTATGAAGTCCTTCAGGTTATGAAAGAAAGACTCTGGCTTGACCGTATACCGGTTATCTGCATATCAGCAGATTCCTCTGATGATACAATTGGAAGAGCCTATGAACTGGGGGTCAGTGATTACTTTGCAAGACCATTTGACGCAGCAGTTGTCTTAAGAAGAGTACATAATACGATTGCGCTTCATGATAAATCTATGGGGAATTTCCAGGATGCGATTGGTATGCTGTCGGCATTCTATTACCTGATCTTAAAGGTGAATCTGACGACGGACAGTTATCTGATCTTAAAAGATGGAGTTGAAGATCAGGAAAAGTATTTTAATGAACAGACATCATTCTATGACAGAGTATACAGTTTCATAGAAAAAGAATACATTTATCAAGATGACGAAAAGGATTATCTGGAGTTCTGCAGCCTGCAGCGCTTAAGAGAGGCATTTGCCGGTGGATCCAAACAGGAAAGTATCCGTTACAGGAGAAAAGTCGGTAATGAATTCAAATGGGTATCCGTAACCATGATATGCAGTGAAGAGTACCAGCCGGATAATCAGGTGGTGATGCTGTATGTACAGGATATTAATGATGATTATCTGAAGCAGTTAGATGAAGTTATGCGTAAAACCACGGATTCTCTTGGAACCGTGACGGTGAATGTATCAGAAGGATATTGCGTGTCATGTGCGGTAAAAGATAAGAGCATGAATATGGCCGGTGAAAAAGAAAGGCTCAACTCTTATGTAAGACGTCTGTCACAGTATGCAATTGGTTGGGAGGACCGGATCAAAGCAGAAGAATTGTTTTCACAGGAATCGCTGCTACAGAGTTTTGAAAATGGAAGGACGAATGTTTCTATGGAGACGGTTGTGCAGGGGGATGACGACGAAAAGATCCGTATGTTCCGTGTGGCAATTGAGATGGCGAGAAATTCGGTGACACAGAAGATTGAAGGTGTCATGTATTTCCTGGATATTACAGAGAGTTACCTTGCGGAGAAAATCCCGCAGCTTTTATATCAGAAGAGTTTTGAAAAGATCGCCCTGATCGATGCGAGAAGAAAACTGATCAATATGGAATCAACGGAAGAATTCAATGCGTACCGTTATCTAAACACAAAGATTAATTACGATGTGTATGTGCATGATATCATCGGCGCGACCGTTCCGCCACAGGAGAGGGAACGGTTGACGGGATATATGGATCTGGATCATATCTGTGAAGAGCTGGATCTGAACGGACGTTATTCTTATACAATCCATCAGATCAGCGAAGACGGTGAAAAACGGCTGAAAGAATATAACTGTATGTATCTGTTTAAAGAACTGGGAATCATCCTGGCAGTGACAGAAGATATCACAGAGCTTTCCGGTAAGGATGTGCTGACCGGCGGCTATAACATGCAGGGATTTATTCATGAGGCTGAAAATATATTCAGACACTGCAAAGACAGAACGGATTATGTAGTGCTTTACTTTAATGTCCGTAATTTTAAAGCGGTAAACGAACTTTTTGGCATTGATAACGGAGATAAAGTTCTCCGGATGATTCACAAGCACTTAAAAGAATCAAGCCTGAAGCCATGCATTACTGCAAGGGTGGAAGCAGACCAGTTCACTTGTCTGATCCGTAAAGAGGATCTGGATCTGGAAGCGCTTTCGGGACTGTGTGAATGGAATTTTGCACATGATGGAAAGATGATGCATATCTTATGTGGATGCGGTATCTTCTATGTGGAAGACAAGCCGATGAGTATCAACGGAATGATTGACCGTGCAAAGATTGCAAAAAGATATATTAAAGATGAGTATGTCAAACCATATAATATCTATGATACCACGATGAAGTCACATTACATCAACCGGGCGGAGCTGACAGGAGAGCTGAAAAACGGACTTGCACAGGAGCAGTTCAAAGTGTATTATCAGCCGGTCATCGATGCAAAGACAGAAAAAATTGTATCTGCGGAAGCACTGATCCGTTGGATCCATCCACAGAGAGGCTTTGTATCACCGGCAGTATTCATCCCGGCACTGGAAGAAAGCGGTCATATCTCAGAACTGGATTTTTACGTGACAAAGAAAGTATTTGCATTTGAAAAAGAACGTTACAACCAGGGAAAGAAGATCGTACCGGTATCGATCAATCTGTCATGGATGGATTTTTATGACGAGACGATGATGAGCTGGATTGATCAGAATGTAGGAGAGTATCAGGAACTTGGCATCAAGTCAAGATTCGAGATTACGGAGACTTCGTTCGAAGCAATGAAACAGAACCGTAACAATATTCTGGAAGCACTGCAGGCAAAAGGTGCAATGACATTGTTGGATGACTTTGGAAGTGGTTATTCATCATACGGAGTACTTCAGGATTATAATTTTGATATTCTGAAGATCGACATGAGTCTGGTCCGCCAGATTGAGACGAATCCGAAGTCCAGAAGCATCTTAAAGTCTATCATCGAGATGGCGCATGAGCTGGGTATGAAGCTTGTGGCAGAAGGTGCGGAGACAGAAGAGCAGGTAGCATTCCTGAAAGAAAATGACTGTGATTATATCCAGGGGTATTACTATTCGAAGCCGCTTCCGGAAGATGAATTTATTGAATTTATGGAGACACATTAAATAGCAGAATATTATAAAAAAGAATATTTTAATCAAATCAGACAGCGGAGCGGACTGCGAATATCCGCCTGGCTATCGGAATGATAAGATATTAAGAGAGAATAAGAGATACAACTGATCGGAAAAAGATCGGATGTATCTCTTGTTTTATACCTGAAAATATAATTTGAAATCTAATTAAATAATTGTAAAAATAACGGGGATAAATATTAAATAAATATAAAAAAGTTGACATTATTGGTAATAATGACTAATATAATCGTTAGACTTCTAATTAATTAACGAGAGGAGGAAGAAAGGATGGAACGAGAGATGGAGACATCCGTATTTTTTTCGGTATTTCAGCTGATGCAGTTTATGAAGTATCAGGCGATGAAACGGATGGAAGAGTTAGATATTAAGCCAAGTCAGGCAGGAATTCTTTTTTCGCTTCACTGCTGGGGAGAATTGTCTCAGAAACAGCTGGCAGAGAAGATTGGAATCACACCGCCGTCGATGACGGTTGCAATCCGCAAGATGGAAGAACTGGGGTATGTGGTTCGTAAGCATGATGAGAATGACCAGAGAGTGATCAAGATCAAGCTTGCTCCAAAAGGAGAAGAATGTATCGAAGGAGTCAGAAGGGTTGTATATGATATGGAGGAGGTCATACGTCAGGGAATCTCGAGAGAAGAGATGCTTCTGATGAAGCGATTGCTGACAGAGATGAAGAATAATCTGTTAGAGTCCAAAGACTTCAAAGGCATGGATATGAAGACCATCATGGAAAAGACACGTCCTTCAGGAAATAAAGAACTCTAATTGTCATCCAGAAAGGATTTCAACATATAACAATACAGAAAGGAAAGGCAGAAAAAAGATATGGGAAAATTATTGAAATTTCTAAAACCGTATGCAGGTGCTGTTGTGGCGATTGTCTGTATACTGGTTGTGCAGGCATACTGCGATCTGTCATTGCCGACTTATACATCGGATATTGTAAATGTAGGTATCCAGCAGGGCGGTATTGACGAGACAGTGCCAGATACAATATCGAAAAAAGATCTGAATCATCTGTTACTTCTGGTGAAGTCGGATCAGCAGGATTCTGTAAAAAATGCATACACAAAGTCAGAAAAAAATTATGACTACAAAGGAACCGTCATGGAGTTAAAGTCTTCGGTAAAAGAAGATGAAAAGAAGATGGGTGAACTTTCAGAGATCCTGGCGAAACCAATGCTTCTGGCATCAGGTTTTGATTCCGGAAGTGATATGACGGAAAAGATAGAGAATCAGCTGCGCACACAGATGAAAAAGCAGGTAGAAGCAAAACAGGCAGCTGCACAGATGTCTGAAATCCCTGATTTTGATAAGATGGATATTTATGAGATGCTTGATTTCATGGGCGCTGACGGGAGAGATCAGTTGGTAAAACAGATGAACAAGCAGTTGAATAAAATGCAGGATTCGATCATTGAGCAGGCATCTTCCGTATATATTAAAAATGCTTATGACCATGTAGGCGTTGATACAGACAAAATTGAAACAAATTATATCCTGAATACAGGAGGAAAAATGCTTGCATTAGCATTCCTTGGAATGGCAGCAAGTATTCTGGTAGGTCTTCTGGCATCCCGTGTAGGTGCCGGTGTCGGACGTGGCCTTCGTGAAAATGTATTCCGTAAGGTCGTAGGATTTTCCAATGCGGAATTTGACAAATTTTCAACAGCGTCACTGATCACAAGAAGTACGAACGATATTCAGCAGATCCAGCTTCTGATCGTAATGATTCTTAGAATGGTTCTGTATGCACCGATCATGGCTATCGGGGGAATATGGAAAGTATTCCATACAAATGTAAGTATGTCATGGATCATCGGTGTTGCCGTGGCAGTGATCGTGGTGATCGTAGCATTCTTATTCTTCGTAGTCATGCCGAAGTTCAAACTGATCCAGACCCAGGTGGACAATCTGAACCTGGTCAGCCGTGAGATCTTAACGGGACTTTCTGTTATCCGTGCATTTGGAACACAGAAACACGAAGAAGAACGATTTGATGATGCAAATAAGGCACTGACCAAGACGAACTTATTCGTTAACCGTGCGATGACATTCATGATGCCGCTTATGATGTTCGTTATGAACAGTATTACGGTCCTGATCGTATGGGTAGGTGGACACAGCATTAATGATGGAGCAATGCAGGTTGGAGATATGATGGCATTTATCCAGTATACGATGCAGATTATCATGGCATTCTTAATGATCTGTATGATATCCGTCATGCTTCCAAGAGCGGCAGTATCTGCAAGCCGTGTAGATGAAGTACTGACAAGTGAAACGATGATCCATGATCCACAGATGCCAAAGAAGATTCCAGAGGCAGGAAAAGGAAAGGTTGTATTCGATCATGTATGTTTCCGTTATCCTGGTGCGGAAGAAGATGTATTGCATGATATTTCATTTACAGCAGAACCTGGAAAAACAACTGCATTTATTGGAAGTACCGGCTGTGGTAAATCAACACTGGTGAACCTGATCCCAAGATTTTACGATGTGACAGGTGGTAAGATTACGATTGACGGAGAAGATATAAAAGATATCACACAGCATGAGCTAAGAGAAAAGCTTGGCTATGTACCGCAGAAAGCAGTTTTGTTCTCCGGTGATATCGCTTCGAATATCATGTATGGCAATCCGGATAGAAGTCACGAAGAGATGGTAGAAGCTGCATCGATCGCACAGGCAACCGAGTTCATTGAACAGAAAAAGAAAAAGTACGAAAGTCCGATCTCACAGGGCGGAGCCAATGTATCCGGAGGTCAGAAGCAGAGACTTTCTATCGCTCGTGCAATTGCAAAACACCCGGATGTATACATCTTTGATGACAGCTTTTCAGCGCTTGATTATAAGACGGATGCGACCCTTCGTGCGCAGTTAAAAGATAAGACTGCAGACAGCACGGTTATGATCGTAGCACAGAGAATCAGCACGATCCTTCATGCGGATCAGATCATCGTTCTGGAAGACGGACAGATCGTAGGAAAAGGAACACACAAAGAACTGCTTAAGAACTGTGATGCTTATTATCAGATCGCGTCGTCACAGTTATCAGAAAAAGAATTAGAAGAAGATCTTAAGGAGGTGGAATAATATGCCAAGAGGTATGGGACGAAGAGGAAAAATGTCCAACGAAAAAGCAAAAGATTTTAAAGGCACAATGAAAAAACTGATGGCATATTTGAGCGCATATAAGATTGGAATCTTCTTTGTTATCATATTTGCCATTGGAAGTACGATATTTAACATTGCAGGACCAAAAATCCTGGGAAAAGCAACGACGGAGATCTTTAATGGACTGGTCAGAAAAGTATCGGGTGGATCTGGAATTAATTTTACCAAGATTGCCCATATCGTGATCATTTTGTTATGCCTGTATCTTACAAGTGCTGTATTTTCGTTCATGCAGGGATATATTATGACAGGTGTCTCACAGAAGCTGACATACAGACTGAGAAAAGAAATCTCAGAAAAGATCAACCGGCTTCCAATGAATTACTTTGATAAGCAGACACATGGAGAAGTGTTATCACGTATTACCAATGACGTAGATACACTGAGCCAGAGCCTGAACCAGAGTGCAACGCAGGTCATTACGTCCGTTACAACGATCATCGGAGTACTGGTTATGATGTTGAGTATCAGCCCTCTTATGACACTGGTGGCATTACTGATCCTTCCAGTATCCATGGGTCTGATTTCCATGATCGTAAAGCGTTCGCAGAAATACTTCATGAGCCAGCAGGAATATCTGGGACATGTCAATGGACAGGTAGAAGAAATCTACGGCGGACATAATATTATCAAAGCATTTAATAAAGAGGAAGATGTCATCGAGACGTTCAAACGTGACAATGATATCCTGTATAATTCTGCATGGAAGTCACAGTTTCTTTCAGGAATGATGATGCCGATCATGCAGTTTGTAGGAAATCTGGGATACGTAGGAGAAGTTATCCTCGGTGGATACCTTGCTATGAAAGGTGTGATAGAGGTTGGAGACATCCAGTCATTTATCCAGTATGTAAGAAGTTTTATGCAGCCAATCCAGCAGGTAGCACAGGTAGCCAATATGCTCCAGTCTACAGCGGCAGCTTCTGAACGTGTATTTGAATTCCTGGAAGAAACAGAGGAAGACCAGACGGTAGAGAATCCGGTATCCATTGATAATCTGGAAGGAAGCGTAAGCTTTGAACATGTACATTTTGGATATAATCCGGATCATACGATCATTAATGACTTTAGTGTGGATGTAAAACCAGGACAGAAGGTTGCAATCGTAGGACCGACGGGAGCCGGAAAGACAACGATGATCAAGCTACTGATGAGATTTTACGATGTAGGAAGTGGATCGATCAAAGTGGATGGACATGATATCAGGAACTTTAACAGAGACGATCTCCGTAAGATGTTCGGTATGGTATTGCAGGATACATGGCTTTTTAAGGGAAGTATTGAAGATAATATCCGTTACGGGCGTCTGGATGCCACACACGAAGAAGTGGTCCAGGCAGCAAAAGCAGCAAAGGCACACCGCTTTATCCAGACACTTCCGGGTGGTTATCAGATGGAACTGAATGAGGAAGCAAGTAATGTTTCCCAGGGACAGAAGCAGCTTCTGACAATTGCAAGAGCAATGCTTGCAGATCCTAAGATACTGATCCTTGATGAGGCAACAAGTTCCGTTGATACAAGAACAGAGATCCAGATCCAGAAGGCGATGGACAGTCTGATGAAGGGAAGAACAAGCTTCGTCATTGCACACAGACTTTCTACTATCCGGGATGCAGATGTGATCCTTGTTATGAAAGATGGAGATATCGTAGAACAGGGTAACCATGAAGAACTGCTTGCCCAAAATGGATTCTATGCGGAACTTTACAACTCACAGTTTGAAAGAAGTGCGTAAGAAAGGGATATAAGGAAGTCAGGGCTTGTCTGAAAAATCATTCCTGCAATCTATAAGCCTCACATTGCGGTATGTTTTGTAGAAAGCAAAGTATTTATAAGATATGCCCTAAAGCATATAAAAAGCGCAGTCAGAAGAATATCTGGCTGCGCTTTTTGGTGTCACACAAGAATGTGCAGGAACAACATCATCATAAGACCTATGTTAACCATCATAAGCAAAAAGTCCGCCAAATAAATCATAGTTTTATAGTGAGGGAAAAACACGGACGATTTCTAATATAATAATGTTAATAGACGATAAAAATAAAGTTTAGAATAAATTCAGTATAGCATAGAATAATCGGGAAGTCTGGAAACGAGCAAAAGAAGGCATAAAATCAACAAAATGTGACAAAATCGGTATGCGTAATAGACATTAATGATAAGAAAAATAACCTATTAAAAATATCTATTGATTTCCATGATAAAAATTATAGAAAATGTTGTATACTGACAACAGATGGTTTGCATAAAGGAACCATGCATAAATAATCATACAGATAAAGGGGATTCGAAAGACATGAGAATTATTGATATGCATTGTGATACCTTATGGAAATTAACGGATCCAGGTAAGAACGGGGATCTGATGGAAAATGACTGCAGTATTGATATCCCCACCATGAAAAAAGCAGGAACAGTAGTACAACTTTTTGCGTGTTTTACAGACGTGAAAGATTACAGGAACAAAGGCGGATATGATGCTGCATACAGACATGTACATGAGATGATGGATTATCTGAGAAAGCAGCAGGAGTGTTACAGTGAAGATCTGGCACTTGCATACTCGTGGCATGATGTAAAACGGAACAACCTGGCGGGCAAAATATCGGCGATGATGACGGTAGAGGAAGGAGGAGTCCTGAACGGCCATATGGAACGACTGGAAGAACTTTACCAATATGGAATTCGGTTGATGACTCCGATGTGGAACTATGAAAACTGTATCGGATATCCGAACAGCCGGGACAAAACTATCATGTATCAGGGATTAAAGCCATTTGGAAAAGAAGTTATTACAAGGATGGGAGAGCTTGGAATGATCGTGGATGTATCTCATGCATCGGATGGAACATTCAAGGATATTCTGTCTCTGGCAAAAGGACCTGTAGTGGCCACACATTCGAACTGCCGCGAACTTGCGGAACATCCACGTAATCTTACTGATGAGATGATATGGGACCTTGCAAACACAGGAGGAATCGCAGGCCTGAACTTGTATGGCCCGTTCCTCGGAACAAAAAAAGAATCAAAAATCGAAGAAATGACTGCGCATATACTACACATGCTAAACGAAGGCGGAAGCGAATTCCCTGCAATAGGAACAGACTTTGACGGATTCGACGGCATGACCAGAATGGAGATCGCACATCCGGATGAATTGGAGAAGCTGTGGGAAGCTTTGAAACAAAAGGGGGTGTCGGAGGCGCAGTTGGATAAGATATGGTATCGGAATGCGAAGAGGGTATTAAAAGGAATGGCTGTTTAATACACTAGTTCATCATGGTCTCCCGGTCCATGAGAAAGCGCTGGTATCCTGTTTGCTGCTAGATGTCACGATGCAGAAGTTCTAAGGCAGTCCGACTTTCCTAA